>JBBQGF010000007.1:0-35387 GCA_038322745.1 Minisyncoccia bacterium | reverse complement strand
ACCCAAATCTACACTATTACTATTAATGATAACTATAATTTAGTTGCAGCAAAAGTAGATGGAGTAGATCAACCTGTTACAGATAATAAATTCTCTGTAACCAACGTACTTTCAAATAAAGTTGTTGAGGTAAGCTTTATCAACAAAGATTTAGCTATCATCACAAAAGCCAATTCACCTTGGCATTTGAAAAGCATAGAATTCTACCGAGTAGATAATAATCAATTTGTTGATAGTTTGGTTTTGGCTTCAACACCATCAGATTATACTAACAGTTTTTATCTTTATCTTAATAAAGTAACTGGAATCTTTAAAGGCCAGACTTATGAAGTTTTTAACAAAGAAGGAACTACTCTTGTTGCAAATGGAAACTGGAATCTATATGGTAAAAACATCAAAATTGGTGGTTTCACCTATCAGATAACTCAGCTTGATGACAAAAACTTTGTTTATCAAGGTGGTCAGCAATCAACGCATCCTAATGGTGCAATTGTTCATCCAAGACAAACATTTTGGAGACCATAATCATAACTTTAATTAGTAATACAAATTTAATCACCAAAGATTCGTTCTGGGTGATTTTTTTATTGCATCTTTGCTTCATTAAAAAATCAACATGATATATCATACTGTTATCAGCCAACTGAAATCTTTAAAAAAATCGAATATTATGAAATCAATTTTAGCAATTGTCTTTTGTATGCTCGTATTCGTGGCATGCAAGAAAGAGGTTATTGTCGAACCAACTCCGATAACCTACACGATTGTTGCTACTGCCGGAAACGGTGGTTCAATTAATCCGAGCGGTGTAGTCAGTGTAAAAGCTGGAGAGACCCAAATCTATACCATTACAGTTAATGACAACTATAATTTAGTTGCAGCAAAAGTAGATGGAGTAGATCAAACCGTTACAGATAATAAATTTTCTGTAACCAATGTACTTTCAAATAAAGTTGTTGAAGTAAGCTTTATTTCTAAAAAAATGGAAATGCTCACTAAGGCAACTTGGAAACTTAAAGGAATAAGAGTTGTTCAAGATGGAGTAATTCAAGGATATTATATTCTTGATAATGAACAATTATCTGATATATATTCATTAAAAAAAGATGGAACTTATCAAGTTACTCACGCTAACGGAGTTCAATTCGCAGATGGTAAATGGTCATTATTAAATAATGAAAGTAGGATACTGATTGGTAGCCAAAATTGTCAGATAATGTCATTAACCGATAAAGAATTTATTAGAAGTATAGCTCATACTTATAATGATAAACCTTGCACCTTAGAACATATATGGTTTAGACCATAATAACTTTAATTAGTAAATAAATTAAATCACCAAAGATTCGCTCTGGGTGATTTTTTATTTCTATAACAAATCTTCTGGGTCAACATTGATAGAAAATGCTGGTGATAGGTGACTGAGCGCATCAAATAAATGGGTATTTATTATATTTTTATCCCCAATAATTAAAGGCCATAAATCAGAGTCAATTTTTATAACAGTGTTTGTTACATACTGACCTTTTACTTTGCCAACAAAAGCACTAAAAATCTGTGGCTCATAACCTCCGAGAATTTTATCTATATATGCTCTTGCTTTTTCTGTATCAATTGCTGTACCTGTAAAAGATATTTTAATTAATCTCTTAAATGGTGGATAACCAAATTGTTTTCTTTCTTTTAAATCTTCACGATATAGAGGTAGAACATTACCACTAAGTATATGTTGAAGTATTGGATTTTCAGGAATTCTTGTCTGAATAATAAGATTACGTGTAGTTATCTCGTGAAGTTTCTCTATAACATGTAGAATTTTTTGTGTAATATTAAAACTTGGTATTGAAAGCAACCCATCAAGTGAAATAATAGCGCTATGTGTTATCTCTGTATTTATATATGAAAAAGCCATCTCTGTACCTATTAAAATAGTGCCTGGATTTTTAATAAATTCTATCATTGCATTTTTTACTTCTTTTTCAGTTGTAGTTGTTTCTTTATCTATTTGTATTATTTTAGTATTTGGAAATAATTCACTAACTTCACCATATACTCTATCTGTGCCTATACCTATAGGTGTTAGATTCCAACTTGAACATTCTGGGCATCTGACCTCTGTTGTTTCTTTATGCCCACATTTATTACACATAAATATACGAGAATTATTTACAATTTTAGTAGCATTTCTTTGTTTTGAGCCATATAAAACAATAGGAGTAGAACAATTAGGGCATAATAGAGTATGTCCACAATCATGACATACAGTGACTCCAGCTAACCCTTTGCGAATTGTAAAAAGGAATACAGATTCATTATGAGTTATAGCATGCTCAATCATTTTTTTTGTTGTATTTGAAAGTGTTGAAAATTTCTTACTGCCTTTTTCATCAACTTCGTCCCTCATATCAATTACTAGTTGACGTTCAGCTTGAGGCAAACGAAACATAGGAGATGCAACTTCACCAAGTTCACCGATTTCATGACGATGGAGTATATCAGGTCGGAGAAGTGTATCTCCAAAAATTAATTTAATTTTATTTACAGAAGATAATATTTCAGCAAAGGAACGAATATCAATATATGGTCTTCCAAATTGTTTATATGAGCTAGAACTTTCATGTTCAACAATTATTGTTTTTATATCACTTCTTGGAATACACAGGAATTTACCAGTTCCTATTATAAGTATTGGATGGATTTCATCAACACATGAGTTATATGTATTAATTAAATTTTTCTTTCCCATATCAGTATGAAAAGAAAAGACATATTGGCTAATTCCTTTGGTTAATTCATTCTTGAATTGCTCTATATCATATCTAGTAGGAACACATATAAATACAGATTCTTTTTTTGCGAAAGATTCACGTATGAGAGTTCTATACCAACTCAATCTGTCAGGAGTAAGTGCTTGAAAAATTAATTTTTCTTGTTTTACTATATCATTTTCTTTTTCAAAAGTGTCTTTTTTATTTATTCTGAGTTCTTTTAAATTATCAAGCAGAATTGATGGAAGAAGTGTTTTGATGACACTTCCTGTGTTACTAATATTAAAATCTTTTATTTTTTCACAAGCAGAAAAAAATGCAGGAGAAAATGGAGAATTACCTTTAACTTCAATTATTTTTTTTAATTGAAAATCTGCTTTTTTTAAATCAGATTTCATATCACGAACATTATCTATATTTATAACAATAGCATCTGCAGTTTTTGATCTCATGGGGATAGAAACTATAGAACCTAGCGGAATCTCAGTAGGAGAGAAATATGTTAGGTTTTCTCTTTGAAACCCTTTTTGTATTGGTATTACAGTTACTAGATACATATCTATATGTTAGCATAATATTTCAAGAATAATAGTAATAATATGTGTCGCAATATATAGTATAAATATAATTTATTTTTTATTATTATTTATGCTATAGTAGATTTATTATATGGCAATATTTTCTAAAAAATTAGGCATCGATTTAGGAACAGCAAATACACTTGTGTATTTACCTGGGAAGGGTGTAGTTCTAAACGAACCATCTGTTGTTGCTGTTTCTGAACAAGATAATACTATACTTGCTATTGGTCTCAAAGCAAAAGACATGATAGGGAAAACACCCGAAAATATAATAGTTTATCGTCCTATGAAAGATGGAGTAATAGCAGATTATCGCGTCACAGAAGCTATGCTTCATTATTTTATAACAAAAACTCTCGGTAAGTATAATCTATTTAAACCAGATGTAATGGTTTCTGTTCCAGCAGGTATCACTTCTACAGAACGTCGTGCTGTTGTTGAAGCAGCTGTTCGTGCAGGGGCTTCAAACGCTTATGTTGTGAAAGAACCAATATTGGCGGCTATTGGTGCTGGTATTCCTATTCATGAATCGAAAGGTCATATGATTATGGATATTGGTGGAGGTACGACAGATGTTGCGGTTATAGCACTTGGTGGTATTGTCGCATCAACTTCAGTTAAATGTGCAGGTGATAAAATTGATTTAGCTATTGCTGATTATATTAAAAAAACTTTTAATCTCGCTATTGGAGATAGAACAGCAGAAGCTATAAAAATAAAAATAGGTGCTGCAATTCCCCTAGAAGAAGAACTAACAATTACAATTAAAGGTAGAGATTTTATTCAAGGACTTCCTAGAACTGCACAAATTTCAACTAATGAAGTTGTTAGGGCAATAGATAAAGAATTAAGATCTATGATATCTGCAATTAAAGATGTCTTGTCTCAAACACCACCAGAACTCGCTGCTGATATTATAGATGATGGTATAATAATGACCGGTGGTTCATCACAAATTCGTAATTTATCTGATTTAATTTACCGTAGAACAGGAGTAAAAGCCCGTGTTGCAGATGACCCATTACTTTGCGTTGTAAAAGGTACAGGTGAAGCACTTAATCATTTAGAAACTTATAAAAAAACAATTCTTAGTAAAAAATAAAAATGAATTTAAAAACTAAAAAAGTAATAAAAATAATAATTATTGTTGTTGTTTGTGGATTTGCTTTAATAGGCATTGTTTTCGCAGGTGTATATGTAGCCATGAGACTTCATTTAACTGACGTTAAAGGTAGTATAGATTCACGTAATGAATTTTTTAATGATGTTAAAAAAGAAACACAAAGGTTCCCAAATATTAAAAAAACATCGACTCTTTTAAATTCTGAAAAATTAAGTCCTGAACTTAGTTGTAAAATAATAACTATTTCATCAGTACTACCTGAAAATGGTAAAAGAATTTTAGATACTTATATGTTAACAAAAAACTCAATAGTGGCAGATAAAATGGTAAATGCTATAGTTTTGGTTACAGCAAATAATAATACTTTTTTAAAAAGTAAATTAGATTTATGTTCTGAAATTGGGAATAGTATCTCATTTCTTGGTGATAATCCTACTAGCGCTAGTGTATTTAGTTGGATGGCATCTACTGAATGGGAAACTCTTCGTGATGCTCTTATAAAAGATAAAGATGTTATAACACAAGCAAGTCATGATTCTGGTGTATCTGCTAGAATTATTATATCATCAGTTATTTCTGAGCAATTTAGATTCTTTACTGCAAATCGTGAGTCTTATAAAAAATATTTTGAACCCATGAAAGTACTTGGAAATGGTACAAAGTTTTCATATGGAGTAGCTGGAGTCAAGATTGAAACAGCAAAAGTTATAGAAAGTAATCTTAAAAATAAAAATAGTCCTTTCTATTTGGGTAGTGATTATGAGGATATATTTAATTATGGTGATTTAGACCCCGAAACAGAATTACTTGCAAGATTAACAGATAATAAAAATCATTACTATTCATATTTATATACTGCGATATTTCTTAAACAAATAATGCATCAATGGGAGTTAGCAGGATACTCTATAAATGAAAGGCCTGAGGTATTAGCTACATTATTTAATCTTGGTTTTAATAAATCAATTCCAAAAGAGTCTCCAGAAGTTGGTGGTTCTACTATAACTATAAATGATAAGGATTATACATTTGGAGGTCTATCTTATGAATTCTATTATTCAGGTGAACTTTTAGATTATTTCCCATTTTAAAGCAAAATAATTATATGGATTTTAGTAAATTATTTCCAAAAGATTTGTACCATAGTTATATTATAGAAAGTAATATAGATACTATCCCTTATTTACTTCGTGAATTTTTGGAAGAAAGGGGAGATATTGAGAAACAAAGTCCAGATTTTCTTATAGAACTTTATGATTCTTTTTCAATTTCAGATGGAGATAGAATTAAAGAATGGCATAGAAATATGCCAGTTGGAGGTGGAAAGAAAATTTGTATAATAGGAGCTAAGTTTATTAATCGTGAAGCAGAACAATCACTACTAAAAATAATTGAAGAACCAAACAAACATACTCATTTTTTTATTATTGTTCCTGACTCATCCTTACTATTAGATACAATATTATCTAGAGTACACTTAATTAAAAATATTGTAGATAATAATATACAAAATGATGATTATGCGAATGAATTTTTAAATTCATCTATTGCTAATCGTATTGAAAAAATAACAGATATTATAAAAGAATTTAAAGACGATGAAAATAGTGGAGGTCTTAGATATCGTGCTACCTCATTAGTTAATAGTTTAGAAAGAATTATTTACGTGAAATGGAAGAATAATATAAATAGTGAAAATGAGAAGTTTATTTTAAATGAATTAAAAAATTGTCGAGATTATCTATCTACACCAGGAGCTAGTGTAAAAATGATTTTAGAACATATTGCTCTAATTTTAGATTAGTTTATAGTGAATAAGTTCTAGTTTCTAAATATAAAATAAGTTATAATAATAAGGTAAATTAATATTAAATCAATATATATGACATATAATACAATAAGTTTAAAATCAGAATTAAGAAAAATTGAAGATTGGTTATCAAAAGAATATGCTTCTGTGCATACAGGGCGTGCTACTCCTATGATACTCGATTCTCTTATGGTAGAGAGTTATGGTTCATTTATGTCAATCAAAAATGTTGCAAGTGTATCGATAGAAGACCCAAAGACTTTACGAATAGCTCCTTGGGATAAAAATCAAATAAAAAGCATAGAAACTGCTATTAATAATGCAAATTTAGGTTTATCAGTTGTTTCTGATAGTGATGGAGTTCGTGCTATTTTTCCAATGCTTACAACTGAGAATCGTGCAAAATTAGTTAAGATTTTGAAAGAAAAATTAGAAGATGCTCGTATTAGTGTTAGATTAGAAAGACAAGCTGAAAATGAAAAAATAGGAGAATTGTCTGAAGATGATTTAAAGAGAGCAAAAGATGACATTCAAAAAACAGTAGATGAATCAAATAGGAATTTAGAGGCAATATTTGCAAAAAAAGAAATTGAAGTAATGAATTAAGTTATAATTAGCCCGTCGCTTTGCGACGGGCTAATTAATTTCGGATATAAATTTAAATATGCTATTATAGAAAAATGAGTATTATAATTTTTATAGCAATTTTACTAATTTTAATAGTTTCTCACGAATTTGGACATTTTATAGTTGCCAAAAAATTTGGAATACGAGTAGATGAATTTTCTTTTGGTTTTCCACCTAAAATATTTGGTAAAAAGATAGGTGAAACAACATATAATTTTAATGCTTTGCCTTTTGGTGGTTATGTAAAAATTTTTGGACAAGGTGGTAATGATGAAGTTGTAAACGAAGAAGATAAAGGTAGAAGTTTTACTGATAAACCTAGATATGTTCGTGCTCTTGTACTTCTTGCAGGGGTTGTAATGAATTTCTTAGTTGCATGGATGTTACTTTCTATTGGATATATTTCAGGATTACCTTCATCTGTTGGAATGTCACCTAAAGGAGCTGTAGTTAATAATCAACATCTTACTGTTACTAGTGTCATAAAAAGTAGCCCCGCAGAAAAAGCAGAACTTAAAACTGGTGATAAAATTTTATTGTTGAAAACTGATAAGGATTTCACAGAAACTCCTTCAACTGAAAGTGTTCAGTTTTTTGTTAAAAAACATGGAAATGAAAATATTTCAGTTAAATATTTAAGGGGTCCAGAAGAGAAAGAAACAATTGTTACCCCAGTAAATAATTCACAGGGTATCCCTACTATTGGTATCTCTATGGATATAATAGGAACTTTGAAATTGCCTGTACATAAAGCAGTTTGGGAGGGTCTTAAATTAACTACAGACTTAACAATAGGGACTGCTATTGGTTTTTATAATTTAATTGCTAATGCTGTTACTGGTAAGGGGGATATGTCTGCAGTAACTGGACCTGTTGGCATAGTTGGTGTTGTTGGAGATGCTGCAAAATTTGGATTTGTTTATTTATTATCATTTACTGCTCTTATTTCTGTTAACCTTGCTGTAATAAATCTAATACCATTTCCAGCCCTTGATGGAGGACAGTTATTGTTTCTTTTAATCGAAAAAATAAAAGGAAAATCAATTAAACCAATAATTGCAAACTACGTAAATGTAGCTGGATTTAGCCTTCTAATGCTTCTAATGGTATTCATTACTTATCACGATATTGTAAAATTAATAAAATAAATATTTAGAAGCCCTCAATCCTAGATTTGAGGGCTTTTTTGTTTACAAAAACAAAAAAGTATGATATATTAAAATAAGCTTCGCCAATTGGCGATTTTATTTTTCACCTCTTTTAGAGAAAACCTTATTAAAATTATGAAAAAAATAGAAATTAGAAATATAGCAATCATAGCACACGTTGACCATGGGAAGACAACACTAACTGACCAACTCATGAGACAATGCGGGATGGTAGAAGAAGGGGTCACTATGGACTCTAACGCTATTGAACTTGAACGTGGTATTACTATTTATTCTAAAAATACTTCAGTTAACTACAAAGGTACTAAAATAAACATTGTTGATACTCCTGGACATGCTGATTTTGGTTCTGAAGTAGAGCGCGTTCTTCGTGCTATTGATTCAGTTCTCCTACTTGTTGATGCCCAAGAAGGTCCTATGCCACAAACGAGATTTGTTTTAAAAAAATCATTAGAACTTGGACTCAAACCAATAGTAGTAATAAATAAAATAGATAAACCAGCAGCAAATCCAAATCGTGTACACGAAGAAGTTCTTGAATTATTTTTAGAGCTAGGTGCAAATGAAGAACAAATAGATTTTAAAACTATATATGCTATAGGGAGACAAGGTAAAGCCTTTCTAAAATTAGGAGATGAATCAAATGATTTAACACCTCTTCTTGATTTAATATTAAGAGAAGTTCCTGAAGCATCTATAAATAAAGATGGTGCATTTCAAGCTCAAGTATTTAATCTAGGATATGATAATTTTCTTGGACGTATGGCTATTGCTCGAGTATATGGAGGTTCTGTAAAAACTGGTACTACTATTATTGTAAAAAATCCAGATGGTAGTAATCGTAATGCTCGTATCAGTAAAATATTTACATTCAAAGGTATTGCTCGTGATGAAGTTGAATTATTGACTACAGGAGACATAGCAATGATTGCTGGAATTCCTGATGTTTTTATAGGAGAGACACTTTGTGATAATTTAGATACACTATCACTACCTTCTATTGCTATTGATGAGCCAACTATCTCTCTAAACTTTTTAGTTAATGATTCTCCTTTTGCTGGACGTGAAGGTAAATATGTTACTAGTCGTCAGATTAGAGAAAGATTAGAAAAAGAATTAGAAATAAATGTTGGTCTTCGCATTAGTTTTGATACACCAGATCAAGAAGAAGTTCAAGAAGGATATTTAGTTTACGGAAGAGGTGAGCTTCATATTGCAGTTTTATTGGAAAATATGCGTCGTGAAGGTTATGAATTACAGGTTTCTCAACCTCATGTAATTATAAAAGAAGAAGATGGTAAAAAATTAGAACCATATGAAGAAGTAACTATTGATGTACGTAATGAATTTTCTGGTTCAGTTATAGAAAAACTTACAGCACGTCGTGGAATGATTACAAACATGCATGAAAAAGAAGGCATAACAAGAATGTTACTTGAAATTCCAACTAGAGGATTACTTGGCTATCGTGGACAGTTTGTTGTTGATACAAAAGGTGAGGGAATATTAGCTTCACGATTTATAGGATTTAAAGATTATGCTGGTGAAATAAAGAAAAGAGATGTAGGTTCTATGACTTCAATGGTTAAGGGTAAAGTTGCAGCATTTTCACTTTGGACACTTCAAGAAAGGGGGATACTTTATGTAGAACATGGAGATGAAGTATATGAAGGTATGGTTATAGGAAATGTTACCAAAGGTGATGAAATGAGTGTTAATCCTACAAAAGGAAAACAACTTTCAAATATGCGTTCATCTGGAACAGATGAAGCAGTGAATGTTAAACCTCCATACAGACTTTCAATCGAACGTGCTCTTGAAGTTATGGCTGATGATGAATATCTTGAAATTACACCTAAAAATGTACGTCTTCGTAAAAAGTTTCTCACTGAACAAGATAGATCAAAGGCTAAAACAGCTTCATTAAAAAAGTAAAAACACAATATTTATAATGGTTTTTCATAGATAGTTGACTTTATTAAATAGTAATGATATTATGAAAAAAGTATAAATAATTATCAAGTTAATTTTTGAAAAAAATGGCTAATACTATTACATTTAAACCTAAACAAGTAACAAAGCGTATCCTAACGAATCTACAGCCACGTGCTCATGAGGTTATTGTAAATCGTTTTGGATTGACTTTAGATGGAGAGAGAAAAACACTTGAAGCAATAGGTAAAAAGTATGGTATTACACGTGAACGTGTACGTCAGATTGAAAATTCAGCACTTACTTTAATACGTAAATCAGAATCCTTCAAAAATGAAAAAGCAGTATTTGATGAATTAAAGAAATTAATGAATACGCTAGGTGCAATTGTCTCCGAACAAGAATTTTTAAATCATCTTTCAAAAGACAAACTAACTCAAAATAATCTTCACTTTTACCTCACTCTAGGTGACGAATTCACTAAACATAAAGAAGATGGAGTTTTCAAAACTCGTTGGAGTGTTGATGCTGATGTATCTCAAGAAGTCCATAAGTCACTAAAAAATCTTTTTGAAAACCTAACAGAAGACCAACTTATTCCAGAAGGAGAACTTATTGCAAAATTTTTAGATGAAGTAAAAGATTTAGCAGAAATATATAAAACAGAAGAAATTGCAAAGAGATGGTTATCTATGTCAAAAACTCTTAGTAAGAATCCACTTGGTGAATGGGGTAAATCAACTTCTTCTTCTATCAAAACTCGTGGAGTAAAAGACTACGCTTTTCTAATGATGCGTAAACATGGTTCACCAATGCATTTTAGAGAAGTTGCAAAAGCCGTAGCTAATACTTTTGATAAAAAATGTCATACTGCTACATGTCACAATGAACTAATTAAAGACCCAAGATTTGTATTGGTAGGTAGAGGAATATATGCGCTTTCTGAATGGGGATATAAATCAGGTGTTGTTCGTGAGGTCATTAAAGAGCTTTTAAAAAAGAATGGTCCTATGTCTAAAGAAGATATCGTTGATCAAGTTATGAAAGAAAGATATTTGAAGAAGAATACAATTTTAGTTAATCTTCAGAATGTAAAATATTTCAAGAAAAATAAGATTGGCTTATACACTTCTATTTAAATAAAATGTAAATATCTATTATAACTTAAATGTTATAATGGATATTTTCTTTAATCCATAACTCTGTGATATAATATCAGTATGTATAATCACGGTTTCATAAATATTATTCTTATAATAATAGGAATTATATTTATTGCGGTATTATTAGGATTTTTTAACTCACCCAATCTTAGAGTTTTTTAATTTAATATTCTATAACTAGTCACAAAAACTAGCAATTAATTCATGATACAAGACTTTCTCAACACACATAATCTAAATCTTCTACAAATGTTGATTGTTGTCGTTGGATATTTAATGCCAATACCTTTGTCATATATTGCCGTTAGTTTATGGCATCATTATAGACAAGAACGTTTTATAATGGGAATAAAATGGGTATTACTTGAGATTCAAGTTCCAAGAGATGTAGTAAAGACACCTGCTGCTATGGAACTTATATTTTCAAATGCACTATATCATAAAAGTATGAAAGGTTTTTGGGAACAATATATTCAAGGAGCACCTTGGTTTTGGTTTTCTCTTGAGATCGTTTCAATAGATGGTAGAGTTCATTTCTTTATTCGTACACCAACCCGTATGCGTAATTTGATAGAAACACAAATATATGGTCAGTATCCACAAGCAAAAGTTGTAGAAGTAGATGATTATGCTTTTCATGTACCACATTATAAAAAGGATGGAGATTGGAATATGTGGGGTTGTGAATTTAATAAATTAAGAGAAGATTTTCTCCCAATTAAAACCTATAAAGATTTTGGTGATGAAATGAAGACAGGAGTTAAAGAAGAATTTAAAATAGATCCAATAACACCAACTATTGAATATCTTGGGTCTCTACCACTTGGTCAACAAGTTTGGATACAAATGGTAGTTCGCCAGAGTATAAAAACATATCATAGTCATAAAACAGGTAAGCATGTAGATTTTAATCAAGGTGCACTAGAATTTATAGATAAATTATCAGAAGGTTTTGTAAGATTACATGATGCTGATAAACCAGAGCTTCCTACTGCTAGACAGGTTTTTCTTCCTGAACACTTAAAACCTGTTGTTAATGCAATCATTGAAAATACAGCTGAAATTCATTTTGACTGCGGAATAAGATTAATTGCTCTGTCGGATAAAAGACTTTGTTCTGAAGATCAATTCCAAAATTTACGTCGTGAAGTCAGACTTCTTTTCCGTCAATATGCTCACCCTTCAATAAATGAACTTAACCGTATCAATGCTACACAGTTTGATGCTCCCTGGTCTGATCCTACTGGTCTTGCTTTAAATAAAATAAAAAAAAGAATGCTTGATTTTTATAGAATGAGAGTATTTTTTCATCCACCTCTTCAATATGCTATGGATTATCCAAAAGTATTATCTGCTTTTTTTCCTTCAAATAAACCAAAACCATTTGTTATCTCAACTAAAGAACTTGCAACATTATTTCATTTTCCTGGTATGGTTTCAGAAACTCCAAGCTTCAAGCGTATTGAGTCAAAAATTGCAAAACCACCTTCAAATTTACCTATATAAAAGTTTACTATGGATATAAATGAAGATATAAAAAATAATTCCATCAATCGTGATTTTAATGTGGATTTAAAAGAAAAAAATTCAAAAAATAAATCTATTTTAAATATAGGATTGATTTTTGGTATATTACTTATTATTTTTTTTAATTTAACATCTATTCCATCTAGAGATAAAGATGTTGTTATACATGTATCAGCAAATGATTCTCTTGTAAAGATTACTGATGAATTAAAAAAATATAAAGTTATAAAATATCCATTTATTTTAAAAATATATATTTCGATTATTTCATCAGATAAAAAAATACCAGTTGGAGATTATTTATTTAAAAAAGGTGAAAATCCATGGAGTGTAGGAATACAATTAGGTAGAGGTATCCATGGTGTTGATAGAATAAAAGTAACATTTAAAGAGGGACTTACAAATGAACAGATGGCAGATATTTTAGCAAATAAAATCCAAATTTTTCGTCGAGATTTATTTTTATCTGATGAGAGGTCAAAACAAGGATATCTTTTTCCAGATACATATTTTTTCTATCCTTTAACTACTACAGATGAAATATTAAATGAGCTAACAATAAATTTTAAAAAGAGAATATCAACAATAAATAAAGAAATTAAAGATTCAGGGAAAAGTTTATCGGATATAATTATAATGGCTTCTATTTTAGAAAAAGAAGCTAATGGTAAAGAAGATTCACCAATTATTTCAGGTATTTTATGGAAAAGAATTAATCTCGGTATGCCTCTTCAGGTGGATGCCGCTCCTTCAACTTATAAAAATGCAGATTTGCCCAAAAAACCAATAAGTAATCCAGGATTATCGTCTATTATGTTTGCTTTAAAACCTATAAATTCACCTTATCTTTTCTATTTACATGATGACTCTGGTCAAGTACACTATGCAAAGGATTTCAGTGCACATAGAAGTAATATTGCTCGTTATCTTAAATAATGTTAAATAATTATGATTTTAAAAACAATCAAACAAAAAGAATATGAACTCATAGATACAGGTGATGGTAAGAAACTTGAAAGATATGGTAAGTATCTTTTATCTCGTCCTGACCCTGAAGCTATTTGGAAAAAAACATTAGATGATAAAGATTGGGAACAAGCAGATTTAGAATTTGTCAGAAATGGGACAAAAGCAAAATGGGTTACAAAAAATGGAATTCCTAATCATTGGAATATATCATTTGGAAATTTAAATTTTTCAATAAAACCAACTTCTTTTAAACATACAGGACTTTTTCCGGAGCAACTTCCGAATTGGCAATGGATGGAGAAGATAATTAAAAATGAGGAATTAAGAATTAAAAATGAGGAAGCTACATCCTTGGACAATTTTTCAGGTCCTCGGGTTGGTTCACCAGACCATGAAAAATTCTCCAAGGATTTCGCTATCAGAAAACCTTCAATTTTAAATTTGTTTGCTTATACAGGCGGAGCCACGCTTGCATGCGCGAAAGCAGGAGCGGAAGTTTGTCACGTTGATGGATCTAAAAATGCTGTAATGTGGGCCAGAGAAAATGCTGAACTTTCAGGTCTAACTGATGCACCTATTCGTTGGCTTATTGAAGACGTTATTTTATTTTTAAAAAGAGAAATAAAAAGAGGACGAAAATATGATGCTATTGTTATGGATCCTCCTTCTTTTGGTCATGGTCCAAAAGATGAGATTTGGAAAATTGAAGATGACTTTTTGAAACTTATGGATTTATGTAAACAAGTTTTATCTAATGACCCTTTATTTGTTTTGATTAATGGATATACTGCTGGATATTCTCCTATTGCATATCAGAATGTACTTATAGATATGATGAAAGATTATAAGGGAGAAATAGAGATTGGAGAATTAGTAATAGAAGAAAGTACTAGTAAAAAACTCCTTCCTTGTGGCATCTTTGCAAGATGGAGTAGAAAATAATTCTAGTGAATAGTAGATTTTTTCAAATAAAATAGCTCTTCCTGAAATGCACACATAATTTTCAGCTGAAAATTTGTTCTGCTCGGCTCGATAGCCTGTGCAAGACATTTCTCAAAGACTATTTCATTTTCAAAAATAAACAATTTTATGAAAGATAATAAAGATAAAACTGTATTTGTAGGAGTATCAGGTGGAGTAGATTCATCTGTTGCAGCTGCACTTTTAAAAGACCAAGGATATAATGTTGTTGGGGTTTTTATTCGTACATGGACTCCGGATTTTATTGATTGTACATGGCGTGATGAGAGGCGTGATGCTATGCGAGTTTGTGCGCATCTTGATATTCCATTTCTTGAATGTGATGCAGAGGAAGCATATAAAAAAGGTGTTGCAGACTATATGATAGAAGAATATAAAAAGGGTAATACTCCAAATCCTGATGTAATGTGTAATCGAGAAGTAAAATTTGGAGTCTTTTGGAAATTCGCATGTGAGCACGGAGCAGACTACATAGCAACAGGGCATTATTCTATTCGTAAAGAAAATTTTTATGAATCAAAAACAGAAAGGAAACATTCTTTTTCTCGAGTCTTCGGACGAGAGGTTGGGGAGCAGTGCCAGACCAGCTCGAAAAAGAATATTTCTTTTATGTTTCAAAAATCACCAGATTCTTCAAAAGATCAATCCTATTTTCTTTGGACTCTTACACAATATGATTTAGCTCACACATTTTTTCCAATAGGACATTTAAAAAAAACTGAAGTAAGAAAATTAGCTGTTAAATATAAACTTCCAACTGCGATAAAGAAAGATAGCCAAGGTGTATGCTTTCTTGGGCCTCTTGATATGAAAGATTTTTTGAAACATTATATAGATTCAAAAAAGGGAGAAGTTCTAAATGATAAAGGAAAAATAATAGGAACTCATGACGGAGCAATATTTTTTACTCTTGGTGAAAGACACGGATTTTCAATTTCAAAGAATAATAATGAAAGTTTACCTTATTATGTAATAGAAAAAAATATAGATAATAATACATTAACAGTATCAAATTCGACTTCCTCACTTATTTCGCCTAGGTCGGACCTATGCGAAATAAGTGTTATTAATACAAATTGGATTAATGAAGTACCAAAAGCTGATAAAAAGTACACAGCACAGATTCGTTATCATGGAGAATTTTTAGATTGTAAAATACATGATATAAAAGGTACAAATTCCAAAATTATTTTCAAGAAAAATATATTAGTTGATAAAGGTCAATCTGTTGTTGTATATGATAAAGATATATGTTTAGGTGGAGGAATCGTTGAATAATTGATATTAATTATAAATTATTACTATTAAAAATTATACATCGCGTGCTATAATATACTTATGCAAAATATTATTGATGGAGCTACAATAGATATTATATTACGTCTTTCTGTAGCATTATTATTAGGAATGGCTATTGGTACTGAACGTGTTTGGGCACATAAAACAGCAGGAATGCGTACTTATGCACTTGTATCTATGGGTGCTGCGTTGTTTGTAATAGTTTCAAATGAAATGGTTAAAATTTATGCTAATTATCCAGGTATGAATCCATTAATGATTGTTGCTCAAATTGTAGTTGGAGTAGGTTTTATTGGAGCAGGTATTATTTTTACAAAAGAGTCAAAACTAGTTGGATTAACTACCGCAACAGGTTTATGGGTTTGTGCTGGTATAGGTATGGCAGCTGGACTTGGATTATTTGAAATAGCTACTATTGCGATGGTACTTACTTTATTTATATTCATATTTTTGTGGTATATAGAAAAATTAATTAAGGAAAGTAAATTTTATAAAAATAATAATACTGAAAATTTAGATTAAAAACATAAAAGCCCTTTTGTAAAAACAATAGGGCTTTTATGTTTAGTATTTTTAGTATAATATATGAATATATGATGACATCAAATGAAATTCGTTCTAAATTCCTTGAATTTTTTGAAAGTAAAGGACACAAAATAATACCCTCAGCTTCTCTTGTACCTGAGAATGATCCCTCAGTTCTTTTTAATACTGCTGGCATGCAACCACTGGTACCATATCTACTTGGGCAAAAGCATCCTATGGGAACACGATTAGTTGATGCTCAAAAATGTGTTCGAACAGGAGATATCGATGAGGTTGGTGATAATCGTCACCTAACTTTTTTTGAAATGCTTGGCAATTGGTCACTCGGAGATTATTTTAAAGAAGAATCTATTGATTGGAGTTATGAATTTTTAACCTCACATACTGAAGGACTAGGACTTAACCCAGATAGGTTGTATATAACTGTTTTTGAAGGAGATGAGAATGTTCCTAGAGATTTTGAGGCTGCAGATTTATGGAAAAAATATTTACCATCACATAGAGTATATTTTTTACCTGCTAAAAATAATTGGTGGCAAGCAGGGGATAATGGTCCTTGTGGTCCAGATACAGAGATTTTTTATGATGGTAATGATATAGCACTTGGTGATATGACTCACGATGAATTTGTAAAAGCTGATGATAGTGGAAAAGTTGTTGAAATATGGAATAACGTATTTATGCAATATGAAAAGAAGGATGGGAAAATTATAGGAAAACTTGTATCTCATAACGTAGATACAGGTATGGGGCTCGAGAGAATTACAATGGTTAAACAAGGTGTTGAAACTGTTTTTGAAACAGATTTATTTAATGAATCAATAAAAAAAATAGAAGAATTATCAAATCTTAAATACGGTACTAAATCGGATATAGAATACATAAAAGATGGTGATATTTGTTGGGTGAAAACGAGGAAAGAAATGAGAATAGTAGCGGACCATATGAGAACTGCAGTTTTTATGATAGGTGATGGAGTGCTACCATCAAATAACGGCAGAGGTTATATTCTTAGAAGAATACTTCGTAGAGTAATAAGATTTTCAGATAAATTAGGATTAAAAGATGATTCTTTAGTTTTATTATCAGATATTATTATAGAAAAATATAAAGATGCTTATGGTGAATTGGAAAGTAATAGTAATCTAATAAAAGAAGAAATTATAAAAGAAGAAAATAAATTCCGTCAAACACTTTCAAATGGATTAAAAGAATTTGAAAAAGGAACTGATCCGTTTATTCTATTTACTTCTTATGGATTTCCTATAGAACTTACAGAAGAACTAGCAAAAGAAAAAGGAATAGAAATAAATATAAAAGATTTTAATGAAAAAATGAAAGAACATGTTTTACTTTCACAGACCTCATCTGCTGGGATGTTTAAAGGTGGGCTTGCTAATCATAGTAATGAAACTATCAAACTTCATACAGCACACCATTTACTACTTGCAGGGCTACAAGCAATTGTATCAGGAGATATAAAACAAAAGGGGAGTAATATTACTGAAGAGCGTCTCCGTATGGACTTTATTTGCGATCATAAACTCACTGAAGAAGAAAAGAAAAATGTTGAAGATTGGGTTAATGACAAAATAAAAAGAGGATTAAATGTTATTCGAAAAGAGATGCCTTTATTTGAAGCTGAGAAAATTGGTGCTCAAATGGAATTCGGTGCGAAATATCCAGAAATAGTATCAATATATTTTGTGGAAGACGAAAAAGGGAATCCTATCTCAAAAGAATTCTGTGGTGGGCCTCATGTTGAAAATATAAAAGAACTTGGGCATTTCAAAATTCAAAAAGAAGAGGCTAGTTCTGCAGGAGTTCGTCGTATAAAGGCAATACTTGAGTAATTTATCTATTAATTATAAAATATTTCCCCTAGTCCCGGTCTGGGGGAAATTTTTAATAATTTATCTATTGACAAGATAAATTATATGTGATACTAAATACACTAACCTGTACCAACCTTGATTACTGAGGAAGGAGGGAAATATTATTAATCATCTAAAAATTTAAATAGATGAAAAGTGCTATTTTATTGCTCGTTGTAATTTTTTTAAGTGTTTCTTTCCAGTCTTGTCAAAAAGATGATTTTGCTCTAAATGGTATTGAGCAAACTGACAATCCTCCACTTCCATTGTCCAAGAATTCTAACCAATTCTGGGTTGAAAAAAGCTATTTTTCAACCATTGAAGAAATATCAGATGGTTGCGATGGAGAGTATAATCAGTTTGAGCAACAATGGTACTATACAAACTGTGGTATGTATAGAACAATTGAAGTTAAAATATATTTTGGAACCTTAAACAATGTAAGGTATATATCCAAAAAAACTATTACTTTGATTATGGATCAAGACACTTATCACCACGGACGAGATTTATCTGAAAAATTTGGAACGATTAAGGGATATTTCGGAAACCGAAATAATCCAGTCAATCTTCCATTTATGAGGGTGAATAACTTCCAGGAACTTTAAATAGTTCAATTTAATAAAAAGCATCGTAACTTAAAATATTCGATGCTTTTTTTATTTTTTATAGTATAATATATTCATTATGGGATTATTATTTTCGACATTAAAAAAAGATAAGCTTATCGCAGTTTTTGATATTGGTTCAGGAAGTGTCGGAGGAGCACTTGTCAGAATATATGGTGATAATAAAACCTTACCAAAAATAATTAAAACTACACGTACTGATATTGTTGACAGAGAAGAATTGGATTTTAGTGTATTTATGAAAGACATGATTCTCGCTCTTGGTTTTGCATCTCGCTCAATATATGAAAGTAAATTAGGTGCTCCAGATGAGATAGTTTGTGTCCTTGCTTCACCATGGTACCTTTCAGAAACAAGATTAATAAAAATGTCCAAAGAACGTTCGTTTACTTTCACTAAAAGTATTATTGATGATTTATTGAATAAAGAAATTTCTTCTCTTGATGTTATATATAAAAATAAATATGGAGAGGTAGAGAGTATCCCGGAAGTAATAGAGCATCCAATAGTCGGTGTATCTTTGAATGGTTATAATATAAATAATCCACTAGGTAAAAAAACAAAATCTATAGAAATGAACATGGTAATATCTCTTTCACCAAAGTTATTTTTAGATAAAATTAAAGAAACAATTTCAAAAAGCTTTCACCATACACCTATATCATTTTCTTCGTTTATGGTTTCTTCTTATCTTTCAGTTCGTGATAAATATATGAACCAAGATTCATATTTATTGTTAGATATTGGTGGTGAAGTAACAGATGTTGGTGTGGTATCAAAAGGTATATTAAAAGATTCACTTTCTTTTCCTTATGGAAGAAAAACTCTATTTCGAAATATTTGTAAATCAATGAATATAGAGTTACGCGATGCATATGAGTTATTTAATCTATACAGTAAAGGTACATTGTCTGAAAAGGAAAAGAATAAACTTATACCAATCTTAAAATCTATCGAGGATTCTTGGGGTAGTTCATTCAGAGAATGTATAAACACCTTGCCACGTACATTAACACTTCCAAATGTAATGTTTTTAACTATAGATAAGGATGTAAAAGATTATTTTGTAAAAGTTATTAATAATGAAGAGTATATTCAATCCATGGTCCCTAATAAGAAATTTACTTTAATTGCTATTGATGGACCAGAGTTTTTAACTATGTGTGATGTTAACAATAGTACATGTGACCCTTTTTTAATGATTGAATCTATCAGTATTATGAGAAAAATGGAATTGTATGAATAGAAGAAAATTAGAAGATGTTAAATTTCATAATAATCAGAAAATAATAACAAAATCACAAGAAAGTGTTGATATAAAAGCCGCACCTACTTATACTGATAAACCTATACTTCCAAATTTTAAAAATTCATCTTCAAAATACGATTTTTTAAATAAAAAGAAAAGTACTTCATCTTCTACACAAAGAATATTTCAGACTCCACAATTACCAAGTAAAAAAACTAATATTAGAAAAGCAATTATTTTTTGTTTTATTATTTCTTTAATTATTGGAGCTATATATTTATTATCAACAGTCTTCTTAAGTGCAAATGTCACCATAGTTCCAAAGAATAAAATATTTGAATTAAAGCACCAAGTTTTTATGGCATCTCAAAATAAAAATAATATTCCTTTTGAATTAATGATTGTTTCAGAAAAGGAGAATAAGGATATTGTTCTAACTTCATCGATTGATGCATCTGAGAAAGCTAAGGGTGAAATAACTCTATATAACGAATATAGTAAAAATCCACAAAAAATAATTGCAGGCACTTTTATTTCAGATGAAAAAGGTATAAGCTACAAAACTAACAGTACTATTTCTATCCCAGGTTATACTTTAGATAATACTAAAATTATTCCAGGGCAAATTAGTGTTGAAATTACTTCATTTTTAACAGGTGAAAATTATAATGGTTCTCCTTCTAATTTTTATATAAATTCTTTTAAAAACACAACTAAATACAATAAAATATATGGTAAGTTGAAAACATCACTTTCAGGTGGTGTGGTTGGATTAGTTTATTTAATGGATGAAAAAGGTAAGCTAGATTTAGAATCAGCCGATGTATCAAAACTTCAAGATAAATTAATGAGAAAACTAAGTGCTCAAGTACCTGAAGGATATATTTTATATCCAAATGCTGTAAAGTTTACATTTAATTATGGAGAAAACATCACATCCAAAAATCCTAATACAAATATTGAAATAATAGGTACACTTTCAGCTTTTTTACTAAAAGAAAATAATTTATCTCAATCGATTATAAATAAATTATTACCAGAAATTGGAATAAAAGAAAAATCAGAAATAAAGAAACTTGATCTCTCTAGTTTGTCGTTTAATTTTACAGATAAAAATCAGATTATAAATAAAGAAATTGAAAATTTTGATTTTGATATTACTGGAAATTTAAAATTAGATTGGATACCTAATTCAAATGAATTACAAAATTTACTTGTTGGTAAAAATAAAGATAATGTAGCATATATTTTTAAAGAAGATCCTGGGATTTTATCTGCAAAAGTTAATATTATGCCTATTTGGTCTTCAACCTTACCTACTAATTCAAATAAAATAAATATCATTCTAAAAAATAAATAAATGCATTATATTAAATTTAAAACAATAAATATATTAAAAATTGCGATTCTAATTTTTTTACTACAAATTAATCCTATTTATGCTGACAATAATTTTATTTTTAATAAAAATATTAAAATAGGTTCATCTAATACCGATGCAAGAGAGTTACAGAAATTTTTAAATGGTGAGAATTATATTGTATCTCTTTCTGGGGTTGGTTCTTCTGGAAATGAATCTGCTTTTTTTGGAATAAAAACTAAAAAAGCTACTATTTTATTTCAAAAAAACAATAATCTTACACCAGATGGGATTGTTGGTTTTTTAACGAGAGAAAAAATAAATAAAAAAATAAGTTTAAATATTAATAATACAACTAAAGACTATTATGTTGGTGGAAGTATCTCTGGATTTGTTGGTTCAATTAAATTAGAAAATAATGAAGCCGAAAGTATTTTAATTAATTCAAGTATTTCAAATAAATTTACTTTCCCAACCAAGCTTGCAAATGGATTAAATTATAATATTAAAGTAATTCCAATTTACTTGGCTCAAAAATGTTTTATTTATAATGGTTCTGGAATAATAAATAAAAGTAATATTAATAATATTAATATATTTTGTTCACCTATAGTATTGAGTGGTATTACTATTAGAGATACTGAACACACAATTAATATTAAAAATATCTTAGGTATAAATATTCCTATTGTTGGGGCTGTGCCAACCGAAAATATAACTGATACGAGTCAATATACAGCTACAATAGAGTGGGAAGGTCATCCTACTGTATTTACGGGTAATACTTCATATAAAGCCATCATTAAGATAATTCCTAAATCTAGATATACACTTAAAGGAATAGAAGATAATTACTTTAATGTAAATGGGGCTATAACAACTAATGATATTGATTCTGGTATTGTTTCCGCTATTTTCCCTGCAACAAATGCTGTTCAATTAACTATTTCTAATCCAACAATCACAACGACTAAAATATATGATGAGAATACATCTGTTATTGTTTCTTCAGGTTTATTGAATGGAATTATTGGTAATGATATTGTTTCAGTAAGTAGTGTTGCTAATTATGATAATTCAAATGTTGGAACTAATAAAATAATAACAGTTTCTTATACATTAAATGGAAGTAATGCAGTAAATTATATTAAACCAGTAGATTATAGTATAACTACTGGTGAAATTACAGCTATAAAAGTTTCAACACCTTCTTTTTCACCTATAGCTGGGAATATACCATTGACAGTTAAATTAGTAGGAGATACCTCTACTGCTGGAACACAAATAGGTATAACTACACCAACAGCAGGTACAAATATGTACTATACATTAGATGGGACAGATCCTACAGTATCAAGCACCCCATATACTACGCCAATTATTTTAAATGAAGATAAAAATATAAAAGTAATTGCAGTAAAAGATCAATATATAAATTCAGATATAGTTTCATCTGAATATAAAATAAATCAAAGTTCAACGGGTATATTTTCAAATCCACATGGTACTGTTCAAATTGGAAATAAGTTCTACGTTACATCAAGAACATCCCCTGCAACTATCACAGTTTTTAATAACCCAAATAATCTTACTGATTTTCAAACAGTTAATTTAACAGGACATTCAAATGCTGATTATTTAATTTATGATCCCATAAATGATAAACTTTATGCTAGTTGTTATGATAATGATAAAAAACTTACTATTGTTAGTATTAATCCAGATGATATTTCTAGTTGGTCATTAGTTTATAAAGATCTTTATTTTTATAATGATTGGTCAGCTCCAATTGTGACTGATGGTATTTATGTTTACGGGGCTGTATATAATCAGAATCCATCATCTGTTTTTAAAATTAGAATATCTGATTGGTCTCGTTATGCTTCTTTAAATTTAAATGATAATTTAGGCTCAGCTCCTTGGTCAAATGTTTATTATCCACACTCTGCTTTCTTAGTAAATTATGCAGATAGAAAAGAGATGTACATTACAACTGTTTGGGATACTCCAGCACGTTTTATTAAAGTTAATTTAAATGGAGTTATGTCTTATACTAGTATTAGTCTTAATGATAATTATAGTTTAACTGATGATATTGCTTGTCAGTATATAGATGAGACAGGCAGCTATTGTTATGCTGGTACAGATACAGGATATACTGGATATTCTACAGAAAAAACTGGATTTAAAATTGATACAAGAAATATGACGTTTACTAAATTTTCTATTGGAGGAGATAGTTCTTATGGTTTATTTATTAAAGATAATAATTTATATAATCTTGGAATTAGTGGTAAAATTGTTAGATATAAAAATCTAGATGTTTCACTTCCTGAGATCTTTGATGCTCCTGGATTAATTCCAAATGAATTTTTCTCTTCATCTACTGGTAAAATATATGTGACTGACTGGAAAGATTTAAATCAATCTAAAATAATAGAGGTAAAGTTTAATCAATAGTTTGACGAAAAATTAAATTTTTGTTATGATATTAAAACATTAAATGAATCAGAAAGACGACAACAATACTAAAATGGGTACCGTGGTAGAATCTCTTCCTAATACACTGTTTCGAGTAGATATAGGTGATGGAAAAATCATCCTTAGCTATTTGTCTGGTAAGATGAGGATGCATCGTATCAAGGTCCTATTGGGTGATAGAGTTGAAGTATTAATCGATCCATATGGTGGAAAGGGAAGAATTATTAAAAGAGGTTAATGAACTACTTGCTTTTTTATTTAAATAGTGTAGTATAATTCGATAACGCTAAAGTTTAAATACTGGGTTGTTAGCCCTCTATTTTCTTTTGCTTTATAAAGAATAAAATGAAAATCAAATCAGCAGTCAAAAAAATATGTGCAAAATGTAAGATGGTAAAACGGGAAGGTCATCTCCGTGTTATTTGTACTAATCCTAAACATAAACAAAAACAATAATTATATATGAGAATTCTTGGTATAACAATCCCTAATAATAAACATTTAGATGTAGGTCTTACAGCACTTTTCGGTATAGGAATATCCCGAGCTCGTAAAATTCTCAAAGAAGTTGGCATTGATGCCATCAGAAAAGCTGATTCATTAACAGTTGATGAAGAAAATGCTATTCGTAAAGTTATTGAGACTATGTCAATCGAAGGAGCACTCAAACGTGAAATAGCTTCCAATGTAAAAAGATTAAAAGATATTAAAGCATACAGAGGAGTTAGACATATGCGTCGTCTTCCAGTAAACGGTCAGAGAACAAAGACAAACTCAAGAACAGTCCGAGGCAATGTACGTAAGACAATGGCATCTGGTCGCCGAAAAGAAAGTAAAACTTAATTAATATACATATGGGAAAGATAAAAATTATAACTAAAGAAGAAGACAAAAAAGCTACTGTAGATGCTACTGCTGATGCAGCGCCTAAAGTATCAGTAAAAGTACCTAAAAAGAAGATAGTTGCTGGTACACTTCATGTTGAAGCTACTTTTAATAATACTAAAGTTGTTCTTTCTGATAAAGAAGGTAACACTTTATTTTGGACTTCAGCTGGTTCTCTTGGTTTCAAGGGAGCAAAAAAGGGAACACCATTCGCAGCTTCAAAAGCAGGCTCTGTTATAGGTGAGAAAGCTAAGGCTCTCGGTATAAAAGAAGTTGATGTTAAAGTCAAAGGTGTCGGTTCAGGAAGAGAACCAACTATTAGAGCATTTATGGCTTATGATATTGAAATATCAGGAGTTAGAGATGTAACACCAGTTCCTCACAATGGTCCAAAACCAAAGAAGCCTCGTAGAGTCTAATTTAATTAAGAATCTCGAATTAAGAATTAAGAATTTAAATAACAAATGAAAAAAGTCAAAAAGTATAAAATTGGTAGAAGATTGGGTGCAGGAGTGTTTGAAAAATGTCAAACACCTAAATTTGCTGCTTCTGAAGCTCGCCATGCAAAGAATTCAAAAAACAAGAGACCTAAACCTCTTTCAGGTTATGCTCTTCAATTTGTTGAAAAGCAAAAGGTTCGCTTTATGTACAATATAAGTGAAAAGCAATTTTCTAATTATGTTAAAGAAGCTGTCTCTCACAAGGGAGTTCCAGCAACAGAATACCTTTTTGAATTACTTGAAACTCGTCTTGATAATGTTACTTACAGACTTGGACTTGCTCACACACGTAGACTGTCTCGTCAGATGGTATCCCATGGACACATAACAGTTAACGGAAAGAAAACAACAGTTGCTTCACAACGTGTAAAGATAGGTGATGTTATAGTAGTTCGTCTTGGTAGTCAAAAGAGTGTCATGTTTGCCGACATGGTAAATAAAATGAAAGAATACACTTGTCCTAACTGGTTAACATTTAACGCTGAAACTCTCACAGGAACAGTCGCCGGTAAGCCTAAAAATATTGAAGGTTTCCTTGATCTAAACACTGTGCTTGAATTTTATAGTCGTTAATGTATTAGTAGCGTATGGTGAATTTTTAATAAATAATTTATTACGAGCTTGCTCGTACATATCATATGTCTGATTTAAATATAATATTACCATCTAAATTATCTATCGTTTCTGAAGTAGACACTAAAGGTGTTTATGAAATTGACGGCCTTTACCCTGGGTATGGACATACTCTAGGTAATTCTCTTCGTCGCATAATTTTATCATCACTTTCAGGTTCAGCAATTACTTCACTTAAAATTGAAGGAGCAGATCATGAATTTACTGTTTTAGATGGTGTTAAAGAAGATGTTATAACTATCCTACTTCATTTGAAGCAGGTTCGTTTTCGTTTACTTACAGATGAACCTCAAACTGTTAAACTTTCCATAAAAGGCCCAAAGCTTGTTACAGCTGGTGATATAGAAGTAAGTGGACAAGTAGAAATTTTAAATAAAGATGCTTATATAGCAGAAGTAACAACAAAGAGTGCTTTAAATATTGAAATGACAATTCAGAAAGGTCTAGGTTTCGTTTCTAAAGATGTTCATCAAAAAGAAAAGAATGATGTTGGTGTTATATCAGTTGATGCTATTTTTACTCCTATTCGTCGTGTTGCTTATGAAGTTGAAAATATGCGTGTTGGAGATAAAACAAACCATAATCGCCTACGTATGACTATTGAAACAGATGGTACACTTTCTCCTCGCGAAGCACTTGAAAAAGCTATTGTAATAATGGTAGAACAATTACAGGCTATTGTTGGTTTTACTGTTGTAAAAAATATATTACCTATTAATGATACTGAAGAAAAAGTTTTTGAAGATAAAGATGAAAACAAAGAAGAAGGTAATGAATTTACAGATATTCTAAAGACACGCATTGATACACTTGATCTTTCTACTAGAACACTTAATGCTCTTACTGGTGCAAATATCCGCACTATTGGAGGAGTAGCTAGAAAAAGAAAAGAGGATTTATTAGAAATCGATGGTATCGGAGATAAGGGAATCCAAGAGATAAAGAAAGTTCTTGGGGGTTATGGTATAACACTTAAATAATTAGTAATAGTAATAAGTAATAATATATGAGACACGGTAATAATGTAAGAAAATTTGGAAGAAATAAGAACCAGAGACATGCCTTAATGAAAGGTCTTATGTTGGCGCTTATTGCACATGGAAAAATAGAAACTACAGAAGCAAAAGCTAAAGAACTTCGTCCAGCTATTGAGAAGATGGTCACAAAAGCAAATGTAGGAACACTTGCTTCACGAAGATTAGTTATTTCTCGTTTATATAATTTGACAGCAGAAGCAACAAAGTTAATAGATGTTATTGCTCCAAAGTACAAGGGTCGTACTGGAGGCTACACACGAATCACAAAGTTAGGTGCTCGTGGTGGAGATGCAAGTAAAATGGCAGTAATTGAATTTATATAATATATGACAAAAGTACACAAAATTGATGCTACAGGTAAAGTATTAGGACGTGTTGCAAGTGCAGCTGCGAAAGCTCTTATGGGTAAGACTTCCGTTGAATATACAGCAAACAATGTCGCTGATGTTCGAGTTTACATTGAAAATGCAAGTAAAACTAAATTTACTGAAAAAAGAATGAAAGAAACTCTTCATGAGACTTATTCAGGTCAACCAGGAGGATTTAAACAAAAAACAAACGAGAAAATAGTTGAGAAGAAAGGATGGATTGGATTATATGAACTTGCAGTTTATGGAATGCTTCCTTCAAACAAACTTCGTCCTCTTATGATGAAACGCTTAACAATAACTGAATAATTATATGGTAGAAAAGAAACCAACAAAAGAATATTTTAGAGCTATAGGTCGCCGTAAGACTGCTACAGCTGTAGTTCGTTTATATAAAGCAGCGAAAACTACTTATACAGTAAATGGAAAAGACTTCACTGAATATTTCCCAACTCCTGAATTAAAGAAGATAGTTACTGGTGCATTTGAAACTGCATCTCCAGCTGAAAAGTTTGAAGTTGTTGTTACTACAAAAGGTGGTGGTTCACATGCTCAAGCAGAAGCTGTCAGACATGGAATCTCACGCGCACTTGTTTTATTTGATTTGGAACTTCGTCCAACTTTGAAGAAAGCAAAAATGCTTAAACGTGACCCTCGTCAAGTTGAAAGAAAAAAATTCGGACTCAAGAAAGCAAGAAAGAGCCCACAATGGTCAAAAAGATAATAAAAATAAAAACTCTCCGAAATGGAGGGTTTTTATTTTTATTAAATAATAAATTCAATTATTGTTTGCTTATTTGAATATTTAATTTTATAATTAGAATATATAAATTAGTTTTGTCGATTTTATTAATAAAATTAAATAAATTATGGATGAATTTATAAAGTGTTTCAAGAATTATAATGTCTTTGAAGGTAGAGCCAGAAGAAGAGAATATTAGATGTTTTATTTGTTCACAACTATTTTTACAATGATTTTATCTATTGTAGATATATTTATTAGTTTTAAATTAGGTTCATTTGGTATATTAAACATTATATTCGTATTAGTAATAATCTTACCGAGTTTAGCTGTTACAGTAAGAAGACTTCATGATGTAAATAAGAGTGGTTGGATGGTATTAATATCATTTATTCCTATAATTGGCGCAATCTGGTTATTTGTACTTACTACTAGTGATGGAACAATAGGAGATAATGATTATGGCCCAGATCCTAAAGGACGAATGATGGGTAATCCAAATATTCCCATTACACCTATAATTCCTATTTCAAATATGGAAACAAACCCAATTTCAAATGCAGAAACAATTAAATCAATGAATACGGATTCCCCTGTAAAAGAAAATTCAGACTCACAGATTTTATAGAAATATTTTATACAGAAAACTAGACATTGAAAAATGTCTAGTTTTCTGTATAATAGGCATTATGGAAAATGAAGATAAAAAAGATGAAAATATTCTTATTGGAAATGAATCACAAAATAATGATGATTTTCAAGATGTAACTTTTGTAGATAGTACTGAGGATGGGGAAGCATTACCGACAAAAGATGTTATAAAAAAACTTCGAGAACAAATAAAGAAACTTCAAAAAGACAAGGAAGAATATCTCACTGGTTGGCAGAGAGCAAAAGCAGATTATGTAAATTTACAAAAAGATGTTGATTCTTCACGATTAAATATTTCAAACTTAGCAAAAGAAAGAATAATAGGGAACTTGATTCCCACTTTAGATAGTTTTGATATGGCTTTTGCTAATAAAGAATCATGGGAAAAGGTTGATAAAGATTGGCGTATTGGCGTAGAATATATATATTCTCAGTTAATGACAGGTCTTTCAGATTCCGGGATTGAAAAGATTGATCAAATTGGAGTCACGTTTAACCCTGCAATTCATGAATCTATTGATACGGTTATTACAAATGAAGAAGAAAAGAATCATACAATAGAAAAAATAATACAAACTGGATATAAATTAGGTGAACGAATAATTCGTCCAGCCAGAGTAAATATTTACGAGTATAATAAATAAAAAATAGCAAGGTTTATACCTTGCTGTTTTTTATTTATTTAAACCACAGAGTAATAAGAATTCCTTTTCGGTTTCTTCGTCTATTTTATCAGTAACAATTATTATTAATTCATTTTTTAAATTTAAATCTTTTTTTATATTTGTAAAGAGATATTCGTATGGATACATAGATATCCAAACTGAGTTTTTTAAACAAGCAAAACCAGCTTTTTTTAATAAATATCGTAATGCATCTCTCTCACTTTTTCTATCTTCTGGTATATCTAATAGTATTATTCTCCAAAATCCATCCCATGAAGTTGAGACGAGACTTGCTTCACAATCCAAAGCCATATTATTTATTCTTTGTTTTCCATTTTTTGTAAGTCTTAGGTATTGGTTGTGTTCAGAGTTAAAAGCTTCTATTAGTCCATCTGAGAGAAGATTTTTAATTGAACGAGATATTGCATAATTTGTCTTACTATCTCTATTATAATCACCTATAATACCATCACTTATATCTTTTTGTATAGCATCCAAAGCAATAACCCTTTTATTTGAAAGAATTTTTAGTATTGCCTTTTGAAATGAAGGTTTTTTCATACCTATTAAATTATATTACCTTTTGATTGATTTGACAAGTATTTAGCGACCACGAAATACTTGTCAAAATATTTAACATAGTATATAATAACAAAGTTATATAAAAATAACACAAATTTATCAAATAATTATTAGTTAATTTTGGTTAAATTACTATTTCTATTAATTAGAAAATATTAATTATAATCTAATATAAAATATGGCAAAAATAATAGGTATTGATTTAGGTACAACAAATAGTGCTGTCGCAATCATTGAAGGTGGACAACCAAAAATAATAGAAAATATTGAGGGTACTCGTACTACCCCATCAGTTGTTACAATAACAAAGAATGGTGACCGTATGGTAGGACTTCTTGCTAAGCGTCAAGCTGTTACTAATCCAGAAAATACAATTTCAGGAATTAAAAGATTCATTGGACACATGTACGAAGATCCAGAAATTCAAAAAGATGAAAAAACTATCTCATATAAAATACAAAAGGGTTCAACTGGTGGTGTTGAATCTAAGATGGGAGATAAATGGTTAAGACCTGAGGAAATTTCCGCAATGATTTTAAGTAAAATTAAGGCAGATGTAGAAGCAAAACTTGGGGAAAAAATAACTGAAGCAGTTATTACTGTTCCTGCATATTTCAATGATGCACAACGCAAAGCCACAAAAGATGCTGGAGTTATTGCTGGTCTTGATGTGAAGCGTATTATTAATGAACCTACTGCCGCCGCTCTTGCTTATGGTTTTAATACTAGAAAGAATGAAAAGATTGTAGTTTATGACTTTGGTGGAGGAACCTTTGATGTCTCTGTACTTGAAGTTGGTGATGATGTTATTGAAGTTAAATCAACAGATGGTGATTCACACATGGGTGGGGAAGATATTGACCAGAAGGTTGTTAAGTGGATTGCAGATGAATACAAAAAAGAATCAGGTATTGATGTAACAAAAGATGTCCTTGCTCTTCAACGTCTAAAAGAGGCAGCTGAAAAAACAAAACATGAACTTTCAACAACTATGGAATCAGAGATAAATATTCCATTTATAACTTCAGACGCTGCTGGTCCTAAACACTTACTTTTGAAGATGTCTCGTGCAGTACTAGAATCACTTGCTGAAGAATATGTTACTCGTTCAATAGATATTACAAAGCGTGCAATAGAAGCATCTCCATTTAAAATGAATGAAATACACGAAATCATTCTAGTTGGTGGACAAACAAGAATGCCTGCAATTGTGGAAGCAGTAAAGAAATTATTTGGGAAAGAACCTAATCGTTCAATTAATCCAGATGAGGTTGTGGCTCTCGGTGCCGCTGTGCAAGCCGGAGTATTACAAGGTGATGTTCGTGATGTTCTTCTTCTTGATGTTATTCCACTTTCACTTGGTATTGAAACTCTAGGTGGAGTTGCAACAAAATTAGTAGAAAGAAATACAACAATTCCTAGTTCAAAATCACAAATATTCTCAACTGCAGCTGATAATCAAACTTCTGTTGAAATTCATATAACTCAAGGTGAGCGTCCAATGGCTTCAGATAATAAATCACTCGGTAGATTTGTTCTTGAAGGTATTCCACCATCACCACGAGGTATGCCACAAGTAGAAGTAACATTTGATGTAGACGCAAACGGGATTCTAAATGTAAAAGCAAAAGAAAAAGCATCAGGTAAAGAACAAACCATTCGTATTGAAGCAAGTTCAGGATTGACTGATGCTGAAATCAAAAAAATGCGTGATGAAGCTGAACTTCATGCAGATGAAGATGGAAAGAAGAAAGAATTAGCAGATGTAAAAAATACAGCTGAGATGATAATGTTTACAGCCGAAAAATCAATCAAAGATTATGGTGATAAAGTTACACCTGAGATTAAAACTGAAATAGAAGGTAAGATAGCTACACTTCGTACAGCAAAAGAAGGAACAGATATAGAAGCGATAAAGAAAACTACATCTGAACTCTCAGAAGAAATGTCAAAAATCGGTGAAGCTATGAGTAAGGCAAATCCTGAAACAGATACTCAACCTGAAAGTAAAATTCCAGAAGAACAAGAACCTGAAATCAAAGAAGCTGAAGTAAACGAGAATCCAGAAAGTAAGTAATAATCAATATTCAACAAATAGTTTTTCTTGGTGAGTACGAAAATTTTTTACTAAAAATTTTCTGAAGTTTTTACACCGATGTGCTCAAAACCCTCTCCAATAAGACTATTTTTGAATATATTTATAAGATTATTATAATAAAATATGTTAAAGTATAAACTATGTCCAAAGATTACTATAAAACATTAGGAGTAGAAAAAAATGCTTCAAAAGATGAAATAAAGAAAGCATTTCATAAGATGGCTCACAAATATCATCCTGATAAGAACAAAGGTGATGATACTAAATTTAAAGAAGCAAATGAAGCTTATCAGGTACTTTCTGACGACAAAAAACGTTCTTCATTTGACCAATTTGGTAATGCAGATGGACCAAGTGGATTTGGTGGTGGACAACCTGGAGGAGGTTTCGGAGGATTTGATTTCTCGGGCCAAAATAATGGAAATGGTGGAATGGAATTTGATATGGGTGATCTCGGAGATATATTTGGAGATTTCTTTGGTGGCGGAGGACGTGGACGGCAAAAAGTAAAGAGAGGTAGAGATTTATCTACTGAAATTTCTTTATCTTTTGAAGATGCAATCTTTGGTGTAGAGCATAAATTAAATATAAACAAACAATCAAAGTGTGATACATGTGATGGTTCAGGTGCCAAGCCAGGAACAAAAATGAATACATGTACTGTTTGTAATGGTCAAGGTCAAGTACGTGAAGTCAGACGTTCTATTTTAGGTAATTTTGCTAGTGTAAAAACTTGTGAAAATTGTGCAGGTCAAGGAAAAATTCCATCTGATAAATGTAGTGAATGTCATGGTGTAGGAATAAAAAAGAAAGATGAAGAAATAAAAGTAAAAATTCCAGCAGGTGTGAGTAATGGTGAATCTCTAAGAGTTAATGGTAGAGGTGAGGCAATTCAAAATGGGGAATCAGGAGATTTATATATTAAATTAAATGTTAAATCTCATGCAATATATTCTCGTGATGGATTAAACTTAACTATGAATTTAAAGATAAAACTTACAGATGCACTTCTTGGTATGACATATAAGTTGAAAACCCTAGAGGGGCATAATGTTGAAGTTAAAATCCCTGAAGGTATCAATAATGGTGAGATGCTTCGTGTACGTGGTAAAGGCGTTCCTTCTACTCGTGGACGTGGAGACATCATTATACATATAGCAATAGACATGCCAAACAAACTATCTCGCAAAAATAAAGAGCTTGTTGAAATACTAAAACAAGAAGGATTATAATTTTTATTAATCAAAATCTCCCCATATTGGGTTTTAGGCCCTATATGGGGAGATTTTGATTTTTTGATATAAATACTATTTATATTTTCCTTTACAAATCTGTTGATTTTGTTATGATATGTCTTATTATTAGTATTTATCACAGGCACATTATAATGCTTGATATAAAGAAATGACTAAACGTTCAATCGCTTCCAAGAAACTTTGGAAGCTTGGTGTAAATGATTTTAATACTCAATATTTTGATTTTAATAAAGAAGGGGATTTGATTATTAAAGAAGGTCACAATATATATAATGTTCGTTACTTAGCAGAAAAATTTGGAACATCACTTGAGATATTGATGCCTTTTGTTATTGAAGAAAGACTAGAAGATTTCTTGGATTTAACTGCAGCACTTTCAAAAAAAGTTGGATATAAAGGTAAATTCTTTTATCACTACCCAATGAAGGTTAACCAAAGTAAGGAAATAGTTATGTCTATTGTTGGCGAAGGTGCTCATTTAGAGACTTCTTCATATAACGAATTATGGCTTGTAAAGAAAATGCTTGAACAAGAAACATTTAATCCAAACATCCGTATTCTTTGTTCTGGTCCAAAAACTGATAAATATATAAATCTTATTGATGATCTTCAACATAAAGGAGTAAAAATTTTTCCACTCATTGAAGGACCAAATGAACTTAAATTCCTTCAATATTCAAAATATGATGTTGGTATTAGACTTGATATGCCTATAAAGGCTAGTTCATACTGGAATAAACCTATTGACCGTTTTGGATTTTCTGCAAAAGAAATTCTCGACATGGGTTCATTTAAGAATTTAAAAATTTTGCATTATCATATCGGTTCTCAAATTGAAAAACTTTCAGATGTAATTGGTCCGATTAAATATGCGTTGGACGTATTCTTTAAATTAAAAGAAAAAAATCCATCACTTGATACACTTGATATAGGAGGAGGAATGCCCATCCCTTATATGAGAACAAAAGGATATCCTGTTGATAAATTAATGGAAAAAATTCTTGAATTAATTAAAAAAGAGTCAGAAAAAAGAGAACTTCCACACCCAAATCTAATATGTGAGTGGGGACGCTATATTGTTGCACCAGCTCAGATTTCAGTATTTAAAGTGATTAATACGAAACCAATAAATAATAAAAAAAGTCCAGCAAAAAAATGGTATGTTATTGATGGCAGTTTTATGAATGACCTTCTTGATACTTGGGCTATCGGACAAAAATGGGCTATTTCTCCAATAAACAATAAAAGAGATTCACGTTTAAATGATGTTTGGTTAGCAGGTTCTTCTTGTGATTCTGATGATATCTATACTGGAGTTGATGGAGTGGTAACTTTACCTGATTATGATTCAAATGATGATAGTGAGGGTTCTATGTACATTGTAGTCTATGATACTGGTGCATATCAAACTTCACTTGCTGCTCAGCACTGTATGCTTTCGTCACCTATGAAAGTAGTTGTCGAGAATGGCCACATAGTTGTTGCCAGTAAACATGAATCAGCAGAAGATATTGGGAAAAACTTTGGATGGTGATATCAAAGCAAGGGTTAAGAATTAAAAATCATCAAAGTAAAACTTTGATGATTTTTAATTACTTTATATATCCTTTTGCAACTAGTAACTCGGCATTAAGAATACCACCTCCTGCGGCTCCACGGACCGTATTATGGCTAAGTGCAATAAATTTATAATCGAATATATTGCATTTTCGTAGTCGTCCCAATGTGATAGCCATGGATTTGTCGTTATCACGATCTTTCCTTGGTTGAGGTCGGTTTTCTTCTTCGCTATAATGTATTGGTGAAATTGGAGCGAATGGAAGTTTTAGGTTTTGTGGTATGGATTTAAATTCTTTCCAAATTTTGATAATCTGTTCAGACG
>JBBQGF010000006.1:0-35506 GCA_038322745.1 Minisyncoccia bacterium | reverse complement strand
GCACATATAAAAAAAAGACAACACCAGTTGTTCTTTTTTTATTTGTGCCCCGTAGCAAGCCAACTGCTTGGCTTGCGTGAGGGAATCGAAATCCGAATCGTTTTTCGGTGTTAGCCGAAACGATTCGGTATACTGGTCCTGTAAGGACCGATAAGTGTACTCATGGTCCCTCACGTAGTCATACAATTTTTCATCAGAAAAATATTTGTGGCCGAAAGTGTACTCACGATTCCCTCACGGGGCACATATTTTTGCGAAGCACAAAATTTATCAAAAAAAAATTCGGAAGTCCAACTTCCGATTTTTTTATAATATATTTTTATTTTCTCAACAATTTTACCAATCCATCTATCAATTCTTTTACTGATTCGTCATCATAAAGTGAGAGAGTAAATATTGGCTTTTTTAGTTTCAAAAATTCTTTTTTAATTTTATCGATTTTTTTCTTATCTTCTATTAGGTCTGTTTTGGTAAGTATAATTACTTCTTCTTTTTCGAGTAATTCCTTATCATAAGCTCCAAGTTCTTTACGAATTTGCTTATAAATCTCCATAGGGTCACTATTTTCAAGTGATACTAGGTGTGCGAGCATTCGTGTCCTTTTTATATGTTTCAAAAATTTTATTCCCAAACCTTTACCTTCTGAAGCACCTTCAATGAGACCTGGAATATCAGCGAGAATGTGTCCATAAAAATCTCCAAGGTTTGGATCAAGTGTTGTAAACTGATAACTACCTATTTTAGCATCAGCATTTGTTACTGCATTGAGTAGTGATGACTTTCCAGCATTTGGTAATCCTATCAATCCAACTTCAGCAAATAATTGTAGTTCTATTTTGAAATGACCCTGCTCTCCTAGCTTACCTTTTGTTGCTTTAGTTGGAGTAGTATTTATAGAAGTTTTGAATTGTTCATTACCCCATCCACCGAGTCCACCTTTTAAAAGTAATTCTTTTTGTCCAACTTCATCAAGTGAAACAAGACCACCACTTTCAACATTAGTGATAATAGAACCTACTGGAAATTCTATAATTAAATCCTTACCATCTCTTCCATGACGAGAGCCACCCTCTCCATCATCCCCACGGTCACCCTTAAATTCTTTTTTATGTTTATATTTTGAAAGTAAATTAATATCCTGAACTGCAATAGCATATACACTTCCTCCACGCCCCCCATCTCCACCATTTGGACCGCCTTTATCAATAAATTTCTCCCGGCGCCAACGAACAACCCCGTCTCCACCACGGCCTGCTTCTGCATGAAATTGTATTTCGTCAATAAACATATAAGTAATATAAGCTTTACATTTGCCTTATATTGTTACATTACGCTATTATAGCCTTTTTAACAAGTTCTATGGCACCACTACGAGATTTTGAGCCAAGAAGAAAACCACTTTTATGACAAAAAACTGCATCTGGGACTCCTGATATTTCTTTTAATTTTGAATCTTCTCCTGAAAGTCCCCTCCAAGTTTCCGGGAATAATTTACGGCTTTCCATTGTCTCTGGAGATATGGAAATAGCTTCTCCTTTCCAATGTTCACTATGTCCACTAGGCATAACTACATATATAGGTTCAGGAAGTCCTGAAAGAATTTTCTGATATAAATATCTTGGGAAAGAATTTTCTAAATAAATTATTCTTTTATCTTCTGATTTATTATAATTATCTAATATTATATTTCTAGCTTCTATATCAGATTTTGCAACTTCGATTTCTCTTTTAATTAATTTAACAACTTCTTTCATTTGTTCTCTAAATATCGAATTTATATTTTCTTCCCCTTCTTTCCAAGTTGGTTTATGATTCAAAAAAACCTGATCAGCACCATAGAAAAAAATGCCTTTAAATATAGGTGTCACAATATCAACTCCGTTATCTATAGCATCTATAGGTTGAACTAGTTTTTTATCTATCATGTCAGAAATATCTTTATCCCCTGATATCTGCTCACCAAATTTTTTCCATACTAAACCAAAAGATGAATAAGGGATACCATTTTCTCGGATTCCTGCCCCACCTTTCTGATGATGGTCAAATAAATTTTTTTCAGAATCATATTGCCCTCCCACATCATAAACAAAATCACCTGATTCTATTATACTTTGGTCACGCGTGCGAATGATTTGGATATTTCCATCATTTAAAATATAAAGTACAGCTGTAGCAAAAAGATCATCAGAGTGAAATGTACCATCATGAGTTACACATATTTTCCTTTTATTAAAAAATGACATATTACTTTTCGTCTTCTTGATAACCATTAAAATTAAATAATTCTACTATAAAAGCAATAACTCTCTCAATAACAAAAAAAGATATAAAGAAAATTAAAATTATAGCTAAAAACTTACGAACATCTTTACTTATTGAAAGTGCTGTAAAACTAAAAAAATATCCAAGTGCTAAAATTCCAATAGACCAAATAACCAGAGAATAACTTTCAGCTTTAGCATAAATTTTTAAAGGAATTTTTTTATAACCAGAAAAAATAACAGTAAACCAACCAACACCTAAAATTAAAAATCTTGAAGTAAATATTGACCAAAAAGGTTTCTCTTTAAATTTTGGAAGAAAGTAAGATATTCTCCTCTCCATTTTGTATATGAATGGTCTATGAGAATAATTTTTCTGAAGTCCATATCCAATAGAATATCCGATGATTGATTTAGCTGCTCCTCCAAACAAAACAAAAGTGAGAGCTATAAATGGATTTATTGAACCGAGATGAGAAAAAATTCCAGCAAAAATAACCATTATTTCTCCTTCAATTATAACGCCCAAGAAAATAATGAGATACACAATTATTGCGTGTATCTCAACAAAATTACGTATTGCTGATACAGAAATATGTTCCATATATTAGAAATCGAAATTAAATACTTTCTTGAGTATCCAGTTAATTAGTGATACAAGTATTGCTCCGACGAAAGCTGCAGAAAAAGTTGTAACAGAAAAACCATTTATAGTAGTTCCTAATAGCCAGAAAAGTAATCCATTCACAACTAAAGAAAATAATCCAAGTGTAACTATATTTAGGGGTAAAGTTAGAATACTAACAATCGGTTTAATAAACATATTGAATAGTGTAAGACATGCTCCAACTATAAGTGCAACCCACATGCTAGAAAGTGAGATACCTGAAATAATATAGGTTGTCGCAAAAACTGCTACAGATAAAATAATCCAATGTAAAATTATACGCATATAAAAAATATATTATTTAAATAATTCATCTACTAATTCTTTAACAACAGTTCCATCTGCTTTACCTTTCAAGTCTTTCATAAGTGATGACATAAACATTCCCTTTTTTGTTAAATCAATATTTTCAAGTTCAGAAATCTTTATTTTTATAAACTTTTCAACTTCAGATTTTTCCATTAATTTAGGAAGAAATTCTTCTAAAATTTTAAGCTGATCATTTTCTACTTCAACTAAATCCATACGATTACCTTTTGTAAATTGTTCAATTGAGTCTTTTCTTTGTTTAGAAGCACGAGTTATGACTTTTAGAGCATCTTCATCTCCTAACATATCTTGAGGTGTCTTTCCTGTAGCTACTAATTCATTAGTAAAAGCTGTAACAAGTCCACGCATGACTTCCAGCCGTACCTTATCTCCTACTTTCATTGATTCTTTTATATTATTTCTAATTTGTTCATGTAATGACATATTATACATTGTATCAGATGATAAAAGATATGCAAAAATTATTTGTTATTTTAAATTATCTGTATGAGTGATAGAATATAAATATGAATAAACAAATTATATTTTTAGATACAGAAACTACTGGTAATCAACCAGAAAAAGATTTTCTTTGCCAGCTTGCATATAAAACAGAGAAAGAAACATTTTGTGAGCTTTTTAAACCATTAATTCCTATTCCACCTGAGGCTAGTGCTATTACACATATTACAAATAAGCACGTAAAAGATAAACCAACTTTTAAAGATAGTCCAAATTATAAAGCAATAAAGATTTTGCTAGAGGATATAAAATCTGTAGTAGTTGCCCATAATGCCAAATTTGATATTGCAATATTAGCAAATGATGACATCTTTCCTGTTAATATAATTTGTACACTTCGAGTTGCTAGGTTTCTAGATAAAAATAACACTATTCCTCAATACAAACTACAATATTTAAGATATTATTTAGACATAGAAATAGAGGCACAAGCACATGATGCACTTGGTGACGTACTTGTACTCGAGAAATTATTTGAAAGATTATTAGATAAAATAATGAAAGAAGATGGAATAACAGAAGAACAAGCAATAGATAAAATGATAGATATTTCTTCAAGGCCTTCTATTATGAATTTATTTTCATTTGGTAAATATATAGGTAAAACAGTTGATGAAGTAAGTAAAATGGATCGAGGATATCTAGAGTGGATGCTAGCACAAAAAGAACAAAATCCTAGCAATGAGGAGGATTGGATATATACATTAAAATATTATTTAGGAAAATTAGTTTAAATAATTTAAAAACTCCCACTAAAATCTAAATGATTTTAGTGGGAGTTTTTTATATTATTTTAATACTTCAAGAGTAGTAATAAATTCTGCATAACTTTTACAATCTACAGGTACCAAACTATTATTTATATCTGAAATCATAGATTCCGTAAAATTAACTCCATTCTGCCAAGTTCCAACTGATTTTTTGTTTTTCATATCTACTTCAATATTCAAGAAATTTGTAACTATTTTTTCACTCATACACTCCTGTGGCATCTCTTGATAATATTCAACTAAATATTTAGAGCCAAATATTTTAGAAACTTTTTTTACAATAGAAGATTTACAAATTTTGGTTTTTTCAATAATTTCTGGACTTAATGAATTAATTTTTTTTTCTTCATATACCCTAGAAACTTCATCAATACATTCAGAATAACGATTTTGTGATTGAATTGCCTTATCCAATAAATATACTTTTGAATCAGAATCAGATATTTTGACTATTTCAGTATCACTAATTTTTTTGTTATTAAGAAGAAAAACTATCATAAATATTACAAATAGAGTTGTAATTGTAATCGATTTGAGATTATTATCTTTTTTAAAATATTTAAACATAAGAATATTATTTAAATTAAATAGGCTTTAATATATTATAATAGAATAATATAACATTATTTTAGTAAATACAAGAACAAATAGATGATTAATAATTAATTTATGTTAAAATGAATAAATGCAAACACTAATTATAATCTTTCTCATTATCCTTATCTTCCTAGTTATAGGCCTATTTTTCTTTCTTAAAAAACCACAAAAAGAAAATAATGATGGAGCAGTCGGATTATTACTTGCACAGATAAATGAATTGTCTCGTACCATAGATAACAAATTAGGTGAATCTCAAAAAGAAATGACCCAAACAATGAGATACCAATCAACTGAAACTTCTCGAATTATCGCTGATATAACAGAAAAAATTACTAGATTGGATGAAACAAATAAACAAGTTGTTTCATTTGCGGATCAGCTTCAAAGCTTACAAGATATTTTAAAAAATCCTAAACAAAGAGGAATACTCGGTGAATACTATCTAGAAACACTTCTCAAAAATGTTATGCCTCCTGGGTCTTATCAGATGCAATATACTTTTCCGGATGGCAATATAGTTGATGCTGTTGTTTTTGTAAAAGATAAAATAATACCAATTGACTCTAAATTTTCACTCGAAAATTATAATCGTATTTCTGAAACTAATGATAAAACGGAAAAAGAAAGACTGGAAAAAGTTTTTGTAAATGACTTGAAAAACCGTATTGTTGAAACTTCAAAATATATTCAACCAGAAGAAGGCACAATGGATTTTGCTTTCATGTTTATTCCACACGAAGCTATATATTATGATTTACTTATAAATAAAATAGGAGCTATAACTGAGGATACAGATAATTTAATACAGAGGGCTGCAAGTAAATATAAAGTAATTATTGTTTCTCCTACTTCATTCTTAGCATATTTGCAAACAGTACTTCAGGGCTTACATGCAATGCAAATTGAGGAATCAGCTAAAGATATTATAAAAAGAGTTGGTGAATTAGGAACACATTTAAAGGTTTATGAGGATGTTCATCAAAAACTTGGAAATGCTCTATCAACAGCAGTGAATCATTTCAATAAATCAAATAATGAATTCAAAAAAATAGATAAGGATATAATGAGAATAACTGGGGATGCTATGAAAGTTGAAACTCAAACACTAGAGAGACCTCAGTCAGAAGAATAATGACAAATTAATAACCCCCTTCATTATATGAAGGGGGTTATTAATTTTTAAAAAATATTAGTTAAAATATTTTGACTAATAGTAATATTGTGTATTGCTATTATTATCATAGTAACCATTATTGTAGTTATTATCATAATATCCATTATTGTAATTGTTTCCAACATACCCTGAATTATAGTTGTTGCTATAGTAGCCATTGTTGTAATTGTTACCATAGTAGCCATTGTTGTAATTGTTACCATAGTAGCCATTGTTGTAATTGTTACCATAGTAGCCATTGTAATAACTGTTACTGTTATACCCTGTATTATAGTTATTACTATAATATCCATTATTGTAACTATTATTGTTGTAACCTGAATTATAGTTGTTACCATAATAGCCATTGTTATAAGTATTTCCATAATAACCTGAATTATAGCTATTACCATAGTAGCCATTATTATAACTATTACCATAGTAGCCATTATTATAACTATTACCATTATAGCCTTTATTATAGTTAGTATAGTTATTAGACCATGCTTGTGATTTGTTTGGAGAAACTAAAAGACCTGTTGTCACCAAAGATATTAAAATAAATAAGATTATGTATGTTTTTTTCATAATATTTGCAATATACTGCTTATACATATTTTTGTCAATAAGAAAATACACCCAATTTTAGGGTGTATTTTTATTGATTAATTATAAATAATTTAAACTTTTCCTCTCTTTTTAATTTTTTTAATTCACATTCTCTACTTCGAGCTTCTTTTAGTGTTTCAAATTCTTCTTTATATTTCAAAACTACAGGGCGACGAATTTTTGTATAATGTGCTCCATTTTTTGAAGTATTGTGTTCCTTTAGTCTTTTTTCAAGATTGTTTGTTGAACCTATATATAATGTATTGTCATTACATAGAAGTATATAAGCATGATTCATAATAAATTATATTTTACCTATCAAATTTATTCCTGGCTTAAGAGTTTCCTCTCCAGGTTCCCAACTAGCAGGACATACGTTACTATCATGTTCTCTGACAAATTTTGCCGCTTCTAGTTTTCTAACCATTTCTTTTGCACTTCTGCCAATATTATTATCGTGAATTTCAATTGTCTTCAATACACCATCTGGATCAATAATAAATGTACCTCTCAAAGAAAGACCTTCACTCTCAATATATGTTCCAAAAGATTTACAAACACTTCCTGTAGGGTCAGCCAACATAGGATAATTTATTTTACCAATAGATGGAGAACTGTCGTGCCATGCTTTATGAACAAAAGCAGTATCAGTGCTTATACTCATGATTTCTCCGCCAAGTCCTACAACTTCATTATAATGATTAGAAGCATCTTCTAATTCTGTTGGGCAAACAAAAGTAAAGTCAGCTGGGTAAAAAATTAATACTACCCATTTGCCTTTATAATCTGAAAGTTTTATTTTTTTTATGTCATTATTCTGATATGAATCCAATTCAAAATCAGGGACAATTGTGTTTATATTTATCATAATATTATTATACCAAATATATTAATTAATATTAAATCTTATCAATAAGTGCTACTACTGCCATATGGTCACTAATGCCTCCTTTTAATTCGACACAAGAAGCTTTATACCCTGTTGTTGTAAAAAGACAATCAACCATAAGTTCGACACCTTTAGCTCTATGAATATTTGGGTCTAAGCTACTCTTATAACTATATGGGATATTATCTTTAAATACTTCTGAAATTTTATCAAATGCTTGACTGCCCCGAGGAGCATTAGTGTCTCCAGAAAAAACAAATTCGCCAAGAGACTTCGCATTATTTATAAACTTTATATTGTCTTCTATTTGAACACGAGTCACCTCTCCATGATGTGTAATTGTTAAATGGGAATTAATAAACTTAAAAATTTCACCTTTATCATTTTTTGTTTCTATCCAAACTAGAGCCCTATTTTTTAAAATATTTTTATCTTTTATATATTCTTCAAAAGTTCTTTCGATATCTTGAACTTTTCCAACATGGAATATATAACCTGAATTTATAATATTATTTGCAAATATAGCAATTCCCTCTCTTTTCCTCTTAGATTCAATATGAATACTATCATTAATATAACTTGTTAATCTATGAACTCCTTGCATTCCAAGTTCTCTTTTGTACATTTCAAAGTCATCCTCAAGAAGTTCTTGTAAACACACAACATCTGCCTTTTCTTTTTTTAAAAAAGGCAACACGAGTTCGTGATGCCGGTTTAATTCAATATTTAATGAAATAAGTTTCATTAAATTATAATAATAAAATTAATTTAAATTTGCAAGAAATACAAAATTTAATCATATATTAATTAATCTAGTTGAAAAATAACCAATTTTGATGTATTCTTATATTGTTTTACATTGGGAGATCGTCTAACGGTAGGACAGAGGCCTTTGAAGCCTTTAATCTAGGTTCGATTCCTAGTCTCCCAGCTATTTTGAGCTGATTTCTAATATACAAAGAACATGATTTTCCTTTTAGTGTATAATAAGATTATGAAAATAAAAATACTACTTAGTATCTTAATATTATGTGGTCTTGTTATTGCAGCCGGCGTCTTTCTTTTATACTCGCAATCAAATGTTACCCTTACAGAAGATGAGGCAATAGCTGCTATTGTTGCAATTCATCCCGAATTGGAAGCATATAAAACTACATCACTACCACCGAGTTCGATAGAAACGAAGTCCCAACTCGACGGTTGGTCAGTCGCCTTTGTTCAACGTGGAAGCGGTGTTCCTGGTATTTTACAGGCACAATGTTATCACGTAAAAAAGGAAGGCTCAGTTGTGGCCACAGGACAATATACGAGGCATGATAATATTGAAGCTGATATCATTAAAATTGAGGATTGTACCCTAAATAATGTGCCTTCATCAAAGATAGATGTGTTGCCATATGGAAAAGTCATGCTTAAAATTGGGAGCGCAGCGCAATTCAAAGACATTTCAATTAAACCAATTTCTATAGAAGAAGATAGCCGTTGTCCGAGTGATGTACAATGTATTTGGGCAGGTACTGTGCGGGTAAAAATACAGACTGTTTCTGGTATGAAAACATCAACGAGTATAGTTACACTTGATCAATTTTTCACAACGGAAGGAGAAAGTGTCTCTCTGACTTCTATTACTCCGAATAATCTTTCACAAACACAGATAAACGTGAGTGATTATCTTCTTACCTTTAATGTAGTACCACAGATAAATCATGTAGACCCTGATCATTTAGGCAAATGCTATATTGGTGGATGTTCTGCACAGTTGTGCACCGACCAGCCGGATGCTGCTTCGACTTGTGAATATACAGAGAGTTATGCTTGCTATAAAACAGCTACATGTAAGAGACAAGAAAATGGTAAGTGTGGTTGGACTCAAACACCGCAACTTACGGCTTGCCTAATAAATAATTAATTTTTAAAAATTAAGGATGCTAAAATAAGGGTTTAAACAACATCTAAAACTCCCAGCTACGGTTTTTTAAAAATGCTATACTATTTAAATGAATACATCTAAATTTTTTACAGGTAAGGCAATAGGTTTTTTTGTCTTGATTATTATAATTGTTTTATATTTTGTTTTTTTAAGAGACAAACCTAGTACTATAACAAATAAATCTGTAGCAGAAAATTCCGTTTTAGGTTGTTATGCTTCTAAATTGGCAAAAGATATATACACTCTTGAAATAAGAGAAGAAACACAGACATCTGAAAATATAAATATTTCTGGTGTACTTTCTTATAAGAATTTTGAAAAAGATAGTTCTTTTGGAAGTTTTAGTGGAACACTTAAAGATGGAGTACTGATAGGTGATTATTCATTTGAATCTGAAGGGGTGTATTCAATAAGACAAATTGCATTTAAAAAAGTAAATGATACTTTTGTAGCTGGTTACGGTCCATATTCTACGATAAATGGAAAAGAAAAATTTACAGATTTAAACACTATAAATTATGATTCAAATCAAACCTTTATAAAGACAAATGATTGTGTTAGTTTGAGTAATTTTACAGAAAGTGCTGGGGCTTTTAGTTTTGATTACAATCCATTTTTCTCTGTTTTTGAAGCCGAAAAAAAACTTTCCAAAGAATGGAGACTAAATGCAACAGGAGATGGTGTACTCTTGGCTACCTTAAATGTTCCTAAAATTTACTTACCAAATACAAATTTCTCTGATGCGAAGTTAACGATAGGTAGATCAAGTAATGAAAAAGAAATAAGTGAATGTATCACAAAAGTATACAAAGGAGATATTTTACCTGATGACACTACTTTTGGAGGTTTTTCCGCAAAAAAATACATTTTTAGTGATGCAGGCGCAGGGAATTTATATGACACTACGAGTTATCATACGATACTAGATGGAGATTGTTACGTTATAGAATATACAATCCATTCTACAAACATAGGTAATTACTCTCCTGATCAAGGTGTGATGGAATTCGACAAAAATAAAATAACAAATGAGCTAGAAGGTATTATAAATAGCATTAAATTCCAAATGGTAAGTAATTAATAATATTTATTTTGAATCAATTCTGTTCTGATACTATCCCAAAAAGCCTGCTACATTTATTAAACTTAGTTTGATATAATTAATATATATGAGACCTAATTCACTAGTGCTAATAATTAAAGATGGTAAATTGCTTGCTCAAAAAGGAAAGGACACAAAAACTGGCGTTTCTTTTTGTAGGCCAATTGGTGGCGGAATTGAGTTTCAGGAAAAATCTTTAGCTACAGCAAAGAGAGAAATAATGGAGGAATTAGGAGCAACTTTGCAAAATGAAAAATTTCTTACTGTAGTCGAAAATATATTTGAATATAACGGTAAACCATATCATGAGATTACATTTCTATATAGTGGTGATTTAAAAGAAGAAAGTTTTTACAAAATGGAAAAAGTCCAGAGATTAGATTTTAAATCTGAATATGCTGAATGGATATCAATTCCAGACTTAAAAGAAAATAAAATCATAATATATCCAAAAGAATGCTTAGATTTTTTATAAACTAAACACTATTTATTAATGGTAATTTGCTATTTTATATTTATTTAAAATTTTTAGAACTCTTTAAAAATATAGGATTTATATATTAATTAATAAAAATAAATTAAGTTAAAATATTAAAGTAATATTACTTATTTCTTTGAAAACTTATAAAATAGAGGTATAATATAGATATGGAAACATCTAAAACAGAAAAAAATTTTATATTTTTTTTATTAATTATTGTATTAGCCTTAACAATAGGCATATTCTATCCGTTTTTATCAGTGTTTATTGTATCAGCATCTTTTACAGTTTTAATTAATCCAATATATTTATGGATAAAAAAACATATAACAAAAAATAAATCGGGGGTAGCATCATTTATAACTGTTATTCTCTTCCTAGCTGTATTATGTATTCCTCTTTATTTTATAAGTACCATTATTTTCAATCAAGCTCAAAATGCCTATTATTTTGTATCACAAAATGGTAATACAAATGTATTAATTCAAAGAATAGATGGAAGCATAAATGAATTTCTACCTGATGGATTCACTTTTAATACTTATGAGAAAATATCTAATTTTGCTTCTTTTCTTTCAAATAACATTGGTTCACTTTTTACTTCAACTTTTAATACATTATTAATGTTGCTACTTGGAATTTTTACAATGTTTCATTTACTTAAAAATGGAGAAGAGTGGAAAAAAGTTTTAATTAAACTTTCTCCTCTTTCAGAAGAGAATGTAAAGCAATTATTAACTGATTTAAGTAATTCAATTAATAGAATTCTAAGAGGTTCTATATTTATAGCTATAGTTCAAGGAATCCTGTCCTGGATAGGCCTATGGATATTTGGAGTTCCAAATCCTGCACTCTGGGGAGTTTTAGCTGGAATCACTTCTCTTGTTCCAAATCTTGGAACATCTTTAATTACAGTTCCTGCAATTCTATTTTTATATTTTACTGGAATGCATTTACACGCTCTTGGATTATTATTATGGGCAGGTGTAATCATAGGATTAGTGGATAATATACTTTCCCCATACATAATATCTAAGGATACTGATATTCCATCTATTTTTGTATTATTTTCAATTCTAGGTGGAATATCATTTATGGGACCAATAGGAATATTACTAGGACCTCTCACATTAAGTTTACTTTATAGTCTGGTTTCAATTTATAGAAAAGAAACAAAAAAATAATTTAAAATCCCATAGGTCCAACCTGTGGGATTTTAAATTAAAAAGGAATTATGCATTTATTCCTGCTACATAACCAGTAGTCCAACATATTTGGAGACTATATCCTCCTGAATTTCTATTTATATTTAAGAGGTCTCCTATAATATACAAATTCTTATATAATTTAGATGACATTGTTTTAGTATTTATTTCAGACATCGAAACTCCTCCATCTGCAACTACTGCTCTATCATAACCCATGAGATTTGTAATCTCACATGGTAAAGCCTTTAGTAATTTAACTAATTTTTTTCTATCTTCTTTTGATACACTATGAACTTTTGTTTCAAAATCAATAGTAGTATCTATCATTTCTATTGCTTTTGCAGTTCCTTCTGGTGCGATATCTTTAAAGACTGTTTTTAATGATTTATTTTTATTTGCATCAAATATTTTTATAATATCATCTTCAAGTTTACCTTCATTTGTGTCTGGAAAACAATCTATATATGCTTTTACAATTCCAGTTTCTTGTAATAAATCATCTACTTTACCAGCACAATTAAGTATCAGAGGACCCGAGAGTCCAAAATGAGTAAAAAGTATTTTCCCAGTTTTTGAAAATTGTTTTTTGCCATCTTTAAAAAAAGTTATTTTCATAAAAGAAAGTGAAACTCCAGCAAGGCTTTTTACCCAAATATCAGATACGGCAAGAGGAACAACAGTTGGAGTGGATTCCTTTACAGTGTGACCTAAATCTTTTAGCCATTTAAGTCCATCCCCTGTTGAGCCAGTTTCGGGGTGAGACATTCCTCCTGTAGCAAGTATAAAAGATTTGGCATGAACTAATCCTGAATCAGTTTCAACACTATTTATTATTCCATCTTTTCCAAATATTTTTCTTACTGCACAACTATGATTAATAACAACCTTATTTTTTTCTAATTCTTTTTTTAACACATTAAAAACATCTAAAGCTTTTTCTGATTTAGGAAAGACACGATTTCTAGCTTGTACTACTAATGGTAAACCTTTTGATTCGAAATATTGAAAGGTATCCTTCACTCCAAAGATAGAAAAGGGCGTATATAAATACGGTTTACCATCTCCATATATTTCTAAAAACTTATGAATATCAGGTTCTGCATTTGTGATGTTACATCTACCACCACCTGTAATTTTAAGTTTTTCTCCAAGTGATTTATTTTTATCAAGAACAAGAACTGATTTACCATGTGAACCTGCAACGGCTGCAGCCATCATACCTCCAGCTCCTCCTCCGATAACTACAACATCCCATACTTTATCTTTATTTCTCATTTAAAATTTTAACTAATGATAATTCAAGTGGAAGCTCATTTATAACAGAATTACGTTGGGATTGATATGTATCAAGTAAAATAGATAAAGTCGAAGAAGATATATATTCAGGCTTAATAACTACCAATTCAGATATATAAGTCATATCGTGTTCTGAAATAACTTTCTCTATTTCATTTCTCATTTGAGGAGCATGCCGCAACATTAGTGCATAGCGAAGTTTTGTTAGAATCATCTTCAAATATACTTGCATTTCAATATTTTGATCACTTGCCTTTTTTACAGTTAAGAATCCTCTCTCTATATCCTTGTGCGCAATCGCATTTAAAAATTCATCAACAAGAATAGTGTTTGGGGAACCCGTAACTTCTTCTATATCAGCAAGACTGATTTTATTATTTTTTGAAAATGAAATAACTTTTTGTAAAGTTCCAAGAGCATCACGAAAAGCTCCATCAGAAAGTAGTGCAATTAGAGAAGCACCCCCTTCTTCTAAAGAATACCCTTCTTTTTTAGCTATATTAGTAACAACTGATGATAAAATATTATCTGTAGGTTTTTTAAAAACAAAACTCTGACATCTAGAAATTATTGTATCTGGAACTTTTTCAAGCTCTGTTGTAGCAAGAATAAATATAACGTGTTGAGGTGGCTCCTCTATTGTTTTAAGAAGTGCGTTCCAAGCATCTTTTGTAAACATATGAACCTCGTCTAGTATATATATCTTGTATTTAGAATCAAAAGGTAGAGTGTGTACACTATCTCTTATACTTCGAATATCATCTATACCACGATTACTTGCAGCATCTAGCTCGTATATATCATTTGGAGACGTACCGAGCTCTGACGCAATAATACGGGCTATTGTAGTCTTACCTGTGCCACGTGGACCACAAAGAAGATATGCATGAGAAACTTTTCCAGCTTTTAGAGCACCACCTATAGCTTTTACTATATGGTCTTGTCCTATAACTTCGTTCCAATTCTCTGGGCGGTATTTACGATATAAAGCGATATTTGAGTCTTTCATACCTAAAGATTATAGCAAATTAAAGAGTTTTATAATAATATTGACAAGAATACATAAATATTACAATGTCTCGACAAATTTAAAATAATAAGTTATGGAAACACTTTTATGGGTGAACCTAATTGTTTTATGGTTTGGGATAGGATTTATTTCCACCCTCGCTATTGATTCTATAGATAAAACATCATTCGAATTAGGTCAAAAATTTATTGGAATAATTTTTTGGCCTTTATTATAAGTTGAGTACCTATTTATACCACTAAATAAAACTTAATGAGCAACCAAACCAAGGACAACGCTAAATAGGCGTCCCTTTTTTATTTATGCAAACTAACGAAGTCTGACTTCGTTAGTTTAAGAATTCTTTAATTATTTTTTCTACTTCTTTTGAATTTTTTGTTTCCATTAATTTCATTCGTAATTCTTTAGCTCCATCAAAACCATTTACATATGCCTTGTAATGTTTTTTCATTACTGAAAAATTCTTTATTTTACCTAAAAGTTTTTCAAAAAGTTTGGTATGTTCTACAAGAACTTTTAATTTAACTTTTGTAGTCGGAGTGGAGCTAATTAAAATTTTAGAATTGGTATGGCCCCTCTTCCTCCCTCGTCCGAGGACCTGAGAAAATTTTGAATTAAATCCGCTTCTGTAATCTTTAAAAATCCATGGATTTCCAAAAACTGCTCTGCCTATCATTATCCCATCACAACCAGTATCTTCAGCAAGCTTTTTTCCATGCTCCATATCTCTAACATCACCATTCCCTATTATTTTTGTTTTAACGCCCATTTTATTTCTTATCTCTACTACCTCTTTTACGTGTTCCCATCTGGCTGGCACATCAGACATCTCTTTCCGTGTACGGGCATGGATAGTTAAGGCATCTATATCTTGTAAAAATAAAAATGGAATCCATTCATTTATTTGATTTTTATTATAACCAATGCGAGTTTTAACTGAAATTGAAATATTTTTCTTTTTTGAATCTTTAATCCCATCTTTTACAGCTTGAATTATATCACCTGCTTTTTTCATATCTTTCATCATAGCTGCTCCGGCTCCTTGCTTTTCAATAGATTTATCAGGACATCCCATATTGATATCTATTCCATCGAAACCCATATCTGATACAAGTTTAGAGGCTTCTCTCATTTTTATAGGATTTGAAGAAAAAAGTTGCACTACTATTGGTCGTTCATTTTTACTAAATTGTAAATCATATTTAAGTGCATCACGACCTAAACTTGCAAGGCCATCAGCTGAAACAAATTCTGTCCAAGTCACATCTGGTTTTCCGTATTTACAGATTATTTGTCGAAAAGCAACATCAGTGACATCAGCCATTGGTGCTAATACAAAAAACGGTTTAGGTAATTTTTTCCAAATATTCATATTATTGAGTACCCAATGTAGATTCGCCAAGGGTAGAAAATTTATATAAAACCTTATTTTTAAATCTGAGGTCTATATATGAAAGAGTATCATACTTGGAATTAATTTCATTTGCAAATTCGTATTTACTCATAGCAGTTGAAAAATTATCTAAAATAGTATTTAAATCATTTTCTTCTTTGAAAATAATTTTAGGATTTAAACCAACACTTTTTGGTTTAAGATAAAGAGAATGCAATCCATTCAATGACACAACAAGATAAGATGGTTTAAATCCTAGAGTTGAAATTCCATCCATAAAATGGATAATGCTATGGAATCGTTCAGGTGACAACATTTGTGTTCCTGATGGACTTGAAGCATCTCCTTTAATACTAATATAAAATTTAAAATAAACATCTCCTGAGAAATAAGGTGCTTTATCAAAAATATATCCATTGTTATTTACAAAATAACAATTTTCTCCTATTTCATCTTTTACTTCAGGTAATAATACTCCGCAATAAAGATATGAACCTGCTCTCTCTGTGATAGAAATATGTATTGAGTTAAAACCTTCTCTAGTTACTTTTAAGCTTTCTATTCTAGGAAAATCAATAATCAAATTATCATAAATTTTATCGTGAGGATATATTAGAAAATTTGAATGTGCAAAAAGGTATAAATATTTACCATTCAAATTATTATAAACATTAGATTCTATTTCTTTTGAATCTATAATTTTATTACCAGTAATTATTATTTTATTAATTACAATTTTTGAGTCATTAGAGAAATAAGAAAGAGCTCCAACTATAGTTATAAATAAAATTGAAAACAAAACAATTAAACGCAATCGTCTTACTCGACGATTGCGTTTAATTTCGATTATACGAGGTGATGTCGGAATATCTCTCATATTTATAAACTAATTATGAGATAATATCTTTACCTAAATATTTTTGTAGTACTTTTGGAACAATTATTGTACCATCAGCTTGTTGAAAATTTTCTACCATTGAAACTAAAATTCTTGGGGTAGGAATTGCCGTACAGTTTAATGAGTGAGCGTAGTGCATCTTCCCTTCTGTATTACGATAACGAATATTGAAACGTCTTGTTTGAAAATCATGGAAATATGAAGCGGATGAAATCTCTCTGTATTTAGATTCTTTAGGAACCCAAAGTTCTATGTCATATTTCTTTACTTGTCCTTGACCTAAATCTCCTCCACAATTTAAGACTGTTCGATAAGGAATACCTAGAGATTCTATAAATTCTTCAGTATTACGATTTAATTCCTCGTGAAGTTTAACAGATTCATTATGGCTTGCTTCACAAAGTATAACTTGTTCTAATTTATAAAATTCATGTACTCGAATTAAACCTTTTACATCTTTTGAATGACTACCAGCTTCTCTACGAAAACATGGAGAAAATCCAAGATATTTAATCGGAAAGTTTTTAGAATCAATTATTTCATCTGCATGCATACCCATAAGAGGAACTTCTGCTGTTCCAGCAAGAGCATCACCGTCTTGAGTCATATAGTAATCCTCTGTATCTCCAGGTAAATGTCCTGTACCATATAAATTTTGTTTACGAACTATTACAGGTGGAATGACTGGCACAAATCCCTTACTACCAAAAAATTCTAATGCATAATTCCAAATAGCAAAAGATAGAGTTGCTCCCATTCCCATCAAATAATATCCACGAAATCCATGAACTTTTACACCGCGTTCAAAATCAACCATTTTTAAATTCAACATCAATTCCACATGGTCTTTTGGCTCAAAAGAGAAGGCTGTTTTTTCTCCCCAAATCTTTACCTCTTGATTATCTTCATCACTATCACCATCTGGAACTGACATATCTGGTATATTTGGAACTTGTAACATAAGTGCCTGCCATTCTATCATAACTGCTTTCAATTCTTCTTCATTTTTAATAAGATCTTCTTTTACCAAACGCATCTCATTTATCATTTGCATTCTGATTGCTTGATCCTTTTCTACAGCAATTGAGTTATTCATCTTGTTCTGTTCACCTCTCAAACCTTCAACAATGTTAAGAAGTGCAATTCTCTTGTCATCAGAAATAACCAATGCCTCAACATCAAATGAGCTGTGTTTCTTCTCAGCTGCCATCTTTACTAAATCTTTATTTTCTTTTATGAATTTAATATCTAACATAATATATACAGTATATAAAATAATGATACAATATACAAATACATGGAAGATATTTATAAATTAAAATTAGAACAGTATCCAGAGGGATTACTTGAAATTCCTCAAGTACCAAAGGTTCTATATATACGAGGTAAACTACCTTCAAGTGACAATATTTATTTAGCAGTTGTCGGGTCTCGCAAGTATACTTCTTATGGAAAAGATATTTGTGATAAATTAATTAGTGGATTAAAAGGATACCCTATTGTTATTGTTTCTGGTCTTGCTCTTGGAATAGATAGTATAGCTCATCGTTCAGCGCTTGGAGTAGGTCTAACTACTATCGCTTTTCCTGGTTCTGGACTTGATAATTCTGTAATTTATCCTAGAACAAATATTCGATTAGCTCAAGAAATAATAGATAAAGGTGGATGTTTGATTTCCGAGATGAAACCTGATGAAAAAGCCACTCTATATTCTTTTCCACAAAGGAACCGTTTGATGGCAGGAATATCAAAAGCGGTATTAATAATAGAAGCCGAGGAGAAATCGGGCACACTTATCACTGCTAGAATGGCACTCGATTACAATAGAGAGATATATGCTGTTCCTGGTTCCGTTTTTTCTTCAAATTCAAAAGGTACTAATAAATTAATTCATCAAGGAGCAACTCCTATAACAAATAGCGAAGAATTACTAGATGCATTAGGATTCCAGATAGAAAAAGGAGAAATATCTGATGAAGAAAAATATACAGATTGTGGAAAAGACGAAATGATAATTATTGAACTTCTCCGTGAACCGATGGAACGAAATGATATAATTCGAGAATCCGGCCTTCCTATAGGTCAAGCAAATGCACTCCTTTCTATAATGGAACTAAAAGGTTTAATAAAAGAAGAACTCGGCGAAATAAGAAAAATATAATTTATAAATATTTCATATTATTATTTAAATAAAATGATAATAATTTGCAAAAAAATATGTTTTCATGTAATACTATGACCAATATGAAATTATTAATTGTTGAGTCACCATCAAAAGCAAAAACAATAGAAAAATATTTAGATGGAGCATATACAGTACGTGCCTCTATTGGACATATCCGAGACTTACCAAAATCAAATAAAGATGCCATAGATATTCCCGCAGGATTTGTACCTAAATATGAAATCTCAAAAGGTAAAGATAAGGTTGTTTATGAATTGTGTGGACTTGCAGAGAAGGCTACAGAAATAATGCTCGCAACCGACCCTGACCGTGAAGGAGAAGCTATCTCGTGGCATTTAAAAGAATTACTAGATGAAGATAAAAAAGTAAAAGCTCCTATTAAGAGAGTCACATTTTATGAAATAACAAAAGAAGCTGTAATTGAGGCTTTAAAGAAACCACGTGATATTGATTTAGATTTAGTAAAAGCCCAAGAAGCTAGACGAGTACTTGATAGACTTGTTGGATATGATTTATCTGGAATTATCTGGAAAAAGGTTAGATATGGACTTTCTGCAGGGAGAGTTCAATCACCAGCACTCCGTATTATCATGGAACGCGAACGAGAAATTCGTGCATTTATTCCTGAAAAATATTGGACAATACAAGGTGATTTTGAAACTAATACAAAAAAAGGAATTACGCTTACTTGTGTTGAAGAACCACGAGATGAAAAAGTTGTTGAGAAAATTTTAGAGCTTGGTAATAAAGAAAAGTGGAATGTTACTGATTTAAAAGCAAGTGAACAAAAGAGAAGTCCTCGTGCTCCATTCACTACTTCAACAATTCAGCAAGTAGCAAGTACTCGTCTTGGATTCTCCCCTTCACGTACTATGCAAGTTGCTCAGAAACTTTATGAAGGAGGTTTTATAACTTATATGCGTACAGATAGTACAAACTTAAGTAAAGAAGCTGTTGTACAAATCCTTTCAATAGTTGAAAAAAAGTACGGAAAAGAATATGCCGAATCTCATATATACAAAACAAAATCAAAGAATGCCCAAGAAGCTCATGAGGCAATTCGTCCTACTCACATTGATGCAATTTCTGCTGGAATAAATGAGGAGCAAAATAAATTATATAAACTTATTTGGGAGAGAACTGTTTCTTCTCAAATGTCTGATGCAAAATTATTAAAAACAAAAATTACTGCGAATATTAAAAATGGTGAAATCCCTGATTTTACCGCTAATGGTTCCCGTGTGCTTTTCCCAGGATGGCTTATTTGTGATGCGGATGCTCGTGGTGAAGACGTAGAACTTCCAGAAGTAAAAATAGGAGATGAATTAAAACTTATTAAACTTGAAAGTAATGAAAAAGCTACTCAACCTCCAAATAGATATACTGAAGCAGGTCTCGTAAAAGAACTTGAGGCACGAGATATCGGACGTCCTTCTACTTATGCTTCTATAATGAAAACGATTGAAGATAGAGGTTATGTGAGAAAAGAAGGTAAAACTCTTTTCCCCACTGATACAGGAGATGTTGTTTCTTCTTTCCTTGAAGATAATTTCGCAAATTATATAAGTGATACATTTACAGCTACTATGGAAGATGAACTTGATGATATCTCAAATGGAAAAAGAGATTATGTTAAAACTCTTTCAGATTTCTATGGACCATTTCAAAAAGATGTTAAGGAAAAAGAAAAACTAGCCAAAGCTACAAATATGGGTGAAGCACCAGATGATATAATATGCCCTAAATGTGAGGCCCCAATGATAATAAAACTATCCCGTGGTGGTAAGTTTTATTCATGTTCACTTTATCCTGATTGTGATGGAGCTAGAACAATAGAAGGAGCAGTACTTGATGGACCTAAAGAAACTGGTGAGATGTGTCCTACTTGCGGAGAGAAAAAAGGTAAAAGTGGTGGTGGAAAATTGGTTATAAGAGTTAGACGAGATGGTGGCGGAACTTTTATATCTTGTTCTAGATATCCAAAATGTAAATTTGTAAAACAAGATGAGGAGGAGATGAAAAGGAAAATGACAGATATCACATGTCCGACATGTGGAAAAGGTAAAATGATGGAACGCAAAGGACGTTTTGGAATATTCTATTCATGTAGTAATTATCCAGATTGCAAGAACGCAATCAAAGCAAAACCAACAGGAAATATTTGTGACCTATGCCAATCTTTGATGATGGAAGGCACAAAAACTATTCCAGAGAGATGTAGTAATAGAATGTGTAGAAATCATAACCCACATAAACATGGAGATAATATAAAGAATAACAAATAGTTTTTGTGAGATTAATAAAAACTAACTCAAAATGAGCTAGTTTTTATTATTTTTGATATAAGATATAATGTATGTATGACTGCAAAGATAGAAGAGATTTTTTCTCTAATAAATAAAGTTAAAGAAAAAGACCGTACCCTTATACAAAAGGCTTATGATTTTGCTAAAAAAGCACATGAAGGACAACTACGCAAAAGTGGTGAGCCCTATTTTAATCATGTATTTGCAACTGCAAAAAATCTAGCAGAATTAGGTATGGGATCTATTATTATATCAGCTGGATTACTTCATGATGTTATAGAAGATACTCCTGTAACAGAAGAAGATGTACAAAGAGAATTCGGAGATGAAATATTATTACTTGTTAAAGGTGTAACAAAACTCGGTACAATAAGATACAAAGGTATTGAGCGTAAGGTAGAAAATTTAAGAAGGTTTTTTGTATCTATGGCTGAAGATTTACGTGTACTTACTATTAAACTAGCAGATAGGTTACATAATATAGAAACATTAAGTCATGTCCGTCCAGATAAGCAAAAGCGTATTGCTCTCGAGACTTTAGAGATATATGCTCCACTTGCAGATAGACTATCTATGGGGCGTTTAAAAGGACGACTTGAAGATGCTTCCTTTAAATATGCATATCCAAAGGAATACGAGCAAGTAAAAAAACTACTCAATGAAAAAAAGGACGCTAAAGAAAAATATCTTATTGAAGTTAAAGATAAAATTATAGAAAAAATTGAAGAAGCCCATATTAAAAATGCAAAAGTTGACTACAGACAAAAGCATTTATATTCATTGTGGAAAAAACTTCAAAAGTATGATATGGATATAGATAAGATCTATGACATTATTGCATTACGTGTAATGGTAGAAAATGTAGCCGATTGTTATTATATGCTCGGTGTTATTCATGGGGAATGGATTCCTGTTCCAAACAGAATAAAAGATTACATAGCAATGCCAAAAGCAAATGGATATCAGAGTTTGCATACAACTATATTTACAGGGACAGGTGGAATTGTTGAAATACAAATTCGAACTCATGAAATGCATCAGAATGCAGAAAATGGTGTAGCTGCACATTTTATTTATAAAGGTAATGGGAATATTGCTAAGTTTGATCCTAAACAATTAGAATGGGTGAACAAACTTACAGAAATGAATACTGAAAATGAAGAAGAAAAACCTGAAAAATTTTTGAAAAATATGAATGTAAATTTCTTTAAAGACAGAATATTTGTATTTACACCAAAAGGAGATATTATTGATTTACCAGAGGATTCTTCTGTTATTGATTTCGCATATGCCATACATACAGATTTAGGTAATCATGCACAAGGTGCAAAAATTAGCGGTAAAAATAGCCCTCTGGGAGCAAAATTAAAAACACATGATATAGTTGAAATCCAAGTAAATAAAAATTCAAATCCATCTTCTAAGTGGCTCGATTTTGCAAAGACAAGTCTAGCTCGTAGAGAAATAAATGCATATTTAAGAGAACATAGTCTTCTTTCAAAATTTCTATCTTTTGGAAAAAATTAAATATAACTAAAAAACATCCAATAAATATTGGATGTTTTTTAGTTATTATACTGAGAAATTTTTTATATTATATAAATCTATATCTTCTTCAGTTTTTTCTATTTCTTCTTCAGTTCTATCATCAACTAAATGAATATCATTTTCATCTTCTGTTTGTGCTAATTGTTCAGAATTTAAATCTTGTGAGGATGTTTCTATTTGAACTTCCATTATAGGAGATACAATCGGCTGCATTTGAGATTCCTGTTTGACTATAAATCTCTCAAGCATTTCATTTGGATTGGTTCCTCCATTCTTTGATTTAATTATCTCTAAAATAGTACGTAGGTCATCATTCGTAAAGAAATCAATTGTAATATACCCTCCATTTTCTTTCTTTTCAATATGAACTCTTGTTCCAAGTGTTTCTTGTAACTTCCCTTCTATTTCACTTATCTCTGGGTCCTGCATGTATTCCTTTTTACGAACTCTATCAAAAGCAACCTTACGAGCGATTCTCTCTGCATCACGAACAGTCATTTTCTTCCACATTATCTCTTTAAATAGAACCATTTGTTCTTCTGGTCTATCTGTAAGCATGAGAATAGGACGAGTATGACCTTCACTTATCTTTCTTGCAGAAAGTGCATCAAGTATTTCTTGAGGAAGTGCAAGTAATCGCAATGTGTTTGAAACATATTCACGACTCTTACCAACTTTTGCTCCTATTTGTGTATGAGTAAATTTAAATTCTTCTACAAGACGGAAGAATGCGCGAGCACGCTCAACAGAATTCAAATCTTCACGTTGAAGATTTTCTATAATTGCAAGCTCAAGTTTTGCCATGTTATCATCACCTACTCTTATAATAACTGGCACCTGTTCAAGTCCAGAAAGTTTTGAGGCTCGTAATCTACGTTCTCCTGCAATAAGCTCATACTCAACAGAGATACCTCCATCTTCTTTTATTACTTCCATTCGAGAAACAACTAAGGGCTGAAGAACTCCGTACTGACGTATAGAATCTGCTAAATCTCGAAGGCGAGCTTCATCAAATTCTCTTCTAGGCTGAAAAGGATTCGGCTTAATTTTTTCTACATCTATCCAAAATATTGAATTACTATAAAGTTGTGACATATATTATATATTATCATATTTTTAACATCTTGAAAAATTATGAAAAACCGTGTATACTCTCAAAGTGTTAAATATGCGTCGGTGGTAGAGTGGTCAATTACAACAGACTGTAAATCTGTCGGCTTCGGCCTACGTAGGTTCAAATCCTACCCGACGCACAAAGAAAAAAACCTTTCCAAAGAAGGTTTTTTTCTTTGTGCGTCGAACGACTAAACTGCTTTAATTCGTGTGGTGGGATTTGAAGACCTTGAGCTTGTAATTTTAAATTAGTATTTATAATTACGCAAAATGTATACAGAACATGTAATATTCAAAAAGCGTACTCGTGGTCCTACCCGGCACACAAAATAAATTTGTCTTAATTTACTTATGGCTATTTTTGATATATTGGTTAGATTCGAACTGTGGGCCTAAAGGACTACTTTTTCAACAGATTGATTACAATCTAAGAAAAAGGGAGTATAGTATATACATGAATTCAGAAATAAAGAACTGTCAGAATTGTAAAAAAGACTTTATTATCGAGCCAGATGATTTTTTATTTTATGATAAAATTAAAGTTCCTCCACCAACATTTTGTCCGGAATGTAGAATGCAAAGAAGGTTTGCTTTTAGAAACCAAAAGAAATTATTTAAGGTAAATAATTATTTTACTGGTGAACAAATGTTTTCTCTTATTCCTCCTGACTCTGGTATTCATGTTATAACACAAGAGGAATGGTTTAGTGACAAGTGGGATGGTCTTGATTACGGAATTGATGTTGATTTTTTTAATCCTTTTTTAAACCAACTTTTTAAATTACACGATAAAGTTCCTCAATTTAATTTAAATAGAACTCGGATGATTAATAGTCCATACTCAGGAAATGCTGAAAATCTAAAAAATTGTTATATGGTTTTTAATTCTATTAACAATGAAAATTGTATGAACGGAACGGGGTTATATGATTCAAAAAATTGTATGGACTGTTTGGATGTTTATGATTCAGAATTTTGCTATGACAGTTTTTGGATTAAAAATTGTAATGGTGTATATTTTTCTGAGGAATGTACACAGTGTTTAAATGTTAGATTTTCAAAAAATTGTGTTTCTTGTATAAATTGTGTTAGCTGTGTAAATTTACGCAATAAATCATATTGTATTTTTAATGAACAATTTAGTAAAGAAGAATATGACAAGAAATTTAAAGAATTAAATATAGATATATATAATAGTATCGAGGATCTAAAAATATCCTCGAGGAATTTTTGGGGGGAATATCCAAAGAAATATTTTCAAGGAATAAAAAATACAAATTCAACAGGAGTATATGTTACTAATTCAAAAAATGTAAAAAATAGCTATTTAGTTGAAAATGCTGAGGACATAAAATATTCTCAATATATTTCAACATCACCAAATAAGGATTGTTTTGACATTTCTGTTTGGGGAAATGGAAGTGAGCTTGCATATGAATATTCAGCTAGTGGTGCAGGTTTATATAATTCAAAATTTATAATTGACTGTTGGCCTAATGTTAGAAATATTGAATATTCATTACATTGTAGATCTTCTAGTGATTTATTTGGTTGTGTAGGATTAAAGAATAAGCAGTATTGTGTTCTAAATAAACAATATACAAAAGAAGAATATGAAGAATTAGTCTTAAAAATAAAAAAACACATGAATGATATGCCCTACATAGATAAAAAAGGACTCATTTATGCTTATGGAGAATTCTTCCCAATAGAATTTTCTTGGCTTGGATATAACAATACTATGGCTCAAGAGTTTTTTTTATTAACTAAAGATGAAGCAATCGAGAATGGATACTCATGGTTTGAAACGCCTCAAAATCAATATGATATTGATTTGAATTCCAATCAATTACCAGAAAAAATAAGCGAAACTAATGAAGATATCATAAATAAAATTATAAGTTGTGAAGATTGTAATAATGCATTCAGAATAATTAAAGAAGAATTTATTTTTTACAAACGCGAAAATGTCCCGATACCACACAAATGTCCCGATTGTAGATATCAAGATAGAATTTCAAGAAGAATAAAACCACATTTATACAAAAGATCATGTATGAATAAGGGATGCATCAATACATTTGAAACGGGATATGATCCAAAAGATAACGATATTATTTATTGTGAGAAATGTTATCAACAAGAAGTCTACTAAATAATATTTTCATAGGCTGTAGAATAAAATTACATTATTTTATCAGATTACTCTGATAAATAAGGAACGTACATATTCCCTTTATATTTCATAAATTAAGTCCTAATGTACTACCCGATGCACAAATAAAAAACACTGCATTAAATTTAGCAGTGTTTTTGATTATTAGTTATGATTTGATATAAAGTTTTAGACAATACAACTAAATCTAAAGATATACTTTTATTTTTAAAATAAAATTTATCCAATTTAGAAGTATCATAACCTTCAGATTCTCTGAAGTGCGATATTTGTACAAGACCCGTAAGCCCAGGAGTTATATTTTTATCTCTTGGAATATAAGTATTTTTTCCAAAAGCAATATTTACACTCAAAGGACGTGATCCTACAAATAACATATCCCCTTTGAATATATTCCATAATTGTGGAATTTCATCAATATGAGTTTTCCGGAGATATTTACCAAATTTAGTTACACGATATTTTTCGTGGATTCTTAATTCTTCCGAATTATAAATATTGGTAGGTTCAACACCCAAAATCATTGTTCGTAATTTGTAAATAATAAATATATTTCCATTTTTACCAACTCGATTTTGTTTAAAAATTGGGTTACCTTTACTATCTATTATTATAATAAGCATAATAATGATTAAAAAAGGTGTCGCAATAATAAGAAATATAATTGCGACGAGTCGTTCTATTTGCATATTTCTCATTTATAAAAAAATTATTTGAATTTACATTTAGATTACTATTTTATATTTTTTTGTCAAATTTAAAATGTACTTAGATTAAATCTAAGTACATTTTAAATTAATAATTATTTTACTTTATTTAATATATCTTTTATTTCATTTAAACTATTCTTAATCTGTTCTATGTCTTTTTCATTTTTAATATCAAGCTCAAAATCAGCTTCTGCTCGAAGTTCTGAACGTTTAACTAAAACATTTTGACCAACCATAATAATAGACAATAAAACTAATTGTAAAAATGTCTGAGTTACCCAAGTTATAATTTCAGTTTTGCCAGCAGATATAGCATCAGGAAGACCAATAAAAGCTATTGCTGCAAATATATAAGCACAGTACATACTACCAACACCTTTTGTAATATATAAAGCTACTTTTTCTTGAAAACTTAAACTTTCTTTATGTATTAGGTTTATGTTTCTTATTGCCATAAATTTTATTTTATTTTAGTTTTATTATTTTTTAAGACTATAGTAGTTGATTTCAAATTCTTTTTCTTTTTCAAATCTATATATAATTCCTTATTTTTTAGTTCTACATTCATAATATCTCCCTTCTTTATATTTTTATTTATTATGAAATTTGCTATTGGATTTAGAATTTTATCTTGAATTAATCTATTGAGAGGTCTTGCTCCATAATGAGGATTATATCCTTCATTTGCTAAATAAGTCAGAGCATCTGGTGATATTTCAAGTTCTATATCTTTCACTTGTAAACGAGCACGAACTACTTCTATTTTCAAATCTACGATATGTCTTATTGTTTCAACAGATAATATATCAAAAACTACAATATCATCAATTCTATTTAAGAATTCTGGACGGAAGTAATCTTTTAATGAATTCATAACTTTATCTTTTGTTTGAGCATATTCATCACGTTTATCTTTATTTGTAAATCCTAATGTCTCCATCTTTTCAATAAATTGAGAACCAATATTGGAAGTCAGGATTATTACTGTATTTTTAAAATTAACAACTCTTCCTTTCGCATCTGTAAGACGTCCTTCATCTAAAACTTGCAGAAGTATGTTGAAAACTTCTGGATGAGCTTTTTCTATTTCATCAAACAAAATAACTGAATAAGGTCGATGGCGAACTGCCTCAGTTAAATTACCAGATTCATCATAACCAACATAACCTGGTGGTGAACCTATTAATTTAGACACACTATGTCTCTCCATATATTCACTCATATCAATCCTAATTAAAGCCTTATCATCATTGAACATAAATTGAGAAAGTGCTTTTGTTAATTCTGTCTTTCCTACTCCTGTTGGACCAAGGAATATAAATGAACCTATTGGTTTGTTTGGATCAGAGATACCCGCACGGTTACGACGAATAACATTAGCTATCTTTCCTATAGCTTCTTCCTGACCAATAACTCGAGCGCGTAGAACCTCTTCCATTTTAGCTAATTTCCCTCTTTCTTCTTCTAACATTTTGGAAAGTGGTATTCCGGTCCATCGAGCAACAACTTCTGCTATATCCTCAGCAGTAATTTCTTCTTTTAGAATTCTACGAGATTTCTGAAGTTTTTTTAATCTTGTAAGTTTTAAATCTAATTTTTTCTTTAAATCTGGAGTTTCACCATATCGGATTTCAGCTGCACGTGCAAGATCTGCTCGTATCTCTGCATTTTCACCTTCTATACGAAGTGATTCTAATTCCTTTTTAATATTACGTATCTCAGAAACAGTTTCTTTTTCATTATTCCATTTTAGTTCTAATTCATATGTTTTTTCTTTAAGATTACTTATTTCTTTATCAATATTTTTTACTCTTATTTCAGCATTCTTTTTTTCAATTGATTTAATACCTGTAATAGAAATTTCTTTTGTTAAAGCTTCTTTTTCTATTTCAAAACGCATAATCTTTCTATGTGCATCTTCAAGTATTTGTGGTTTATTTTCAAGTGATATACGGAGAGCAGAAGAAGCTTCGTCAATAAGATCAACTGCCTTATCTGGTAAATATCTATTTGTAATATATCGAGTTGAAAGATTTACTGATGCTACTATAGCATCATCAGTAATACGAACACCATGAAAAAGTTCATACTTTTCTTTTAATCCACGCAGAATAGCAATGGCATCATCTGTACTAGGTTCATCTATATAAACAGGCTGAAAACGTCGAGCGAGTGCTGGGTCTTTCTCAATATGCTTTTGATATTCTTTTAATGTTGTTGCACCAATAGCACGAAGTTCACCACGTCCTAATGCTGGTTTTAGCATATTTGAAGCATCAAGTGAACCTTCAGATGAACCTGCTCCTACGATTGTATGTATCTCATCAATAAATAAAATTATCTTTCCATCTGCTTTTTCAATCTCTTTCAAAATCCCACGAAGTCTCTCTTCAAATTCTCCTCTGTATTTTGTACCAGCAAGAAGCAAACCTAAATCAAGGGATACAACTTCTTTATCTTTTAAACTCTCAGGAACATCATTTTTTGCAATTCTTTGTGCTAGTGCTTCTGCTACTGCTGTTTTACCAGTCCCAGCCTCGCCTATTAATATTGGATTATTTTTAGTACGACGAGAAAGGATTTGCATCATGCGCATTATCTCCATATCACGTCCTATCACTGGATCTAATTTATCTTGACGAGCTAAGTCTGTAAGATTACGGGTAAATTTTGCTATTAATTTAGGTTTCTTATTAGTACTTAGATCTACCCCTGTTCCTTTTTCTTTTCTTAATTGTTCTAATATTTCAAACACATTTTCTTTTTTAATTTTAAATTTTCCAAGAAGTTCTCTTGCTTCTCCTGGTGTTTCTAATAGTGAAACAAATAAATGTTCTGTTGAAACAAAATCATCTTTTATATCTGTTGCTATTTTACTGGAATTTTCTATTGCTTGTGCGAGGTCTGGTGTTAAATATATTTGATATGAAGGAGAAACTGTATTTTTACTCTCTGGATTTTCTATCATCTCACTTAGATTATCAACTAAAAGAGTTGTATCTATTTCCATTTTATCTAAAATGGAAATAATCAGTGAGTCTTCTTGTATTAATAATGCTGTTAGTAAATGTAGAGCATTAACATGATTTTGACCACGTTCAATAGCCAACTCATGAGCTTTTCTGATTACCTCTTTTGCTTTTGTTGTGAAATTATTAAATGGGGGCATAAATAGTAATTAACAATTAATAATAATTGGAAATTATAAAATTAAAATTTTTTTTATAGTGTTTGTGTAGTTTTTGGTGATTCAACAGGGGTTATTTCGATTGCTTTTTTTGTTGAGATTTTTAAAATTGTAAATCCATTTGTAAATTTTTTCAAAATTGTTGCATCAAAGTCAGTTTTATTTAAAATAATTTTATAAACTTTACTGTCATTTAAAATAGTAGAATCAACCATTATTAAACCAATATCTGAGATTATAATTCCTTGACCAAGTTCTTTTGGACCTGAAGTTACTGTTGTGTTTGTATTATCAACAACAGGAGGAACTGTTGTTGATTGAGCTGGTAAAATAATTGGATTAACTGTAGTAGATTCTTCTTTTGAATAAATAGAAACGACAACATCACCACTATTTCCTAATAAATTTGAATCTTTTGTACTATCAATAGTTGTATTTGATATTTTTGGTGCTTCGACTGTTGTAACCTTTTCTATAGTTCTTTGAATTACATTATTTATTGTTTGAGGAACACTTTCTGGCATTTGTTGCATCAGAGAAACAGTAACAATCCCAGTAGCAATAGATACTACAAAGGTAATAAGTAATGTTATCAAAATAAGCTGTCTTTTATCTAATTCTTTTATATCCATATATCTATAATATCATATTATATAGTCTATTTCCACTTTGCATATTTATCTAATATTTTAGAAAATATAGATAAAAATTTATCAATATCAGAATTCTTTGTATTTCTACCTAATGTAATTCGTAATGAACCTTCTTCTTTTATTATTTTTTTCCCACTAGCTTTTCTTAAAGCGTCTACTACATAAGAATCCTCTTCCTTCTCATCACTTTTACAAGCACTTTTTGAAGATACTTCTATTCCCTTTCCATCGAGCTCTAAAACCAATAATTCACTTGAAATACCTGAAATAGAAATATTTATATTATTAGGAAGTCTATTTTTTATATCACCATTTATGCTAATAATAAATGGTGGAATATTTATTGATAATAATTTATCTATTGCATAATCACGTATCTTCGTAAGTCTTTTAACTTCTTTTTCTTTAATTTTATTAGTAATTTGTAAAGCAAATGCAAGTCCTGCAATCAAAGATACATTTTCAGTCCCTGAGCGTAACCCAAATTCTTGCTCTCCTCCAGTATAGATAGGTGAGATTTTTATACCTCTTTTTTTATATAAAACTCCTACTCCTTTCGGTCCATAAATTTTTGAACCATTAAAAGAAAGCAAATCAACACCTAGTTTCTCTATATTTTCTGTATATAAATAATTCATTGCTTGAGTTGCGTCAGTGTGAAATAAAGGAAATTGAATGTCTTCTTTTTTTAAATTTTTTCTAAAATGTCTAATTATTTTAGCGATTTCTTGAATTGGTTGTATTGTTCCTATCTCATTATTTGCATACATAATAGAAACAAGTGCAGTATTTTCTTTCATAACTTCTTTCAAATCTTTTGGATTAACTATCCCTTTTTCATTTACTTTTAGATAAGTAACTTCTGCAGACCCTTTTTCTTCTAATAATTTGAAGTTCATTAAAACAGCAGGATGCTCTATTTCTGTTGTAATTATGTGTGGAATGAATGTTTTATTTCTTAATTGATAGTTATTTACAATTCCTAAAATAACCATAGCATTACTTTCTGTACTACTACCTGTAAAAATTATCTCATCATTATGACATTTAATTTCCTTTGCAATTTTACTTCTTGCCTCATCTATTATGTCTCTTGCCTTTAAACCACTCTTATGAATAGATGTGGCGTTAGCAAAAAAATCTCTATCATAAGAATACATCAAATCAAGCACCTTTTTATCAATAGGAGTGGCACTTGCATTGTCTAAGTAAATTTTATTATATGTCAATAATTTCATATATTTATGTATAAATATTATATCATAGTTGTAAAAAAAGCCTTACTAGTATATACTCTTTTAAGTTATGACTATATCTATCTTAGTTTATATACTTTCTGGTGTTATAATAATCCTATTGTTATGGATAGGGCTAACAGAGTATAGATTTAAGAAATTTTTTGCTGGAACAAATGCTCGTAATCTAGAGGAAGTTATGATAAGTCTAGGTAAAGAGATGTCAGAAATCAAAAAAAATCAGATTGACATCAATAATCATTTAATTACTATTGATAAACGTCTTGGTAAATCAATACGTAGTGTTGAAACTATTAGATATAATCCATTTCTAGATGCTGGAAGTAACCAAAGTTTTGCTATTTCATTCCTAAATGATGAAGGTAATGGAGTTGTAATGTCTAGTTTATATGCACGTGACCGTATGAGTATATTTGCTAAACCAATAGTTAACGGTAAATCTGAATTTGAATTATCCACTGAAGAAAAAGAAGTTTTAGAAAAATCAAAATAAAATGGAAAAAACAATATTACAAGAAAATAAAAATAGTATAATGCGACCACCAGTCGTTGTTGTTATGGGACACGTTGACCATGGAAAATCAACTCTTTTAGACTATATTCGTAAATCAAACATAGTAGAAGGTGAAGCCGGTGGTATTACTCAAAGTATCAGTGCTTATGAAGTAAGTCACAAAGATGAGACTGGAGTAGATAGATTTATTACATTTCTAGATACTCCTGGACATGAGGCTTTTTCTAAAATGCGTGCACGTGGAGCAGATGCCGCAGACATTGCTATACTTGTAGTATCAGCTGAAGATTCCGTAAAAGCTCAGACACTTGAAGCCTATAATACTATCATAGAGAGTAAAATTCCTTATATTGTTGCTATTAATAAAATTGATAGACCAAACGCAAATATTGAAAAAACAAAAATGGACCTTGTCGAAAAAGGTATTTACCTAGAAGGCCTTGGTGGTGATATTCCATTTGTATCTATATCTGCAAAAGTTGGTACTGGAGTTGAAGATTTACTTGATATGATTATTCTTGTGGCAGATATGCAAACTTTTACTGGTAATAGAAACCAAAATGCTTCTGGGGTAATAATAGAAGCAAATCGTGAACCAAAACGAGGAATTTCTGCTACTTGTGTTATTAAAAATGGAACACTAAAAGCTGGAATGTTTGTGGTAGCAGGTACTGCAATCGTAAATACTCGCATAATGGAAAACTTTCTTGGAAAATCTATCAAAGAAGCAACTTTCTCGTCCCCTATCCGTTTGATTGGATTTGAAACTATCCCAAAAGTTGGAAGTACATTTGAATCATTTATTACAAAAAAAGAGGCTGAAAAATATATAGAATTAGTTATAAGTGAAGAATTAATTCCAAAAACACAAAAAAGAATTGAGCAAATAGGTAAAATAATACCTATTGTAATAAAAACTGATGTTTCTGGTTCTATAGAAGCACTTGAAAAAGAAATTGGTAAACTTAATACAGATGAAATATCTTTGAAGATTATATCAGCTGGAGTAGGAGCAATAAATGAAAATGATTTAAAAATGGCAAATGTAAACAAAGAAACTATCATTGTAGGCTTCAATACCAAGATGGATAATGGCGCGAGAGATTTAAATGAAACTCTAAAAATAAATGTAAAAGTTTTTGATATTATTTATAAATTAACTGATTGGTTAAAAGAAATATTAGAACAGAGAAAGCCCCGTATTGAAACTGTTGAGGTTACTGGCTCACTTAAAATATTAAAAACTTTTGGAGCAACTAAAGATAGACAAGTTGTAGGTGGAAAAGTTTTAAATGGAAGAATTGTTAATGGTGGTCAAGTTCGTATAATGAGAAGAGATTTTGAAATAGGCCATGGAAAGATAGTAGAACTTCAACAAAATAAAATTAAAGCTAAAGAAGTTCTAGAAGAAAATGAATGTGGAGTACAAGTTGAAACTAAAATTACTATTGCACCCGGAGATGTACTTGAAGCATTTATAATCGTAATAAAATAATTATGTCTGAATACAGAGGAGAAAAAATTGCAAACCATATAAAAGAACTTTCTGCTATCTTTATTGAAAAAGAAGCAGGTCCTACTTCGATGATTACTGTAACTCGAGTAGTTCTTTCACCTGATAATAAAAAAGCTACAATCATGGTTAGTGTTCTTCCTCGTGAGAAAGAAAATGCGGCCTATGGATTTATAAAGAGAAATCTAGGTGATTTACGAAAATATGTGTCTAAAGGTTTAAAAATAAATCCTGTTCCCTTTCTTGATGTAGAAATAGATGAAGGAGAAAAAAATAGACAAAGAATTGATGAGCTATTAAATAAAGATTAGTTGTAAATAAAAAAATCAGTTTGATAACAAAGTAGTAGGAGCGAAGAGAGATAAAAATAGTCAGAGATTATATTAAATAGTGTACAAGTTATATTTCGTAAGTATAGTTAAGAAAACAATAAGGCCTGGTAGCCAAGTGGTAAGGCAGAGATCTGCAAAATCTCTATACGGCGGTTCAATTCCGCCCCAGGCCTCAAAAAAAATATAAGTAGCAATTTTAGTAAATTTTTGCTAGTATGTTTTTATGCCCAGGTGGCGGAATTGGTATACGCGCTAGTCTTAGGAACTAGTGGAGCAATCCTTGGAGGTTCAAGTCCTCTCCTGGGCACAAATACAAAAATAGACTTTGCGAAAGCAAGGTCTATTTTTGTATTTGTGCCCAGAGCAAGCCATCTACATGGCTTGCGTGAGAGGACTTGAAAATCTTTTCCATATGAGTGTAATCACGAATGGAAAAGATGTACCGAACCTGTAAGGTTCAAGATTCCTCTATTAAATATAAAAAATCCAGAGAACATTACATTCTCTGGATTTTAATTCGATTTTTTAGGAATGTCGATGAAAAAAATCGACTCCCCAATTCAACTTAATTAGTTCGACAACAAACCCTATGGCAACATATACTAATACAACTATTACTATAATTAATATTATTTGCCATATACGAAATAAGAAAATTGAAAAACATGATTTGTCTTGTGGTGCTCCATGATGAGCATCTGAATTTGAATGTTCTGAGTGTGACATATTTTTTAGTTTTTTTTAATTATATCATCATTATTATAATTTGTCAATAAATACAACTTATTACCTCTTATGTTACAATACTCTTCATGTCACACGAAAAAACAGCGATAAAAACTATATATTTTAGTATGGTTAGTACATTTTTTTTAGCGGCAATAAAATGGACTGC
>JBBQGF010000005.1:0-39048 GCA_038322745.1 Minisyncoccia bacterium | reverse complement strand
CTAGGATCTCTTGATGAATTAAATGCATATTTAGGTATAGTAAAGGTATATTCAGATATGGAGAAAGTTAAAATTAAAGTAACTCAAAAAAAGAACATTCCGTTTAGTGATATTTTGAGTGATATCCAGCAAACACTTTTTATTATACAAGCAGAAGTTGCAGGTTCTCCAATAACAGTAAAGAAAAATGATTTGATAAAAATTGAAAAAATTATAAGTATTATAAGTGATTTATTACCTCCAATAACATCCTTCACAATTTCAGGAGGAAGTATTTTAAGTTCGGAACTTGATTTTTCAAGAACTTTATCTAGGAGATGTGAGAGAAGAATAATTTCTGTCTTAGATGAAGGAATAAAAAAAATAGGAGTAAATACAATTGCTTATTTAAATAGATTGTCATCCGTATTATTTGCGATGTCACGATATTCAAATCATTTATTATCTATCCTAGAGGAACACCCTGATTACTATAAAAAGTTATAATTTAATTTATTTATTTTGTACACTCTTTGCTATTTATTATTCCAACTAGTCCAAAAAGTTTTACACAAATATCATCAATATTTTTCTTAAATTTAAATACATGGTCTTCACCTTTGTAAGTTGTGAGAGTAACGTTTTTATTTTCACCATTTAGTTTATCGTAAAGTAAAATAGATTGCCAAGGGGGGATAGTACCATCAGCACCACCTTGTATGATCTCTATTTTTTGATTTCCAAGATTTCCAACTCTATTTAGAATAGATGCTTTGTCATATAAATTTTTATTTATTTCATTTGGTAGTCCATAAAAAGGTGTATTAAAAATTGAAGTTTTCATTTTTATCATTAAACTTTCCCAGTCAGTAACTCCATTAATAGAAAATATTCCCTTAAACATATCTGGATACTCGACTAATGTTCGAAAAGACATATAACCACCATAACTATTTCCAGAAAGATAAATATCACTTACATTATATTGTTTACGTGCATATTTTGTAGCTTCTATTACATCTTCTATGTCACCTTTTCCTATAGAGCCTTTTATTAATTCTGAATAAGAGCGCCCACTTCCGAAACTACCTCTATAATCTAATTTAATGATAATTACATTATTTTTCTGTAATAGTCTTAACATTGAATCATAAATACCATAACTATGGTAAGGGTGATAACCCAGGCTAGTTTGTCTGAGAGGTCCACCATGTAGCCATATTACAACAGGATAAGTTTTGCTGGGGATATATGATAAAGGGGTCATTATAACAGCATTTTGATTTCCAATTTTAACTGAACTTTCATTTTTGATATTAATTTTTGTATTTATATTTGGTACTTTAAAGTTAGAAATTTTACTCGTCTTTACATTAAAAATTTCTGGGCCATAACCTTTTTCTTGTAATCTATTATAAATAAGGGAAGTACCTATTTTAGTTATTTTGTCTAAATATGATACATAAGTTTGAATTATTTTTTCTTTTCCAGTTTTTAGATTTAAATTATACAATGACCATTTATATGGATTTTCAATTGTATTTCCAACATAATATATATTAGAAGAATCATAATATATAAAATAATTGATATGATATAAAGATGTAGCAATTTTAATACTTTCAAAATTTATATTTTTTAATGATTTCAAATCTACTTTATACACAGACATAACACCATCTTTATCATCTAAATATATTAAAGTATTTTCATCTGGAGAAAACTCAAATACTTTCATCTGTTCATTTACTAAATCCCAATAAGAGACACTACTTGATATAGTATAATTAATATTTGTTTTTGTATTTTTAATTACATAAGTGCGACTATTAGTTACTTCGTTACTTGGGATGTAATAAGCTAACCACTTTCCAGATTTTGAGTAGGTTGCTCTATTTCCTTTTGAATCTTTTAATTCCTGTTTTATTGCATTCTTTATAATTACAGGATTTGTTTTCCCTAATATAGTTTTTTTTGTAGCTGTGCATTTATAATTTATAATATTGCAGATAAAATTATTTTTCTTTCCAATTCCATAATATTCAATAAGAACATCAGAATTTTTATATCCTTTTAAACTTCCGTATTGTATATCAACTGCTTCTGCTTTTAGTGTACAGCTGATAATTATAAGTATTAATAGAATATATTTGAGTTTAACCATATCTCTATAGTATAATAGAATCATGGATAATACAAAGACCCAAAAAGAGATAGTTTTTCTTCAAATTCTATATTTGTTTGTAATTCCAATATTATTACTTTATTTTAAAGTTTTACCAGGTAGTTTTCGTTTCGCAATGATTTTTTCTGTCGCTGTATTATTACTAGGAATTATTTATCGTGCAAAATGGACACACAATGATGTAGGAATAGACAAAGATTTTATGAAGGATATAGTCCCATATGCCTTATTTACAGTAGGTGGAGTATTTTTTATCGTGTGGTTAGCTCAGATTGTTCCTCACAGTCCATTTTTACAATGGTGGGAAAATATTCGTTTTCTTCTTCTTTTTATACCATTAAGTATATTACAGGAAATAATTTTTAGAGGGGTTCTTATGAATATGTTAGAGCGGGTATTTATCAGCCCAATATTCATAATACTATTGAATGCATCTATCTTTGCAATGATGCATGTTATATATTTAAACTCTATTTTTGTCCTACCAATGACCTTTATTGCAGGTATAGGTTTTGCTTGGATGTATTATCAATACAAAAACCTAATATTAATATCTGTATCCCATACTGTCCTTAACTTTGTGGCTATGATATTAGGATTTTTTATTATTAGATAGAAAATACTCGCATATTTTATATAAACATAATATAATGAATTTATGGCAAATCTCAAAGAATTACAAGCTGAAGTAATGAGGAATAAGCTCGAGAAGGGTTTCAATACTACAGATGTAGCTATTGAATTTTGTCGTGCTCATGAAGAACTCTCAGAAGCCTTTTCAAAATTTAATAAAAATCAAGATGGTGTAGCAGAGGAATTTGCAGATGTTGCTATTTTTCTTCTTGGTATATGTGAAATTCTTGGTTATGATTTAGAAAAAGAATTATTAAGAAAAATAGAAATAAATAAAAATCGTAAATATATAAAATCAAAATCACCTGATGGTAAAGTTATTCATATTAGAGTAAAAACAGATACGGACCCATAAAATAAAAATCCGCTTTAAGCGGATTTTTATTTAATATTTTTTATATATTACAAAATTGCAATCATAAATATTTTTATCATCTTTTGTATGTTTATCCTCAATTGATTTTTCCCATATATTTTTATCTATAATAGGGAAGAATGTATCTGCTTCAGAGAATGAAGCATTAACATGAGTTATATAAAGTTTATTGGCATATTCCATCATCTGTTTATATATCATTCCTCCACCTATAACAAAAAATTCTTCATTATCAACCCCAGTTTTTTTACATAAATCAATTAGTTCTAAAATAGAAAATACAATTTCTGCTCCTTCTATTTTATAATTTAAATCGTTAGTGATTATAATATTTCGTCTATTAGGAAGAATTCGGCCAATAGATTCATATGTTCTTTGACCCATTATTATTGGATGACCAGAGGTAGTTTCTCTAAAATGCTTCATATCTATAGGTAAATTCCACAAAAGAGCATTTTTGCTTCCTAACTCATTATTTTTAGCTATAGCACAAATTATTGAGAATATCATTTTATTATATTCAAACCTGTTATTGGGTCACTAGGATTATAAAATGGAGCAAATGATTGATAAATCTCATCAACCAAAGTCTCATCTTTCTTTTCAGATCTATCATAAATATCTTCTGGAAGTATAGGGAATATATTTTGATGTTCATTAGTTCTATTAATCAGTTCATTTGCTCCTACATAATGTGTATCATAGATATGAGCATTTGAAATTGAATGCGTATAAACTCCTGGTCTTACCCCGAGTTTTTGAGCAAGTACCATAGCAAGTAAAGCAAAACCAAAAGTATCAAAAGGACAGCCCAGCATCATATCATTTGAGCGAATTATATTATGTAAATTAAGTCTGCCTCCTATAATATTTACTGTATAAGAAAAAGGACAGGGAACATTTTTCTTTGGTGTTCCACCATAACCATCATCTTTTGGATCCCAAGTTATAATAACTCCATGACGAGAACTAGGCTCTTTTTGTAAAAGCTCTATAAGTTTTCCAAGTTGGTCTCTTTCAAAATGATGTCGCCATCTATATCCATAGGCAGAAGTTATAGTTCCATCTTCTTCCATAAACTCATCCCATATTTTTGTATATTTTCTTAAAAAATCTGCACTTTTATCTCCTGTTATAAACCAAACTTGTTCAGCAATTGGAGACTTGAGAGGTTGTTTCCTGAGAGTTAAAAGAGGAAATCCATCTTTCTCTAAATCAATTTGAAAAGTAACACCAGGAAGCGCTTTTGTTTTATGACCAGTTCTTTCGTTAAATTCTTCTATACCTTCCTCCATTATTTTTCTAATAATATTTTGATAAATTGTGTCAAAAGTTGTCATATGTTATATTATACAAAAATATAAACATTATGGAAACAAATAAAAAACAACAAATTATATACCCATATTTACCAAACGGAAGTGAGATTTTTTATGTACCAGAAACTAATATATATATTCAAACTGCAAAAAATTTTGCTAAAGAACATTCTTTAGATAAAATTGTTCCAACTGGTTCTGTTGTAGTAAAAGATAATAAGATTATTGGTTATGGGGCAAATGGGAGTGATTATCATAAAACTCATGAGTGTGAGAGAGTAAAAAATCATATTCCTACTGGTCAGGGGTATGATTTATGTGAAGGATGTCATCCTAAAAATCATGCTGAGGGTAGAGCAGTCCAGAATGCATTAGACAATGGTTTTGATCCAAATGGAGCAGATTTATATCTTTGGGGTCATCACTGGTGTTGTGAGCCTTGCTGGAAATCAATGCTTAATTTTGGTATCAAAGATGCTTATTTAATGGAAGGAAGTGATATTTTATTTGATAGAACAAAAGAAGGAAATATCATTGGTCATCAATTTGATTAATAGAAAGCGAGCCATAAATAGCTTGCTTTTTTCTTTGTATTTATTGTGTTAAAATTAATCTATTATAAATCTAATTTTTCGTCGCGCTTAGCGGACGATTACGCGACATGATTTCGCGAAATCACATGAAAGACAAACAAATAGAAAAACTAATTAAAGAAGAAGAGAAGAGACAAAAAAGTGTAATTAATTTAATTGCCTCAGAGAATATTGTCTCAGATGATGTGCTTCGCGCACTTGGTTCTAAACTCACAAATAAATACGCAGAAGGTTATCCAGGACGCAGATACTATGGTGGAAATCAAGTGGTAGATAAAGTAGAACAACTCTGTATGGATAGAGCTTTGAAACTTTTTAAACTTAAAAAAGAAGATTGGCATGTAAATGTTCAATTACTATCTGGTTCACCTGCAAATTTTGCACTTTATTCTGCACTTGTTCCAGTAGGAGGGAAAATAATGGGAATGAAACTTTCAGCTGGTGGTCATCTTACTCATGGATACCCTGGTTCCATGACTGGTAAACTTTGGAAACCCGCACAGTTTGAGCTTGATAAAGAAACAGAAGTCATTGATTACGTTGCTTTAAAAAAATATGCAATAGAAGAGAAGCCAAATATTATCGTTTGTGGTTTCACTGCATATCCTAGAATTGTAGATTTCAAAAAGTTCAGAGAAATAGCAGATGCTTGTGGGGCAATACTACATGTAGATATGTCACACTTTGCAGGGCTTGTAGCTGGTGGTGCATATCCATCACCATTCCCATATGCTGATTCTGTGATGACGACAACTCATAAATCTCTTCGTGGTCCTCGTCAAGCATTATTATTTGTTAAAAAAGATGAGAGAGGTTTTGATAAGAAGTTGGATAAAATGGTTATCCCCGGACTCTTTGGTGGTCCACATGAGAATAATATTGCAGCAGTAGCAGTAGCTCTACAAGAAGCAATGAAACCAGATTTCAAAAAGTATGCAAAGCAAGTAGTAAAAAATGCTAAAGTTTTAGCAAAAGAATTACAAAAGTTTGGTTGGCATATTATCTCTGGTGGTACAGATTCACATCTTATACTTATGGATACATGGATGGACGGCAAGGGGATACCTGGCAAAGATGCAAGTGAACGTCTTGAAAATGCTGGCATTATCGTAAATATGAATACAATACCTGGTGACCCACGCGGACCTATGGACCCGTCAGGAATCCGTCTGGGAACTTGCGCAGAGACAACAAGAGGGAAAAAAGAAAATGATATGATAAAATTGGCAGATAAAATGAATAAAATTTTAAGAAAATAAAAATAAATGCCACATATTCATGAAAAAATTGATTTTACCGTAGAAGTTTTTATTATATATAAAAACAAGGTATTATTGAGAATGCATGATAAGCATAATATTTGGTTATCAGTAGGTGGACATATAGAACTTGATGAAGATCCAATACAGGCTGCTATTCGTGAAGTAAAAGAAGAAGTTGGATTAGATATTTTTATACCTCCATCTAAACAAATTCCGGAAGATGAAAATTATAAGGGATTAACAACTCCAAAATTTCTTGGAATACACAATGTTGGCGATACACATAAACATATTGTTTTTGTTTATTTTGCAACTTCAAAAACGGATAAAATTGTTGATTCAATAAATGAGCACGAAAGAAGTAAAACATGTTGGGTTACAAAAGAAGAATTAGAGAAAATGGATTTAGTTCCAAACGTAAGATTTTATGCATTAGAAGCTTTAAAAGAATTTAAATAAATATGAATATATATTTTTCAGGATCAATACGTGGAGGTAGAGATCATAATACATGGTATGAATATATAGTTTTAGAATTAAAAAAATACGGTAATGTTTTAACTGAGTTTGTAGCTGATAAAAATCTTTCAAGTTATGGAACATTAAATTTAACAAATGAAGAAATTTATAAAAGAGATGTTGATTTAATAAAACAATCAGATATAGTTATAGCGGATGTCACTATCCCTTCACTGGGAGTAGGTTACGAAATTGCTTTTGCTGAATCTATTAATAAAAAAATATATTGTATTTATAACAAAGAAGATGACAAAAGAATTTCCGCAATGATTGCAGGTTGTCCAAATTTTGAATCATATCCTTATAATTCAAAAGAAGAATTAATAATAATTATAAATAAAATATTTAATTAAAATTAACATGGAATTTGATAAACAAAAACGACCTAAAGCTTGTGTTGGAGTAATGATTTTTAAAGATGGAAAAGTATTAATGGGTAAAAGACGTGGTTCTCATGGTCATGGTGAATATTCTTTTACTGGAGGGCATATAGAATTTGAAGAATCATTTGATGATTGTGCTAAGAGAGAAACAAAAGAAGAAGCTGGAGTTGAAATAAAAAATATTAAATTTTTATGTTTAGCGAATATATTGAAACATGAAAATAGACAAGATATGATGTTGGGACTTATTGCTGATTGGAAAAGTGGTGAACCAAAAACTAATGAAAATGAAAAAATAGAGGATTGGGATTGGTATGATATAAATAATTTACCCTCACCAATATTCTACCCAGCAGAAGTTATGTTTGATTCTTATAAAACAGGCAAAAATTATTATGATAAAGAATAAAATATGAAAATAATACTTGCAACAAGAAATCCATCAAAAGTAGATCAGATTAAAGCATTTTTTAATGATTTAGTTGATATTGAAATTAATACAATGGAAGAAATTGGAATAGAAGGAGAGGCTATAGAAGATGGAGGTACACTAGAAGAAAATGCTATTAAAAAGGCTACTTTTGTAAATAAAAAAATAAATGGAGAATATTGGAGTATGGCAGATGATACAGGATTATATATTAATGCGTTGAATGGAGAACCGGGGATTAAGGCTGCTAGATGGGCAGGAGAAACTGCTTCAACTGAAGAAATAACAAATTATACTTTAGAAAAATTAAAAGATTCAATAGACCGTAGTGCATATTTTAAAACAGCTGCGGTTTTAATATCTCCAGAAGGTAAAGAATATATTTTCACTGGTGATGTATTTGGGAAATTGTTAGACTCACCCAGAGGTGAGCCGCAACCCAAAATGCCATATAGCTGTATCTTTATTCCAGATGGTCATGATAAAGTATGGGCAGAAATGGAGACAAATGAAGAAAATGCTATTTCTCATCGAGGAAAAGCTTTTATCCAGGTGGTGGAGTTTTTAAATAATTATTCAAGATAAAATTATCTCATGGTAAAAAATAAAAAAATAAAATATAAAGGAAAGTTAATAGTTATTGATGGTACAGATGGAAGTGGTAAAGCTACTCAGGTGGATTTGTTAATGAAGCATTTAAGAAAAGAGGGTCATAAAGTAAAGATTGTTGATTTTCCAGAATACTATAAAAATTTCTTCGGAGAATTTATTGGACACTGTCTTTCAGAGCAATACTATAATTTCCTTCATGTTCATCCAAAAATAGCATCTGTGTTATATGCTGCAGATAGATGGGAGTCAAGCCGTGAATTAGAAGAATGGCTTAAAAAAGGGTATATTGTGATTGCAAATCGTTATGTATCAGCAAATCAGATTCATCAAGCTGGTAAAATAAAAAGTTCAAAAAAACGTGATGATTTTATGAAATGGCTCGATAATATGGAATATGAAGTTTTTCATATTCCAAGACCAGATTTAACTTTGTATTTGAGTTTACCTATCAATATTGTTCTTAAATTATTAAAAGATAGAGAAAGTAGTAAAATGAAGAGAGAATATCTCAAGAAAGGGAAAGATGTACACGAAGCAGATGTAAATTTTCTTATTAATTCAAGAAAAAGTGCTTTAAAATTAGAAAAAGAAATCCCTAATTTTATTAAAATAGAGTGTTCAAATAAAAGTGGAATCCTTTCCCGTGAAGCCATTCACGACATGGTTTATGAAAAAGCAAAAAGAATAATTAAATAAAATTATGGAAATTAAAGTTAAAAAATTAAGAGCAGATGCCAAATTACCTACACATGGTCACCCAGGGGATGCTGGGATTGATTTTTATGCAATTGAAGATGTATTGTTTATTGCTGGGAATCAAGCAAGAGTTCCAACAGGTATAGCAGTTGAAATTCCAGAAGGCTGTGGTGGTTTTATATGGGATAAATCAAGTATTTCTTTTAAACATGGATTAAAAGTAATGGGAGGTGTCATAGACTCAGGTTTTAGAGGAGAAATAGTTATGAGCCTTATAAATCTGTCCAAAGATGATTTTATATTAGAAAAGGGAAGTAAAGTTGCCCAAATGATTATACAAAAATTTGAAGATTGTGATATTCTTGAAGTAGATGAACTAATAAACGATACAGTAAGAGGAGAGGGACGTGAGGGAAGCACTGGACATAGATAGTATGAAAGAAAAAATAGAAAATTTAATCAAAATAATTTTAAAAAATTTAGAAATCGAATCTAAAAATTTTTCTATTGAACATCCATCTGATTTTAAAATGGGTGATTATTCTACAAATGTGGCTATGGTTTTTGCTAAAGAATTAAATACAAACCCAAAAGAGTTTGCTTTAAAAATTAAATCAGAACTAGATAAAAATTTACCTAAAGAGATTGAGAAAGTTGAAATTGCTGGTCCTGGATTTATAAATTTTTATTTATCTAGAGAATTTTTTACAAAATCTATTGAAGAAATTTTAAAACAAAAAGAAAATTGGGGGAAAAATAATTTATCGAAAGGCATGAAAATTATGGTTGAATATACAGACCCAAATCCCTTCAAACCTTTTCATATTGGCCACTTGATGACAAATGCTATAGGTGAATCAATCTCAAAGATAGTAGAGTTTTCTGGAGCAAAAATTATACGCGCTAATTATCAAGGAGATGTAGGCCCTCATGTAGCAAAGGCAATATATGGAATTGAGAAGTCTGGACTTCCTGACAATAATTTACCTATAGGAGATCAAGCCCAATATATAGGTGAATGTTATGCGACAGGAAGTAATCTATATGATACAGATGAAAATGCGAAGAAAGAAATTGAAGTTATAAATAAAAAAGTTTATGATAAAACAGATGATGAAGTAAATAAAATTTATAATTGGGGAAGAGGTGTTACACTTGAGGCATTTGAAGAAATATATAAAATACTCGGAACAAAGTTTAATCATTATTTTTTTGAAAGTGAAATGGCTCCTATTGGAGAAAAAATTGTTAGAGAAAATATTGGAAAAGTATTTAGTGAATCAGATGGCGCTATTGTTTTTCATGGAGAGGAACATGACACTAAGCTACATACTAGAGTATTTATAAATTCTCAAGGATTACCAACCTATGAGACAAAAGAGATTGGTTTAACCATAACTAAATTTGATAAGGAAAATCCAGATTTATCTATTGTTGTTACTGCTACAGAACAAGCTGAATATATGAAAGTTGTTCAAAAGGCTATTTCTATTCTTCATCCAGATTTAGAAAGTAGAATGAAACATATTACTCATGGAATGATGCGTTTTGCCTCTGGTAAGATGTCTTCAAGAAAAGGAAATGTAGTGACAGGTGAATCACTGTTGCGTGATTCTATGGATATTGTTCGAACTAAAGTAGAAGACCGTGAACTTACAAGTTTGGAAAAAGAAAGTATTTCAAAAATCGTAGGAGTTTCAGCTCTTAAATATTCAATATTAAAATCTTCTCTCGGTTCAGATATTATTTATGATTTTGAAAAATCTATCTCTTTTGATGGTGATTCAGGTCCATATCTTCAATACACAGCTGTTCGAGCAAATGCTATTTTGAATAAGGCAAATAATTTTGACTTACAAAACAAAAAAGAAATCCCAGATTATATTACTGATTTAGAAAAATTTATATATCAATTTCCTGAAGTAGTAGATAAGGCATATCTTAATCTAGAACCACATCATGTTGCCACTTATCTGACACAGCTCGCAAGTAGTTTTAATACTTTTTATGGGAATACTAAAATTTTAGAAGAGAATAATATACACATTACTTATCAATTAGATTTGGTTAAATCTTTTTACCAAACTATGAAAAATGGTTTGTATTTGCTCGGTATTGAAACTCCAGAAAAAATGTAATTAAAGTAATTATCAATTACAATTCGATATATGGAAACTATAGAAGAAAGACTAAATAGAATAGAAGAGAGGAATAAGAGAGTTGAACAAGATAAAGATTGGGAAAGAAGCCCTTTTCGAATTATTTCAGTAAGTATAATCACATATGTAATTGCTTATTTAGTTTTGTATAGTATTGGGGTTCCAAAACCATATCTTAGTGCTCTAATTCCAGTTCTTGGTTTTATTCTTTCAGCACAATCTTTACCGATAATAAAAAAATATTGGATAAAAAAATAAACTTATGGAAAAACAATCTAAAAACTGCCAGAATTGTAAAAATGACTTTATAATTGAGCCAGATGATTTTTTATTCTACGAGAAAATAAAAGTCCCAGCGCCTACATTTTGTCCTGAATGCAGATTAATAAGAAGACTTTCAAATTATTCGAAAAGGATTTTGTATAAAAGAGATTGCGAATTGTGTAAAAATAAAATTTTTAGTATGTATAGTGAAGATTCATATACTAAAGTCTATTGTAATAAATGTTGGTGGTGTGACAAGTGTGACTATAATGATTATGGAAAGGAATATGATTTTTCTAAACCATTCCTAGTTCAATATAAAAACCTATTAACATCTGTGCCTTGGATGTCTTTAGGTGTAGATTATCCATCTATGATAAATAGTGATTATTGTAATTCTGCTAGCAGTTTTAAAAATTGCTACTTGTCATTTTATGGTGATTTCGTAGAAGATTCTCAGTATTGTGATGATATAACAAATAGCCGTAACTGTATGGATTGTTATGCTATAAATGAATGTGAAAAATGCTTTGAATGCACTAATTTAACAAAATGTTATCAGTCATATTATTGTGATGAATGTGAAGACTCTTTTAATATTTGGTTTTCAAAAAATTTAGTTGGTTGTTCGGATTGTTTTGGTTGTGTGAATTTAAGAAAGAAAACATACTATATTTATAATGAACAATATTCAAAGGAAGAATATTTTAAAAAAATTAAAAAAATTAATCTTAGTTCAAGGCAAGAATTTATAAAAACAAAAGAAAAAATAAATAATTTATTTGGGAAGTTTTTTGTAAAATATTATCACGGAAGACACAATACTGACGTAACAGGAGACTATGTAAATAATTCAAAAAATACCTTTACTTCTTTTGAAGTAAACAATATAGAAGATTCAAAATATTGTTTTCATTTGAAACTAAACCCAATGAAAGAATGTTTTGATCATTCAATACTAGGTAATGGATCAACTTTAGTATATGAATCATTAAAATCTGGTCATGGAATAAATAATGTTATTTTTAGTAATGGATGCTGGACAAACTGTAGAAATCTAAAATATTGCACATATTGTATTTCTTCAAGTGATTGTTTTGGATGTGTAGGATTAAAGAAATCACAATACTGCATCCTCAACCGCCAATACACCAAAGAACAATACGAAGAGATGGTTCCAAAAATCATCAAACACATGAACGATATGCCTTACATAGATAGTAAAGGTAGAATATACAAATACGGAGAATTCTTCCCAAGTGATCTATCACCATTTGCTTACAATGAGACCATAGCTCAAGAATACTTCCCATTAACAAAGGAACAAGCTATAGAACAAGGATACAAATGGAAAGATAAAGAAGAGAGAAACTATAGTATAGATATTAAAAATGGTGACATACCAGATGATATCAATGATATAGATGAATCAATAGTAAACAAAGTCATAGAATGTAGTCATAAGGGAACTTGTAATCAACAGTGTACAGAAGCCTTTAAAATCATCCCTGAAGAATATCAATTCTATAAACGCATGAATCTACCCATCCCACGTCTTTGTCCTAACTGCAGACATTACGAACGTCTATCCCAACGTAATCCACTTAAACTCTGGCACCGCACTTGTATGCATGAAGGTTGTACAAATGAATTTGAAACTTCATATGCACCAGAGAGACCAGAGATGGTGTATTGTGAGAAGTGTTATCAACAAGAGGTGATATAATAAAATTATGGAAAAACAAACAAAAAACTGTCAGAATTGTAAAAATGACTTCACTATCGAGCCAGATGATTTTCTATTCTACGAGAAAATAAAAGTCCCAGCGCCTACATTTTGTCCTGAATGCAGATTCCAAAGAAGAATGTCTTGGCGTAATGATTGGCATCTTTTTCGTAAGATGGATGCTCATACAGGAGAAAAGATTTTTTCTTTATTCCCCGAAGAAAGTCCTGTAAAAATATATGATAGGGATTATTGGATCTCTGATGAATGGAATCCATTAGATTATGGAAAAGATTTTGATTTTTCTCGCTCATTCTTTGAACAATTTAAAGAATTATTAAACGAAGTACCTCTCCCTGCAAATCCACTTATGAATGTTAAAGACTCTCAATATTGTACTAATGCAAATGACATAAAAAATTGTTATCTAGTTAAAGTGGCTTCTTTTACTGAAGATTCTGCATATCTTGTATGGGATCAAGCGTCCAAACAATGCATGGATAGTCATATGACTAATAAATGCGAGTTAAGTTATGGTAATTTAAACACAATTGAGTGTTATAGAACATTTTTTTCTGTTGATTGTTTAAGTTCTCATGAGATGATTTTATGCAAAGATTGTGTTGGTTGTAATGATTGTGTTGGATCAGTAGGTCTTCGAAACAAGTCATACTATATATTTAATCAACCGTACAGCAAAGAAGATTATCTTAAAAAATTTATTGAATTAAATATAGGTTCTGAAAAAGCATTTCAATTATTAAAAAAAGATGCATATAAAAATTGGACAACATCTCCTCATAAATATATCAATGGTAGTAAAAATCTGAATGTTACTGGCGATTATATATATGAATCAAAAAATGCAAAGAATTGCTATAGAGTAAGAAACACTGAAGATAGTAAATATGTTCAAAATATACTTACTGGTCCTGTTAAGGATTGTTATGACTATAGTAATTATGGAGATAATGCTGAAATGGTTTATGAGTCTCTTGTAATTGGAAGTGGTGTTTCAAATATAAAATTTTGCTCAGAAGGATATCCGAATGTGTCTTATTTAACATATTGTTATTATTGTAACAACTCATCAAATCTTTTTGGGTGCATATCACTACGCAGTAAAAAGTACTGTATCTTAAACAAACAATATGGAAAAGAAGAATACGAAGAATTAGTTCCAAAAATAATTGAGCATATGAAAAATACTGGTGAATACGGAGAGTTTTTTCCATCATATATGTCACCATTTCCATATCAAGCGACTGCTGCCTATGAGTTCTTTCCACTCACAGAGAAAGAGGCAATAGATAAAGGATTTGTTTGGTATCCTACAGTAAAACAACATTACTCAGTTACACTATTGTCAGAAAATATTTCAGACCAGATACAAGATATAAACGAAAGTATTATAAATGAAATTATCGGATGTGAACATAAAGAAGAATGTAAACAGGAGTGTATTGGTGCATTCAAAATTACTAAACAAGAATTTGATTTTTGTAAAAGAATGAATATCCCATTACCACGACTCTGCCCTAATTGTAGGCATTATGAACGACTCATATTAAGAAATCCTCCACAATTGTACAATCGTAATTGCATGTGTGAATTAAAAAACCATGAACACGATAGTAAATGTAATAATGAATTTGAAACTTCATATGCACCAGAGAGACCAGAGATAGTGTATTGTGAGAAGTGTTATCAACAAGAGGTTATTTAGGTAATAAAGAATGAAAAATTCTATTGCAAGACACTATAATAAAATAGCAGAAGAATATACAAAGGAACATAGTTATGAAGAAAATCTTTCAATTCCTTCTTTGAAAGAATTTTTAACTTATTTACCACAAAATGCAAAGGTTTTAGATGTAGGATGTGGTGGAGGTCAGGACTCAAATTTTTTAAGAGATAATGGTTGTGAAGTTTTTGGTATAGATATTTCTGTAGAAATGATTAAACTTGCAAAAGAACATTTTCCAGGCATTTCTTTTAGAGTTATTGATTTAATTGAATTTGAATCAAATATAGGATTTGATGGTATTTGGTGCTCTAGAGTTTTTCATAACATCTCAATCTCTCAGCAAGATAAATTTATAGAAAAGATTAATTCTTTGTTAAATAAAGAGGGGATTTTGTATCTCACTTCTGTTACATCAGAGAAAGATATAGAAGAAATAAAAAATGGTTTAAATATCAAAAGGCTTACAGAGGATTCATTTAAGACATTAATCTTAAAACATAGCTTTAAAATACAAAGTTTTAAATATTGGGCTGGTTTAATGGGGATGGATATAATCGCGAAAAAAAGAAATGACTAAAATTATTATAAGTAATAAAATAGTAAATTTTAATCATGAGGATTTTCCGATGCTTATTTCTGGTTTAACTAGTGCTGGCTCATCATTATTTAGTATAGAGTTAATGGTGGATTTATTTAAAAAGGGAGAGAAAATTATTTTATTTTCTGCTTATGAACAAGCTAAAGAACTTTTTAAAAAAGAAATGAAAGATTCTTTTGGTAATGAGAATGCTTTGATTATAGAATCAGGAAATGACAATTTATTTATAGAGCAACTAAATAATATTCAAGATTTATCTAAAAGGATAATTTTATTTAAAAATATAGATAATTATGATTCAAAATTATTTGATAAATTGAAAAATAATAAGTTAATAATTTTTTCTGGGAATCTAGATGAATGTAAATTTAAAGATGAACTATTAAAAATGGAATTTAAAACAAAAATATATTTTTCTTATCCTTTAGGTATTAAAATAGAAAATAAAATAGAATTACCCAAATATAATGGTCATATCTTTAGTGATAAATATAATGGAATAATTAAGTTAATAGAATAATTTATTGTTGCAAATTATTATCTTAGTGTTATTATATATACATATGTTGAGGTTATCACCTCAGAGCCTGACTAAATATCGGGTAAACATTGGGAAGAAAGCCTTTATCGGCCTGTAGAACCCTATAGAATGAGTCTCGCATTTTGCGGGAGAAACAAAGGTGGTACCACGAGTAGAAACTCGTCCTTGTAAAACAATATTTCTATTGTTGCACGTGGACGAGTTTTTTAGTTTAAAATTTAAAAATAAAAACTTCACAAATTATATTCTAAAAAAAGTCCTCGGACGAGGGAGGACGAGGGGCCAGACATTTTTTTATAAAATAATTTGTTTCGTTTATTAAAAATTATTAATTTAATAGAAAACATATGAATGAAGAAGATAAAAACATAAAGTCAAAAAATGCAGAAAGGGAAGAAGAAGTTTTAAAATTTTGGAAAGAAAATAATATCTTTCAAAAGAGTTTAGAAAAAGATTCACCAAAAGGTGAGTACGTATTTTTCGAAGGTCCTCCAACAGCAAATGGTAAACCAGGGATTCATCATTTAGAAGCTCGTGCTTTTAAAGATATAATACCTCGTTATAAAACTATGCAAGGGTTCCATGTACGCCGTAAAGGAGGATGGGATACTCATGGACTTCCTGTAGAACTTCAAGTTGAAAAGAAACTAGGACTTAACTCAAAGAAAGCAATTGAAGAATATGGAGTTGCTAAATTTAATCAACAGTGTAAAGAAAGTGTTTGGGAATATGTTGACCTTTGGGAAAAATTTACAGACCGTATTGGTTTTTGGGTAGATCAGAAAAATCCTTACATTCCATATCATAATGACTATATAGAATCTGTTTGGAATATTATAAAAACTGCAAATGATAAAGATTTACTTTATAAAGATTATAAAGTTGTACCTTGGTGTCCACGTTGTGGAACGACACTTTCTTCCCATGAGCTTGCTCAAGGATATCAAGATGTAAAAGATTTATCTGTTACAGCAAAGTTTAAATTAATAGGAAATGATAATACTTATATTTTAGCTTGGACTACTACTCCTTGGACTTTACCTGGAAATGTAGCGCTTGCTGTAGGTGCAGATATTGATTACATAAAAATCAAACAAGATAATAATTATTTAATTTTAGCAAAATCAAGAATTCAAATAATAGAAGGAGAGTATGAAATAATAGAAGAAATAAAAGGTAAAGATTTAGTTGGTTTAGAATATGAGCCCTTATATCCATTTTTAAGTAATAATATTTCTGATGTAGAAAAACCAAAACTTGAAAAAGCTTTTAAGGTTTATGATGCTAAATTTGTTACAACAGAAGATGGAACTGGAGTTGTTCATACTGCTGTAATGTATGGACAAGATGACTTTGAACTTGGTACAAATATTGGGTTACCTAAGCATCACCTAGTAGGGCTTGATGGTAGATATCTTATAGGCACAGGCATGTTTGAAGGAAGGAATGTTCGAGATGAAGACGTAGCAATTGATGTTATTAAAGATTTAGCGCATAGAGGATTGCTATTTAAAAAGGAAAAATATGAACACTCATATCCACATTGTTGGCGTTGTAAAACTGCATTAATCTATTATGCTCGTGATTCTTGGTATATCAAGATGTCAGCACTACGGGATGAAATGGTTAAAGAAAATGATGAAATAAATTGGGAACCAGGATATATTAAAGACGGTAGATTCGGTGATTGGCTTCGTGAAATAAAAGATTGGGCAATTTCTCGTGAGAGATATTGGGGTACACCACTTCCAGTTTGGATTTGTAATGATTGTAATAAAAGAGAAGTTCTTGGGAGTCTTTCATCTATAAAAGAAAAAACAAAAAAATCATGTAATAAATATTTTATGATGCGTCATGGTGAGGCAGATAATAATCTGAATGACTTGGTAAGTATCTCTGTTAATAATGAGGATCATCTTACAGAGAAAGGGAAGTCTCAAGTTAAAGAATCTGCACTTAAATTGATGAATAATAAAATAGATTTGATTATAACTTCTCCTTTTGTTAGAACAAAAGAAACATCTATATTGGTTGCAGAAACATTAGGTATAAATATAGATTCTATTATTGTCGATGATCGTTTACACGAGATGTCTCTTCCTATGTACGAAGGAAAAGATTGGACAGATTTTCATAAAGATTTTCCTACTAATGTAGAAAACTTTTATGAAATAGCTGAAGGGAATGAATCAGACAATGAAATTAAAAAGAGAACTATGAATTTCATCTATGATATGGAAAATAAATATCAAGGAAAAAATATTCTTGTTGTTACTCATGGTGGACCATTTTGTCTTTCTTTTGCAGGCTCTCTTGGTTATACAGGAAAAGAAACAATCGAAATGTTTAATAATGGTTTTGAATATCCCAAAAATGCAGAATATCGTGAATTAAATTTTATCCCTATTTCTCATAATGAAAATTATGAGCTTGATTTACATCGTCCATTTATAGATGAAGTTCACTTAATCTGTAATTGTGGTGGAAAATTAGAACGTACAAAAGAAGTAATGGATGTATGGCTTGATTCTGGAGCTATGCCTTTTGCTCAGGATCACTATCCGTTTGAAAACAAAGAACTTATTGAAGGACCTGGTTACCCAGCTGATTTCATAAGTGAAGCTATTGACCAGACTCGTGGATGGTTCTATACACTTCACGCTGTTGGGGCTATTATGGGTCGTGGTAAAGCGTATAAGAATGTCATATGTCTTGGATTACTTCTTGATTCAAATGGTAAGAAAATGAGTAAATCTCTTGGTAATATTGTTGACCCTTGGACAATGATTGAAAAATATGGAGTAGATATACTTAGGCTTTGGATGTACTCAGTGAACCAACCAGGTGAATCAAAAAGTTTTGATGAAAAAAATGTGGCAGAAATAAATAGTAAAGTTTTTAATCTTTTATATAATGTACTTACATTTTATGAAATTTATCGTGATAAGGATTTAGAAAAAAATGATTATATTGGTTCAGGTAATATTTTAGACCAATGGATAATTGCTCGTTTAAATAAATTAGTTTCTGAAACAACAAATTATTTAGATAACTATAAACTTCTAGAGCCAGTAAGGGCGACTAGAGATTTTATTGACGAACTTTCAACTTGGTACGTCCGTCGTTCTCGTGAAAGATTAAAAGATGGAGATCAGGATGCAAAGCAAACTCTATATTATGTACTTAAAACATTAATAAAATTAATGGCGCCATTTACTCCTTTTGCCTCTGAAGATATTTGGTTGAAATTAAAGAAGGAAGGAGAGGGTGAAAGTATTCATTTAGTAGAATGGCCAATAGTAGAATTAAAGAATAATGATGAAAAATTAAAAATTATAAATGATATGCAAAAAGCTCGTGATATCATAACTCTGGGACTTGATGCTCGTCAGAAATCTGGAATAAAAGTCCGACAACCACTTCTTAGTATAACTATAAAAAGTTATGAATTAGATAAAGAATACACTCAAATAATTAAAGATGAATTAAATATTAAAATGGTTATAATTGATGTGAATATGGTAGATGGTATAATCTTGAATACAGAAATAACCGAAGAATTAAAGAGTGAGGGTTCTTATCGTGAATTTATCCGAGCACTACAAGATATGAGAAAGAAAAAAGGATTGAATGCTAATGATATAATTACTTTATCTGTTTCAACTAGTGTTGATGGTCAAGAGTTAATTAATAAATTCAAAGATGAATTAATGAAGACTGTTAACATTAAACAAATAAATATTGTAGAAAATGAAGGAGAAGAGATAAAAATTGATGATTTAATTTTTAAAATTAATTTTTAGTATGGATAAAAAAGAACAATGTTATGGAGTGATTCTTGTTTATAAAGAGCATGAAGATATGTTTCTTCTTTTAGAACGGAAAGAGAAGAAAGATGATTGGACTTTTGCAAAAGGACATACTGAAGAAGGGGAAACCCCATTAGGAACTGCATTAAGAGAAGTAGAAGAAGAAACAAATATCAAAGAAGTAAAAATATTAGATACACCTATTATTTATGAGGAATATGAAATAAAAAAAGAAGACAGGACGAAGTTAAAAAATAATGGTTATTTTATTGGTTATGTTCATGATAAAACAGTCCAAATAGAAGAAAAAGAAATTCAATCATATAAATGGGTCACTTTTGAGGAAGCAGTAAATTTATTTCAACGTGAAATACGTAAAAATATTTTAAAAAAAGCAAAGGAATACCTAGACAATTATGAATCTAAAAGATAAAAAATTAATCATATTTGATTTTGATGGTGTATTAGTAAACACACTTCAATTTTCTTTTTCTATTCATAAAGGTTTAAATGAAAATTTAACATGGAATAAATTTCAAGATTTTTCCAATGGCAATTTTCATGATGGTATAGGTAAGGCAGTAGAAGATGAATCATACGTGGTCCCAAAGAATTGGGATGAGTATTATGATAATAATATTATAAAACTTAACATTAATGATATCTTAAATAATGCAATATACATTCTTCAAAATAAAAATATTATAACCATAGTTTCTTCTTCTGGAAGCCAATCGATTGAAAAATTTCTAATCAAAGAAGGGATAAGAGAATATTTTAGTGATATATTGGGTACAGATTTTCACAAAAGTAAAATAGTAAAAATAAATTACATTTTAAAAAAATATAATTTAAAGCTTAAAGATGCAGTTTTTATTACAGATTCCCTCGGAGATATTCTTGAAGCCAATGAGTGTGGAATTACTTCAATTGGAGTTACTTGGGGTATTCACAGTAAAGAAACTCTTAAAAAAGGACATCCTATAGCAATTATTGATAGTCCAATAGATTTAGTAACCACAATAGAAAATGTGTTAAAATAGGTATATGAAAACTATTTTAATAGATGCTGTATATTGTTTCATAATAGAAAAAAATAGTAAGTTTGAAATCTATAAAGATATGTATAACTTACTTGAAAAATTTCAAAATAAAAAGATTATTCTTACAAATGCAGATAATGATAAATTTGAACAATATGGTTTAAACAATATGCCGTATGAAGTTTTTACATTGAAACATAATCCAGAAAAAACAGACCCAAAATATTTTGAGATACTTCTTAATAGTTTAAAATTAGATAAAAATGAAGTTGTATATTTTGAACATAATATAGACGCCGTAAAAAGTGCTAAATCTTTAGGAATAAATACATATTTTTATGATAGAAATAAAATAGATTTAGATGATTTAAATAAATTCTTAATTCTTAATTCTTAGTTATGCATCACATATATCACAGCCATGGTTTTATATTAAGTTCTCGAAATACCGGTGAAGCAAATAAAATGCTCACTGTTTATACTCGTGAGATGGGGTTGGTGAGAGCTGTTGTTCAAGGTATAAGACTTCATAAATCAAAACTTCGTTTTTCATTACAGGATTTTTCTTATGTAAATATAGATTTCGTTCGTGGTCGTGATATATGGAGAGTGACATCAGCTAAATCAGTAACATCTTTTCCATTTGCTCGTAGTGACAAATCATCACTTATTCTTATCGCTCGTGTTTCTAAATTAATAGAACGACTTTGTGATGGAGAAGAAGCTAATGAAAAAATTTTCGATGATTATATTCAAGTATTATATTTACTAGATGATATGAGTATTTCTAAATCTACACGTGAAGCTCTAGAAATTCATCTAGTTCTTCGTATTATGAATTCACTAGGATATATTGGAGAATCAGATTCATTATCTCAATATCTAGGGGATTCATTTAATACAGATAAAACAGAGTTACTTTTAAAAGAAAAAAAATCAATAATATCTCACATAAATAAAGCATTAAATGAGAGTCAACTTTAAAATTATTATGGTATAATATTTCTATGTTAGAAAATAATCATAAAATTGAAGATATTAAACGACGTCTTTATGAACGAGAAGATACGGTAACTCACAGGAGCAAGGAAGGGGTTCTCCATCCTGTAAATCATAAAGTTGAACCTGAGTGGCAACATGAAGAAGAAAATATTACTATGAATAATCTAAAAAAACCTAAATCATCAATATTTAAAAAATTTTTTATTTTGTCCATTATATTTTTTATTTGTGCTATGGGGTATGCATATTATATGTTTTCGAATGGAGGTATTTCTGTTTCTAACGACAACATTGATATTGTAGTTGTTGGTAATGCCTTTGCAAAAGGAGGAGAAGAATTACCTTTACAGATTGAAATTATAAATCGTAATAAAGCTAGTTTAGAACTTTCAAATTTACAAATATCATATCCAAATGGTGCTAGTGATAATATTGTCGATTATGTGAGATTACCAAGAATTGTAATAGGAACAATAAAACCAGGAGAAACAATTACTCAAAATATTAAAATTACTCTTTACGGGGAAGAAAAATCAAATCGTAACATAAAAATTGATTTAGATTATCATCCAGAAGGTTCAAATGCTATTTTTACGAAGAATAAAGAGTACTCTGTAAATATAAGTTCAGCACCTCTCTCTCTAACAATAGAAGCGCCTGATACTGTGACCTCAGATCAAGATGTTACTTTTAGTGTCATGGCTACTTTGAATACTACACTTCCTAAAGGTGATACAGCATTACAGCTTTCTTATCCCAATAATTTTGTATATGAAAGTGCTATTCCTGCTCCAACTTTTGGTAATTCAATATGGAGTTTAGAATCTTTAAATCTAACAAACCCAATCAAAATACAAGTCAAAGGTAGAATAATAGCTCAAGCTCAAGATCAACAAGTATTTCATGTGTATGCAGGAACCATAAATCCAACAGATAAATCAACTGTTAATATTGTATATAATTCATCATTGCATACTATTACAGTGGTAAAACCTTTTCTTGAAGCAAATATAATTGTAGATAATGCCATAAATTCAGGAGATAAGATTAATGCTCGTATATCTTGGGTGAATAATCTCTCTAGTAGAATTATTGATGCAGAAATCATAGCGAATATAAGTGGAAATGTTTTTGAAAAAGCATCTGTTGATTCTAATGATGGATTCTATGATTCAGCAAATAGTCGTATTATTTGGGATAAAAATTCAATAACAGGATTAGGAAGTATCGAACCAGGAGCAAAAGGAGAAGTAACTTTTAGTTTAAAAACAACTTCATTAGTTGGGTCTCAGGTTTCAATAAAAGACCCACAAGTAGTATTTGATATAAGTATTCGTGGTAAACAACCAACATTAGGTTCCACTTATACAGAAGTAAATAATTTTTCTAAAAAAATAGTTAAACTTTTATCAGATTTTCAAATTGCATCATCTGTTTCATTTAAATCTGGTAGTCTACCTCCAAAAGCTGAAACTGAAACAAAATATGATGTAACTTGGACTCTTTCAAATTCTACAAACGTTATAACTGGAGCTATTGCAAAAGCCTCCATCCCGATTTATGTTAAATGGGTCGGCTCTGTTTCTCAAAAAGAAAATATTACATATAATGAACTAACAAGAGAAGTTGTTTGGAATATCGGAAGTGTTAAGGTAAATACTGGTTCAGCTTCAAATCGTGAAGCAACATTTACACTTTCTCTTAATCCATCGATTTCTCAAGTAGGAAGTATTCCACAGCTAATGAAAGATTTATATCTTTCTGGCCAAGATTCATTTGCCGGGGTAGAGATTAAAAGTAAAAGAAATCCGATTAATACAATGATTTCAGATGATCCAAATTATAAACCTGGTCAAGAACGTGTGATAGAATAAATATATGGAAAATAAAGAAAATAATTTAATGGAAACTATTATAGCCCTCAGTAAGCGTCGTGGTTTTGTTTTTCCTTCTTCTGAGATATATGGTGGAATGGCTGGAGTTTATGATTATGGTCATTATGGTATTTTACTTAAAGACAATATTAAAAATGAGTGGCAAAAACACATGGTTCAGTATCGTGAAGATATATTTGGACTTGATAGTGCTATATTTATACATCCAAAAGCATGGATAGCATCAGGACATGTTGATGGATTTAATGACCCGCAAGTTGATTGTCGTAATTGTAAATCTCGTTTCCGTGCAGACCATATACTCGAAGATTTTGGTATTCAAGCTGATAAAGCAACTATGGTATTCATAAACGAAGAACTTGATAAACTTCGTGAAGAAAAAAAGCTTATCTGCCCTAATTGTAAAAAAGCAGAATTGACACCAGCACGTGTTTTTTCAATGATGGTAAAATCAAACCTGGGTTCACCTGTAGATACATTAACAGAAGAGAATGTAGTATATCTTCGACCTGAAACTTGTGGTGGTATATATCTCGAATATAAAAATACACTTGATAGTTTGCATCCTAAGTTACCATTTGGTATTGCTCAAGTTGGTAAAGCTTTTCGTAATGAGATTGCAGCAAGACAATTCATTTTTCGCACTCGTGAATTTGAGCAAATGGAAATGCAATACTTTCATGACCCAGTAGATACTAAAATAATCTTTGATATATGGAAAAAAGCACGATATGATTGGTATTTAGAATATGGTATTCCTGATGAAAAGTTACGTTTCTTTAAACATGAAAAACTCGCACATTATGCAACTAGTGCTTATGATGTAGAATATGATTTTGCATCTATGGGTGGATTTAAAGAAGTAGAAGGTATTCACGCTCGTGGTGATTGGGATTTAACTCAACATAGTAAATTCTCAGGAGTAAACCTTGATTATTTTGATGAAGAAAATAAGAAAAGATTTACTCCTCATATTGTGGAGACATCTGTTGGTTTAGCAAGACTCTTCCTTATGTTTATTGACAATGCTTATACTGAAATTCTGTCAGAAGAAGGGGAAACAAGGGTATTCCTGAAGTTAGATAAAAGACTTGCTCCAGTAAAAGTTGCAGTATTTCCATTATTGAAAAATAAACCAGAATTAGTATCTCAAGCACATGATTTATATTTAAAACTCCGCAAAGAGTTTATGTGTGAATATGATAACAATGGCAACATAGGCAAACGTTACCGTAGGCAAGACGAGATAGGCACTCCTTGGTGTGTTGTTGTTGACTTTGATACACTAGAAGATAATTGTGTTACAATTCGTGACCGTGATACAGGTGAGCAAGAGAGAATAAATAAAGATGAAATAATCTCTTATATAAAAGAAAGATTAAATTAATTAAATAAAAATCTCGCCTAGGTCGGACCTAGGCGAGATTTTTTAAAACCTTAATCTATGCTAAAATGATTTTATGTTAAATGCAAAAAAGAAAATATTTAAAAATGGACTGAGAGTAGTAACTGTACCAATGAAGGACAATCCAACAGTTACGGTTCTTGTTTTAGTAGGTACAGGAAGTGATTATGAACCTAAGGAAATCAATGGTATTTCACATTTTTTAGAGCATATGTGTTTTAAAGGCACAGTAAAAAGGCCAACGTCAAAGGTTATTTCTCATGAATTAGATGCACTTGGATGCCAATATAATGCTTTTACGGGGAGTGAATATACTGGATACTATGCAAAAGGTGACTCGAAAAATTTCAAACAAATGTTTGATATTGTTTCAGATATTTATTTAAATTCTACTTTTCCTGTTTCTGAAATGGAAAAAGAAAAAGGCGTAATAGTAGAAGAAATAAATATGTATGAAGATATGCCAGCTTCTCATGTTCAAGATTTATTTACCGAAGTTCTATATGGTGACCAGTCAGCAGGAAGAAGTACTCTTGGAACTAAAGATAATATTTATAAGATGGTTCGCGATAATTTTGTAAATTATAAAAAGGCTCATTATGTTGCAGAAAATACTGTAGTAGTTGTTTCAGGAAATATAACTTCCGGTGAAGTATATAAAGAAATAATTAAATATTTTAAAGATGTACCAGTATTTAAAGGAGCCAAAAAACCAAAAACAAAAGATTCTCAATTAAAACCTAATGTTTTGATAAAATATAAGGAAACAGACCAGACACACTTTGTGTTAGGAGTTAGAACCTTCTCTATTTTTGATAAACGAAATACAATTGTTTCTCTTCTCTCTGGTGTATTAGGTGCCGGAATGTCATCAAGATTGTTCTCTAAACTTCGTGAGGAAATGGGTGTTGCATATTATGTTAGAGCTTACAATCAGGCCTCTCTTGATTATGGGTCTTTTCAAATATCAGCAGGTGTAAATAATACAAGAACTGAGGAAGTTATAAAAGAAATTATTATGGAGTGTAATTTATTAATAAAAGAAAAAGTAAGCGACGAAGAATTAAATAAAGTAAAATCTCTAATAATAGGCAACATGAAAATGTCTCTTGAGGCGACAGATGATATAGCAAATTTCTATGGAGGTCAAGAACTTCTAAAAAATGAGATTAAAACCTTAGAAGAAAAAATTAAAGAAATTAGAAAAATAACACCACTTGATATTCAAAAAATGGCTAAATTGATATTTAAAAACAAAAATTTAAATTTAGCAATTATTGGTCCTTTTAAAGATGAGAATAAATTCTTAAATATATTGAATTTCTAGTAAATACCATAAATATGCTATTATATAGTGTATGCAGAATCATTCGCAAAATTTAAATATTAACATCTCAACAAACACTCTTCTTCGGATTTTACTCATAGGAGGATTGGTTTTTGTGTTTTTTAAACTTATAAATATAGTTCTAATTATCTTAACAGCGATTGTAATAGCTTCTTTTGTTGAATCTGCAGTAAAAAAGTTGAGTAAATATGTTAAAAATCGTATATTTGCTGTTTTTATAATATATATTATAACGATTGGTTCTTTGATTGGATTATCATCTGTTTTCATTCCAGTATTTCTCGAAGAAATGTCTGCACTCGTATCATCACTTAGCCAATATATTCCTGATGGTAGTATATTAAATAGTTTCCAACCTGCTACTATTTCAGGGGCAAAGGGAGTTATAAATACTATTTCATCTAGTGGTTCAATAGGTGAACTTATAACAAGTACTCAAAAACTCGCGATGAGTCTCTCTGGTGGATTCTTTAATATATTTGGACAAGCTTTCGGTAGTATATTTAATCTATTTTTGATAGTTATAATTTCATTTTATTTATCTATTAAAGAGAAGGGAATTGAGAATTTTCTCAGAGTTATTATTCCTGATAAAAGTGAGGAATACATTATAGATTTATGGCAACGTACTGAGCACAAGATTGGTCTCTGGATACAAGGGCAAATGTTAATAGGTTTAATAGTTGGCATACTTACATATCTAGGTTTAACCATCTTAGGAGTAAAATATTCTCTTGTTCTTGCTATAATGACTGCTGTGTTTGAATTAATTCCTTTTGGAATATATCTTGCTATTATTCCCGCTATGATGTTCTCGTATCTTGATGGAGGAGCGACTCTTTCTTTATTAACCCTTGCTTTATATTTGATTTTGCATCAGTTTGAAACATACTTAATTTATCCTCTTGTTATCAAAAAAGTTATAGGTATATCTCCACTTGTTGTTATTCTCTCAATATTAATTGGTTGGGAATTAGCATCTTTTTGGGGAGTAATACTTGCTATACCATTTGCTGTTTGTTTGTTTGAATTTATTGATGACATTGAGAAGAAAAAAATTCTCTCTCGTGTAGTATAATTAAATTTATGTCTAAATCATTCTATATAACAACTACATTGCCTTATGTAAATGCAGAACCTCATGTTGGTTTTGCTATGGAAATTATTCGTGCAGATGTAATAGCTCGATATAAAAAATCAGAAGGTTTTGATATATTTTTTAATACAGGGACAGATGAACATGGTAAGAAATTATGGGAAGCCTCTAAAAAAGAAGGTAGAGAGATTCAAGAATATTTAGATGAATATGCTTCCAAATTCAGAGGATTAAAAGATTTATTAAATATATCTCCAGATGTACATTTTATAAGAACAACAGATTCAAATCATGTTGTTGCAGCAGAAGAATTTTGGGCTCGATGTCTTGATAATGGATATATTTATAAAAAAACATACCAAGCAAAATATTGTGTAGGTTGTGAATTAAATAAAACTGATTCTGAATTAAATGAAAAAGGTGAATGCTTTGTACATCCAGGAGTATCAATTGAACTGATAGATGAAGAGAACTATTTCTTTAAATTTAAATCTTTTGAAAAACAATTACTTTCTTTATATTCAGATAATCCAAACTTTGTATTACCTGACTTTCGTTTAAATGAAATTAAAACATTTGTTGAGAATGGACTCGAAGATTTTTCTATATCCAGACTTGCTTCCAAAATGCCATGGGGGATCCCAGTACCAAATGATGATACTCAAGTTATGTATGTCTGGTTTGATGCATTGGTAAATTATATTTCAACATTAGGATGGCCTAATATGCTGAAGAATAATGAAGATGACTCATTTAATAAATATTGGATGAAAGGAACACCTACTCAATATTGTGGCAAAGATAATTTGAGACAACAGTCAGCAATGTGGCAAGCTATGCTTATGGCTTGTGGTTTACCATGTTCACACCAAATAGTAGTTAATGGTTTTATAACTGGCCTAGGAGGGATAAAAATGTCTAAATCTCTCGGAAATGTTTTTAACCCATATGATGTGGTAAAAGAATATGGAACAGATGCACTAAGGTATTTTGTTCTTCGCGAACTATCTCCTTTTGACGATAGTCCATTTACAATGGAAAGATTTAAAGAAGCTTATAATGCAAATTTAGCAAATGGAATAGGAAATCTAACTTCTCGTCTAATGAATATGCTTGTAATTTATGATATAGATATAAGTGATATTTCTTTTAAACCGATAATAAATAGCGAAATAGAAAAAGGTTATGAAATATTCCAATTAAATAAAGTAACTGATGTTATTTGGGGAGAAATTACAAAACTTGATCAATTTATTCAAAGTACTGAGCCATACAAGAAAATAAAAATTGATAAAGAACAGGCCACTTATGACTTACGAGAAGCTGCACAAATTTTGGCCCATATTGCGGTGAGTTTGGCACCAATTTTACCTGATACATCTCACAAAATAATAAAACTTCTTGAATTGAGAGAAAAACCAGAATCTCCATTGTTTATGAGAAAAGATTAATATGAATAATAAAATAATAATTTTTGATATGGATGGTGTTTTATTTGATTCTATCCCATTTGCTGAAGAATTTTATCTAAAAGGACACCCTGGAATGACAAATATTATGTATAAAGAAATGCATAGTGGTAATTTTCATGAAGAATCGAATAAATATTCTCATCTTAAAAAAGAAGAAACAGAAGAAGAAAAATCTAAACGAAAGGTTTTTTATGCTGAAATTAAAAGTAAAACTCCTATGTTTTATGGAATTAAAGACATGTTAGAGAATTTACACAATAATGGATATTTACTAGTTCTAAATACGAATGCTTTTAATATAAATTGTTTACCATTACTTGAACATTCTAAAATTGGTCATTTATTTGATTTTATTGCTACAGCAGAACTTTCAAAAAATAAAGTAGATAAATTCAAATTAATTGAAGATAAATATGGAGTAGAAAAAAAAGACGTATTATTTATAACAGATTCATTGGGAGATGTAAAAGAATCAGATATTGCAGATATCCGTACTATTGCTGTTACTTGGGGTGTGCACAATAAGACATTTTTTGAAAGAGAAGTACATTCAAATCTAATTGGAATTGTTGATACTGTAAAAGAATTAGATAATTTTATAAAAAATTATTATGCCTAAATATATAGATATACACTCACATGTAAATTTCAAAGCATTTGATGAAGATAGAGATGCAGTTATTATGCGTTGTCTAGAGAATAATACTTGGATGATAAATATTGGTACACAATACGATACTTCAAAGAAAGCAGTAGAATTGACTTGTGAGTATGAAGGAGTTTATGCAACTATCGGACTTCATCCTATACATACAGGGGCTTCATATCATGACGTTAGCGAACTTGGAAGTAATGGACAAGAGTTTACTTCTCGTGGAGAAATTTTCGATTATGAAAAATACAAAAAACTTGCAAAGCTTGGGAAAGTTGTTGGAATAGGTGAGTGTGGGTTAGATTATTTCCATTTAGATAGTGATAGTATAGAAAAACAGAAAACTACTTTCATTTCTCAGATTGAACTCGCTAATGAACTAAATATTCCATTAATGCTTCACATACGAAATAATGATGAAGATTTAGATACAAATGCTTATCAAGATGCATTAGAAATTCTTAAAAAATATTCAAAAGTAAAAGGAGTTTCACATTTCTTTGCTGGAACTTTACAAGATGCAAAAGATTTTATAGATTTTGGATTTTATATTTCTTTTGCCGGAGTAATAACATATCCTCCACGTAAAAATTTTACAAGACCTGTTGATTATCAAGAGATAATAAAAGCATTACCACTTGATATGATATTAGCTGATACAGATAGTCCATATGTGGCTCCAGTACCTCATAGAGGGAAGAGAAATGAACCAGTGTATGTAAAAGATATTATAAATAAAATAGCAGAGATAAAAGGATTGAATAAAGAAGAAGTGGCAATTGCTATTGTTTCAAATGCTAACAAGTTATTCAATTTTGAAAGATATATCTCTATTTAACACTCAGATAGGGCCTAAAGCCCTATCTGAGTGTTAAATAGGACACTTTACAGATTGATGTATTTTTGTTAGTATAACAGCACATTTCGTTTGTCCCGACCCTGAAGTCGGTACACACAGGTCCATAGCGAAATGATATTATAAGTATAAATTAAATCTATTTTATATCTATATAAGGTATAAAATAGTAAAATCTAATGGCTAAAATAAAAGAAGTTATAGAAACTGCAGAAATTGCAGATTCTAAAGTGTCTATATATGAGGTAGGTTACATCATGATTCCAGGGATTGCAGAAGAAAATCTTGGAGGTGAAGTAGCGGAGTTTAAGGAATCTCTAGGAAATAAAGGAGCAACTTTTATATCTGATGAATATCCTAAAATGTTAGAATTAGCATATGAAATGTCTCGTTCTATTGCAAACAAGAAACAGAAGTTTTCTTATGGTTATTTTGGTTGGGTTAAGTTTGAATGTACAACATCAAACGCAAAACTTATCAAAGAATCTCTAGATAAGAATGAAAAGTTGGTGCGTTATCTTATGGTTAAAACTGTTCGTGAAAGTACTATGTCAACTAAACGTGCATATGGGAAACAAGATGGTGGAAAGCGTCGTAATACTTCAAAAACATCTGGAGAATCAGCACCTATCAATGAAGAAGTTATAGACAAAGAAATAGATGCTCTTGTGGTATAATTGGAATATTAATAATTTAAACTACTTATTATATTTATGTATTTAAACAAAGCTATTCTCATAGGAAATCTAGTTCGTGACCCAGATTTAAAAGCAATTGCTTCTGGAAACAAAGTTTGTACTTTTAGTATTGCTACAAATCGTACATATAAAGATGCAAATGGGGTAAGACAAGACAAAACCGATTATCACAATATAGTAGTATGGGGCAAGACAGCAGAGAATGTTGCTACTTATATGAAAAAAGGAAGTCAGATATTGGTTGAGGGAAGAATGGAAACTCGTAGCTGGGATGACGCTGCAACAAATACTAAAAAGTATCGTACAGAAATCATTGCAGATACAGTTCAGTTTGGTTCAAAACCAACTGGTTCACCTTCCTCATCAAATGGTCCTTCACAGCCATCACCAACAAAACGTGAAGAAGAGATAGATACTATCGAATATCCTGAAGAACAAATAAATGCAGAAGATATTCCATTTTAAGAATTAAAAATTAAGAATTAAAAATTATGAAACAAGATTATTTTTCATCAAATAACATCAAGCATATAGATTATAAAGATGTAGAATTGCTACGTCGTTTTATAACTCCTTCTGCTCGTATGCAATCTCGTCGTCGCACAGATGTGACTTCAAAGAATCAAAGAAAACTAGCTATTGCTATCAAAAGAGCTCGTTTTATGGGACTATTACCATATATAGCAAAATAGTATTATATTTTATACAAAATACCTAGACTGAAAGTCTAGGTATTTTGTATATATAAAAATTATTATTTTAATTGTAATGATTTAAGAAGTGTATCAAGTTCTGTACTTTTAATTTCACGATGACCTCCTTCAGGTATTTTTTCTAATTCTATATTCATTATACGGATACGTCTTAAGTCTATTACTTTATGATGTAATGCTTCACACATACGTCTAATTTGGCGTTTTTTGCCCTCTGTGAGTACAATATGAAAAGTATCCTTAGTTTGACGCCATACCTCACATTTCTTACTTACAAAGCCATCAAAATGCACACCATTACCCATCATGGAAATAAAAGTATCTGAAAATGCTGGTTCTACTTTTACCACGTATTCTTTGTCGTGAAAATATTTAGGGGATAGGAGTCTATCTGTCACGCGCCCATCATTTGTCATGATTAGGAGACCACGAGAGTCTTTATCGAGTCGTCCAATTGGAAAAACTGGTACAGGAAATTTAGTCACAGAAAGAATATCTTTACTATCATTATCTTTATTTGTTGATATCCCCACTGGTTTATTGTATGCGTAATACACATACTCTTTTTTAGGAGCTTTGTTTGTTAATTCTACTAAATCACCCTGTTCTACTATATCTCCAAGAACAGCCTTTCTTTTATTTATTGTAATGAAACCTTTTTTAATAAGCTCATCTGCTCCAGTACGAGTAGAATAATTATTAAGTGCAAGATATCTATTTATTCTAATTGGATATGGGATTTTCATGGTTGTGTTTTAGTCTTGGAATATAATATAAACCAGACAATAAAATAATAATACTCAATATTATAAATAAATATTTAAAAGGAAGAAAAATAAAAATCATAGTTGAAAATAAAGGTGCGATAATATAAGCAACAGGATTCATATCTCGAAATACACTGAGTAAGGAAGAATCCTCTTCTTTCTTATGTGTAAAGAAATATATCTCAGAAGTTGATTCTACCATACTTGCCCCAACTCTAGTAAAGAAAAGTACTGCAGCCCAAATCAAAACACTTTTTGTGTAGATTATCGTAATTAAAAAAGTTGATAATCCCATAATTAAAAATCCTATTCGAAGTAGAGTTCTTTTTTTAATTTTATATTTATCAATTAGTACTCCCATAGGAAAACTAATCAATACAAAAGGAGCAAGCATGAAAGTAAATATAATACCAATTTTATCCCACCCAAGTCCAATATGCTCATATAAGTATATTGGAGTATAAACTACCATCCAAGCAAAGAAGAATTGTAAAACGAAGTTAATCATATTTATTGCCAACATATGAGGATTTGTTTTTAAAAATTTATATGTTTCAATAAATGGAGTTTTGCTATAAACACTATCTTTAAAAGTTCTGACTGAAAATACTAATCCGATAGTCATTATAACCGTTGTGATGAATGAAATTAAGTAAATAGTTTGATATCCTCCTTCTTTTGTTATTAAAAATGAAGTTATAAGAGGGGATATCATCCAAGCAATATTTATAATAGTTAGATATATTCCTCTTGTCCTGCCAATTTTAGTAGGGTCTTCATAATGCTCAATAAATATATCTAAACATAAAAAAATTAAACTATTTGTAGCCAGTAATGCTACAAAAGAAGTTCCTATTATGTATGGATTATTTGAAATTATCATACCAACTAGCGAAATCATATTGATAATGAGCAACCATAATATAAATATACGATTACCCACCCACTTTAAGATAGTAGAGCTATTAGAAAGTAATATAAGTGCGATAACTGATGCCACTGTATATAAAATACCAACGTATTTCTCTGAAATAATTCTAATTAGGAATGTAGAATTAACATAAGCAGATAATGCTATATGTAAACTAAATAAAAATGATATTATATACATCCGACGCATATTACTAATTTCCATTTGATTTTCTAAAATTACATCGTGTAAAAATTAATTTAAACATGATATTTTTTTAATTAAATACTTAATAAAACGGGAATAACAAGTGGTCTTTTTGCAGTTTTCTGAAATAGAAATTTGGATATATTGTCCCCGAGACTTGTTTTAATTATGTCAAAATTTATAGGATTTACACCAACAGTTCCATCTTCGATAGTCTTTTTTATAATTATTCTAACCTGATGGAGTAATTCTTGATTTTCTTTTAAATAAATAAATCCTCGAGATATTATATCAGGAGATTTACGAAGTTTACCTGTTGAACTATCAATAGTTGCAATCAAAACAAACATCCCGTCTTGAGCAAGCATAACTCTATCACGTATTACAACATCTTGTTCATCTCCAATTGAAAATCCATCTACCATCATAGGTCCACTAGGTGCTTTTTCTTTACGAAGAATCATCTTTGAACCATTGTCTATTATTTCTATTATTGAGCCATTGTCTGGAACAATTATATTATCCATGGACATTCCTAGAGACATAGCTACTTCCTTATGTTTTACAAGCATTGAATGCCATCCATGAATTGGTATGAAAAACTTTGGATGAGTTTTTCTGTGCAACCATTTGATATCTTCTTGGTTTCCATGACCTGTAGCATGAACTGTTTCTTCACTTGTTCTATAACTAATAATACGGATACCATGACGAGTTAAATTATCTTTTAAATGTTGAACTGCAATTTCATTTCCTGGAACGATAGAAGAGGAAAGAATGATTGTATCTCCTGGTTTAATAATAAATTTCTTATGGGTTTTGTTTGCTGCACGATTTAGAGCCGCAAATTCTTCTCCTTGAGCTCCTGTCATCATAATAAGAACTTTATTAGGCGCGTATTTATCTACATCTTCAATCGGTATAATTGTTCCTTTCTTTGGAGTAAAAATTCCAGCTTGTTCACATACCTCCATGTTTGTTTTTAGAGATCTTCCATCTAAAATAACTTTTTTTCCGAGAGATTCAGCTATCTCTACAATTTTCATTAAACGAGTTATAGAAGACGCAAAGGCTGATATAATAATACGGCCAGTTCCTTGACGAATTAATTTATCTAATCCTTCATGTACTTTAATTTCAGGAACAGAAAATCCTTCATTTTCAATATTTGTAGAATCAGTCAATAATAAAAGTACTTTTTCTTTATCAAAAAAAGCATATTCTTTTTCTTCTTCATCTGAAACAATTCCGTCTATTTGGTCTAATTTATAGTCTCCAGGAGTTACTATTGAACCATATGGAGTTTCTATAACTATACCCATAGAATCAGGCATAGTATGAGTTACTCCGAAAAATCTAATACGTAAATCACCAACATATATAACAGAATCTTTTTCAACTATATTTGTTTTTAAAGCTGGTAGATGTGGAAATTCTTCTTGGCGTTTTTTCATAACTAAAATAGAAAGGTTTCTAGAATATAGAGGGGGATTACCAATTCTATCCATAACAAGAGGAATACCACCTATGTGATCAAGGTGTCCATGGGTAACAAGCATTGCTCTTATTTTATCTTTTCTTTCTTCTAAATATGTAGTATTTGGGATGATGTAATCAATTCCTGGAGTATCTTCTGTTTTAAATTGCATACCAGCATCAATAACAATAATATCATTACCAATCTCTATTGCAGTCATATTTTTTCCTATTTCCTCTACTCCACCTAGAGGTATTATTCTGATTACTCCAGCTTCAGGTGGGGGGATAAGATTTGTTTTCCTTTTTTGGGGTGATAGGATATTGTCTTTTGGGGGAGTAGGTGTTTTGACATGAGATCTTCTTCCTCCTTTTGTATTTCCATACTGATAACTTCCACGATTAATTTTATTATTATTTCTAATTTCAGGTTGTTTAGCATTTTGTGCTGATACAGCACGAGAAACTTTTGTTATTGTTCCAATATTTGTAGTTTTAACAGTTTGAGGTTTTTGTATTACCTTAATAGTGTTTGTTCTGTTGTGATGAAAATTATTATTTTTATTTTTTTGGTTATTTTGTTGTTTTGGTATTTCGTTCATTATTTTTTATTTTTTATTTTGTAAAGATTTTCCATACATGATCTTTGTTTGCATACCAAGTATAGACAGATGCAAATCTATCAGACGTATTTGTTAATGTATCAAGATTTATATTATTGAGTTCATTTGATGTTGCATATAAATATTTTGGTGAATATATTAGAAGAGCAGGTAAATCCTTATTATATTCTTCAACTAGATTTTTATATTTTATATTTCTATCATCTTTGTTAATTGTCTTTTGTGAATCTTCTAGAATCTTATCCACCTTAGGGTTACTATACATAGCTATATTTAAACCGGGGTCTTTTCTTTGTGAAGAATGCCAAAAAGAAAATAAATCTGATTCATGATTAATTATTTGACCGAAAAATAATGCTTCATATTCTCGATTCCTAATAATCTGATTAAGGGTTCCAGTTTCATATACTTTTTCTGTATTAACTTTTACTCCTATTTTTTCTAATTGATTTTTAATTATATCGCTTGTTTGTTTAAGCCCTGGTGTATCTCCTGTTGTTAAAGAAAATTCTAATAGAGTTACAGGGCCATTATTTACTGTAACTTTTTGAGTCACTGTTTTATTTCCAACTTTTTTTGTAATAGTTTTTGTAGTTGTGCCACCTTTTGATCTTATCCCGTCACTGCCTAGTTTCCATCCATTTTTTTCTAATAATTCATTTGCTTTATTTATTGAATCAATATCTTTAATATTTTCAATATTGTTTTTTAAAATAGTTTCTGGAATTGGACTATTTATAACTGTTCCATATCCATACAAAACAGTATTAACTATATCTTCTTTATTTAAAGCATAATTAATCGCATGGACAACATTAGAATCAGTAAAAATTTTATTATTAGTAGAATTATAAAATAAACCGAAAATTCTTGGAGTAGAAGCTGTATGTATAACATGATTACTATTAATAATCTTTTCTGCTTTTTTAGGGCTGATATTACTTGCTTGGTCTATTTTTCCATCTATTAATGCTTGTACCATTTCTTTTTCATTTGAAAATGAAATAATATTTATATTCTTAATATGAGGATTTCCTAAAACAAAATTTGAAAAACTTTTTAATTTATATGATACTGGAATTCCGTCATTATTTTTTGATACAGATTTGAATTTATATGGACCGGAACCGATAGCCTTAATATTAAAAGGGGACAAAACAAATTCAGTATCTTTTACATTCGCCCATATATGTGAGGGTAATATTCCTATTGTTGTATTATCTAAGAAAGATATATATGCCTGTTTTAATTTAAAAGTAATTGTTCTATCATCAATTTTTTCTACAACTATTCCATCCCATCCAGTTTTCTTGGGACTTTTAATTGCAGGGTTTTTTATTTTTTCAATTGTAAAAATAACATCTTCAGGGGTAACCTTTTTACCATCGTGAAATTGTGCATTCTTTTTTATTATAAATGTATAAGTAAGTCCATCTGTTGAAACAGTATAAGATTCAGCGAGGTCAGGAATAAATGTTCCATCAGTATTTTTTCTCATTAACCCACTATAAATAAGTGCTGTTAAATCTTTATCAGCATCGGATACTGCTAGAACTGGGTTAACTAAATTTGTCATTCCTACTATCCCTTCTGTAATAGTTCCTCCGTCTGTGGGAACCTCAACTAAAAATTTATTATTCAAATTGTTAAGAATAATAACTGTTGAAATTATTGCGACAATGATTATTGTTGAAAAAATATAAAATTCTTTTTTAGAAAATGATATTAATGCGTCGTGAAGTTCTTGTTTTTTAGGAATACGAAATTCTTTTATAAAGGAAAAAAATTTATACATAAGGGCACTCAAAAGAGTGATATTTATTAGTTAATGGTAATAAGAAATTATTACTTAACGAATATTGCAACGATAGATGAAGCGGTAAGAAGAACAGCAATAACTATAGTAGTTATAAATAGAAATTTTTCAAAACCACGACGTGTGTGGTAAAGACCACCAGCGTCTCCTCCTCCTAATACTCCTCCTACCCCAGCGTCTGATTGTTGGAGCAAAATAGCTGCAATTAGGATGATAGATAGTATAATTTGTATATACGGCAATATATTAGCAATAATCGTCATAAGTTGTATGGTACTATATTTACCTAAATATTGCAAGAATATAACTCTTATTCACTAGGTTCAATATGAATTAAAATATTTAAAATTTCAGGCATTTCTTTTAATAATTTATTTTTTAAATCATGAGAAATATCATGCCCTTCTTTGACAGATAAGTCTTTATTTACAGTTATATGTAAATCAACATGATATTTCATTCCAGATTTTCTAACAAAGCATTTTTCAGTATCAATAACACCTTCTACAGTTTTAGAAAATATTCTTATTTCATTTATTAAATCATCATGAGTATGTTCGTCCATTGCCTCACCAAATGCAGGTCTTGCTATCAAATAACAGTTGTAAAGAATAAAACCAGAAGCAAAAAGAGCAGCCCAATCATCTGCTGATTCAAAACCTTTACCTAATATCAATGCAATTGAAATACCTATAAATGCAGCTACTGACGTGATAGCATCACTCCTATGGTGCCAAGCATCGGCTTTAAGTGAAGTACTTTTTGTTTCTTTACTTTTTTTTATAACCAATCTGTAAGATATTTCTTTCCATGCAATTATTATAAATAAAATAATAAGAGTCCATGATTTTGGTAGTTCGTGTGGATTTTGTATATTTTCTATGCCTTGTTTTGCAATTATGTATGCAGCCATAACTAGAGACCCAACCACTAGAAATGTTACAAGTGGTTCAATTCTTCCGTGTCCATATGGATGGTTTTTATCTGCAGGTTTACTTGAATATTTTATGCCTAATAAAACTAAAAATGATGAAAAAATATCTGTAGTTGATTCTATTGCATCAGCTATTAAAGCGTAAGAATGACCAAAAAAGCCAGCAGTCCATTTTATTGCCGCTAAAAAAAATGTACTAACCATACTAAAATATATAGTTTTTATCGCTGTTTTTTCGTGTGACATGAAGAGTATTGTAACATAAGAGGTAATAAGTTGTATTTATTGACAAATTATAATAATG
>JBBQGF010000004.1:0-39351 GCA_038322745.1 Minisyncoccia bacterium | reverse complement strand
TAGTAATCATTGACCCAGAAAAGGTTGGTCTCGCTTCAAATAGTACTAAATACACACTTCTCGCCCCTATACCTGGATTTAGTAAGTGTATAGATACTAACACAGCTAGTACAGATCCAGAATGTTCAAAGGGTGGTATCTCTGATTATTTAGGTATAATTTTTAAGTTTGGTATAGGATTATGTGCTGCATTAGCAGTAATAATGCTAATAATATATGGCATAACTTATATGGGGGATGAGTCTGTTTTTGGAAAAACTGAAGCAAAAAGTAAAATGTATTCTGCTCTTCTTGGATTACTTATTGCTCTTGGTTCTTATGCGTTACTTAACACCATAAATCCTGATTTGTTGGGAAATAAAGGGTTTGTAGTTAAACCTGTCGAAATCGATATTGATGATGAAGCAGAACCGTGGTCAACATATGAGAACCTTTCTGCTCCTACTGCAGGGTGTACAGAGGGTTACACCAATGTTTCTACAGGAGGAAACCCTGCCAACATAAACGTTTGTAAGAGAGTTTCTGAAGATCTAAAAAAATTAATATTGAAAGCAAAAGCAAATGGAATAAATATCTCTGGAACAGGAACTAGAAGTACAGAAAAACAGCTTGCTCTTAGAAAAAAGAATTGTCAGCCTCCAACAAGAACACCTGTTGAATTAAACTCTGGAAAGATATCGTGTCGAGTAGCAACAGCAATACCAGGTAAATCTAATCATGAAAAAGGACTGGCTATCGATTTTAATTGTAATGGCTTGGGTATAGGTAAAACAGATACAAATAATGTATGCTATAAGTGGTTAGTTATAAACGCTAAAGAGTTTGGATTATCAAATAATTTTGCTTTATTAAAAGAAACGTGGCACTGGTCAACCAACGGAAGATAATAATTAATTAATATTTATGCCTAGAAAAACAAAAATCATTTTTATAATCGTATTTATATTTGTTGGAGCAATAATGCTTGGTATTTATTTTTATAATCAAAATAAATCGGGTACTCAAACTGGCACAACAACAAGCATTTATCAAAAATTTAATCCTTTTGGAAAATCAACAGAAACAACACCTACAACTACTGGAAACGAAGATGAGGGTATAGAAAAAGAGCCAAAAACACCGTATGAGATGGGTTCACGTTTTAAACAAATAACTAAATTTGCTGTATCTGGAGCAGGTTATACTGAAGACACAAGACAATTAAATGATTTATCCGCACCTGAGGTTGTTCCATCTCTTCGATATGTAGAAAAATCAACTGGCCATATTTATCAAATGTTTTTAGATACTATGGTTGAAGGAAAGATATCAAATTCTACTATTCCTGGTGTTTATGAAACTATATTTGATGGAAAAACTACTTCAGTTATCTATAGGTACCCATCCTCCGACAAACAGTCTATAACGAGCTTTTTGGCTCAATTAGGGGGTAGTCCAGGAGCTTTTCTATCTTCTGATATACTTCAATTAAGTTTGTCTCCCGATAAAAGTAAATTTTTCTCTATTGTAAAAAGTACAAGTGGCGTAGTTGGTGTAATTAAATCTTTTGATGAAACAAAAACAAACCAGGTTTTCACTTCTCCTTTTTCAGAGTGGTTACCACAATGGGTAACAGAAGATAAAATATTCTTAAACACAAAACCATCTTATCTAGTAGAAGGAAGTGTTTTTGATTTTAGTATAAAAAACGGAACAATATCAAAAATATTTGGTGGTATTCCTGGTTTAACAACTCTCTCAAATAATAATGGTACACGTGTTTTATATGGGGCGTCTTTAAATATAGGCCCTAGATTAAACATCTTTGATATAAAAAGTCACACCTCTATGGATTTAGATAAATACGGATTACCTGAAAAATGTATTTGGGGTAGTGATAATATAAATATTTATTGTGCAGTTCCAAACGTAATAAAAGGTACACAATATCCTGACTCTTGGTATCAAGGAATAGTTTCATTTGATGATTCTTTCATTAAAATAAACGCAATAACAAAAGAAACATCAACAATGGCTAATTCATCAAATGAAATACCTGTTGATGCAATAAATTTATTTTTAAGTAAAAATGAAGATAAATTATTCTTTATAAATAAAAAAGATTATACATTGTGGTCTTTTAGTTTAAAATAAAATATAAAAATACCCAAGCAGTGCTTGGGTATTTTTAATTCATGATTATTAATTATAATTATATATTTGTGTCACCAATATATTTTATAACTACTCTTCGAGAGGGGCCATAACCTTCGGATTCTGTTTTAATATCAGGAATTCCTTCTAAAAACATATGTATTATACGGCGTTCACTGGCTGGCATAGGATCTACTTCTATATTACTCTTAAAATATTTAGCGCGTTCTGCCATCATATGAGCTATTGTTTTCAAACTATCAAATCTCTTTTTTTGATATCCATTTATATCAACAAAAATATTTGAGGTTTCTTCTTGCCCTAAACTCTTCTCTACCATTTTACGTACTAAATGATTAAGTGAGCGCAAAGTTTCACCCTCACGTCCAATCATAAATCTTGAATCAGGTGTATCTATCATGCACCAAAGCATTCCATTTTCATTTGATGTTTCGTATTTTGATATTGTACAAGCTGTATGATTAAAAATATTTTCTATTATCTCCTTTATTTTTTCGTGCTCCATATAATAATTTTATTTATTTTCTAATGTTCTTCGAATATACCATTCTTGAATAATAGTAAATATATTACTAGTAACAAAGTAAAGTGCGATAGCTGCGGAAATCTGCCATGCTATCACTGCGATAAAAACAGGTAGGACATATTTTATATTTGTCTGCATACTACCAGAAAGTTCTTCTTGAAAAGATTTCTTTTCTTTTATTTCGGCTTCGGTAACAATTTCAACTTTTGGCTTAACAGGGGAGGCTAGGTATCCTTGGATAAATTGTGTTATACCAGCAAGAACAGCTAAAACAATACTCTTACTATTTATTTCTATCAAACCTAAAAACTTCGTGTGGAATATTTCTGGTTTATGTATAAAAGAGTAAACAACATTAGTATCAACAGAAAGTCCTTTATATATAACATAATAAAGAGCAATGATTACTGGTAATTGTATTAAAACAACAATACATCCAGAAAATGGGTTCGTTCCGTTTTTTTTATATAAATCAAATGTTTGTTTAGCCTGCTCTTCTTTATTTGGAAAATTCTTCTTAATAAGTTTAAGCTCTGGTTCCATTTTTTTCATAAGAATCTGGCTTCTTATGGATTTCTTTGTTAGGGGATAGAGAACAAACTTAACAATTAAGGTTATTAAAATAATAGCAAAACCAACATCCCCAAATGTAATATTGCTAATTATAAATAATAAAGCATTATAAATTGGTTGATAAAAAATTGTATTCCATAGTAATGACATTGTTCTATTGTATATTAAAAAGGTATAAATTCAAAATTAATCCATAAAATTATAAAGAGGGTAAAGATTATCCTCTTTAATTTCTAAATCTAAAATTCCCACCAAATGTGGGAATTTTAGATTTATTTACTTTAATGGGTCATAGTGTTTTTTTTGCCATGGGTGACAACTCAAAATTCTCAATATCCCTTTATATATCCCTATAATTGAACCATATTTAATAATTGCTTCTTTTGTATATTCAGAACATGTAGGTAAAAAAACACAAGCATTATGTGATTTAAAAGGTATCTTTTGGTAAAGATTTATGAGATTTATAAAAATTTTCTTCATTTTATATAATTTTTGCTTTTTTTAGAATTAAATCAATATCATTTTTAATTTCAAGTATGGAAGCAGATAAAGCTTCTTTTTTATAGAAAAAAATGCCTGTTTTGTGTTTAAGGTCATATAATCTAACAATATTATAACCTTTCCTTCTTAAAGAGTTTCTTTTAGTAGCAGTTTTGGCTATTTTTTTAGGTGCAACAAATGCAATTTGAGGTAAATCACTATTTATATAGCGAAAAAGAAAAAAAGAGCCATAAATGATAGTTCCTTTATCCATTACGGCTTGGAAAATATCTTTTGTGACTCTTTTTTTCTTTGGGAGCATAGTTATTTTGCAATAGAAACTTTTGCGCGGCCTTTTTGACGGCGTGCCTTTGTAACCTTTTTACCACCTGGTGTTTTTGCTCTAACTAAAAAGCCGTGAGATTTAGCTCTTTTTCTTTTGTTTGGTTGATATGTTTGAGACATAAGGGAAATATATACTATATTGACAAATTTTGCAACATTTAAAAACTACATGTCTAGACCTAAAACAAGTTTTTATATTAATTTGTATTTAAAAATATTAATATTATTTCTATATTTATTATGGGTTTTTTGTTATACACACGTTATTAACAGGTTAATTAAGATATTAAATTATTGAGTTTTAAGAAACGAGGGTATAATGAAAAACATGAACACAAATGAACTCTGGAATAAGTGCCTTTCTGAAATTGAACTTAGTATATCTAAGGCAAATTTTACAACTTGGTTCAAAAACACCTTAATAGTAAGAGAGGAGGCTGGTACATTATATGTTGGTGTTCCTAATGAATTTGTAAAAGATTGGTTATATAACAAATTTCATAAGCTCATACTTAAAACAATAATAGGGCACGAGGATGGAGTTCGTAGTATTGAATATATTATTCATAAAAATGAAGGTGGAAATAAAAACCCAGAAAATAATAATATTAAACAAATTATAAATATAAACAAAGAATTACCCCTTAATGATCTTTATTTAAATAAAGAAGACAATTTAAATCCTAAATATAATTTCAATTCTTTTGTAGTTGGCCCATTCAACGAGCTAGCTTACGCTGTTTCTCAGGCTATTATTACAAATCCTGGTCAAAACTATAATCCTTTTTTTGTTTATGGAGGTACGGGTCTCGGTAAAACACACATGATTCAAGCAATAGGGAATACTATTAAAATAAAACATCCATCAAAAAAAATATATTATGTAAGTTTAGAAAAATTTACTATTGATTATATAAATTCAATTCAAAACAAAAACCCAAATTCTTTCAAAGAAAAATATAGGAAATATGATGTTATTATTATGGATGATATTCAATTTATTTCTGGTAAAGATAAAACCCAAGAAGAACTGTTTCATCTTTTTAATACTTTATATGAGAGTAATAAACAAATAATATTTTCATCTGATAAACACCCAAATTTTATACAAGGATTGGAGGAGAGACTTCAGTCTAGGTTTGCTTCTGGTATGACTGTCCAAATAGTGGAGCCAGATTATGAATCAAGAGTTGCTATTATAAAAGCAAAATTTGAATCAACAAATTGTATTATTGAAAATGATGTTGTTTCTTATTTAGCTGAAATATTAGAAGGTAATATTCGTGAATTAGAAGGAAGTTTAAATACTGTTATTTGCCAATCTCAACTAAAAAACAAATCCTTATCTTTAAATGAAATAAAAATTCTTATTAAAAATAATATTAAACCAAAGAAAACTGTTGCCATAAAAGACATTGTAAATATAATAGCAAATCATTACGGTGTAGCAGAAGATGTTATATATGAAAAAACAAGAAGAAAAGAAATAGTGAAAGCTCGTCAGGTCGCAATGTATATACTCCGAGAAGACTTTAATATATCATATCCATTAATTGGTAGTAAGTTAGGGGGTAGAGACCACACCACAGCAATACACTCCCATTTAAAAATAAAAGAGGATTTAAAAACTGACCCAGCCCTATTGCAAGAAATAGAAAAAATTAGAATAATGTTTAAGTAAAATTAGTGTGTTAATAAGATGTGAATATAAGTAGGTGAAATGTGTATAACTTTATTAATAAATTTTAATTTTTAACTTATACTAATTTATTAAAATTATAATAATTAAAAAATTAAATATTAGTTATATAAAATAATATTTAAAAAGTAATACACATATCCACAGGTATAATAGTAATAATAAATTATATTAATAGATTAACTATAAAATACAATGAAACTAGAATGCTCAATAGAAAAAATTAAAAGTGCCTTAACTATAGTTGATAGGGTAACTGGAAAGAACTTAACATTACCAGTACTCGGTTCAGTTTTATGGGTTGCAACAGGTAAAACACTAAAACTACGTGCCACAAACTTGAACATAGGAATAGAAATGGAAATCCCTGCCAAGATTGAAAAAGAAGGAGTTGTTGCTATTAGGTCTGATATTTTATCATCATTATTTTCTGTTTTATCAGGAGATCAATCTGTTTCGTTTGAATTAATAAATGGAAACCTATCAGTTAAAACAAAATCAAACACTATTATTTTAAAAAGTATTCCAAGTGAGGATTTTCCAACAATTCCTTTAATAGAAGGTGAGGAATTAAATATATCAGCAAATAAATTTGTAGAAGGTATTAAATCTGTTTATTACAGTGCTTCAGTCTCTGAAATTAAACCAGAAATAGGTAGTATTTATATTTATCCAGAAGAAGACATGTTGGTTTTTGTTGCAACTGACTCTTTTCGTTTAGCTGAAAAAAAAGTAAAAATTAAACAAAAACTTTCTTTTAATGGTATTTTAATTCCATTTAAAAATAGTATTGAAATTATAAAAATACTTGAAAGTATAGAAGGAGATATAAAAATTACTCTCCAAAAAAATCAAATATCTTTTTCTACCTCAAATATTTATCTAACATCCCGTGTTATTGATGGTACTTTCCCAGACTACAAACAAATAATTCCAAAAAACCCAACCACTGAAGTTACTTTATTAAAACAAGATTTTATATCTTCTTTAAAAGTATCAAATATATTTTCTGATAAATTTAATCAAGTAACATTCAATATTAAACCAAATGAAAAAGTATTTGAAATAGAAGCAAAAAATTCAGACGTAGGTGAAAACGTAACACTCATAACAGGTGCACTCTCAGGGGACTCTATAGCGCTTAATTTCAACTATAAATACATAATAGACTGTTTCCCTTCTATTTCTGTTGACTCACTCACACTTGAGTTTAATAGCACAAATAGGCCTATGATAATAAAACCCATTGGTGACTCATCTTTTCTTTATCTAGTAATGCCTATGAACAGATAAAAATAATATTTTAAACAATCAAATGGATTATAACCATATAAAAGAATATTTAGAAAAATTTAAAATAATTCTTTCTTCAAAAGAAGAAAACAATAAAATAATATCTGAAATTATAGAAAAAAATACAGGAATTAAAATTGAATCAAAATTTATACAAATAAAGCCACCATATATTTATATAAAAGCCTCACCAATTATTCGTAATGAAATTATGATTAATAAAAATAAAATATTATTAAATATTTCAAAATTAAATTTAAAAAATAATTTTAAAGATATAAAATAAAAAATCCATCTACTGAAGATGGATTTTTTATTTTTATTTAATTACTAATTTTAATATTAGCTATGGTCTCACCAGCTTCACCGTTTATATCATATCCAACAACACGAAGAGTATTTTCACTTGAGATACCAGACAGGTCTTTTGGAATAAAAGAAAAATTAACAGGGGCATTTTTATATGTTTTTAAATAAATATTATTTAAAAAAACATCTATTTTCTTTATAGGATTTTGACCCATTGAATTTATAGTAAATGATATATTTTCTGTATTTTTATATACAACATCATATAAACCATTTATTATAATTTGTGGTTTAGAAGATGAAGTGTGAACAGTATCAAATATAGAAGGAATATTTTCTGTATTTACAATACTATAATTCATATAATTTTTAGACCACCATTTTTGCACACCATATTCCCAGTTTGGGTATTGTGGGTCATCTGTACTTTTGGTTGGAGTTATATTAAGTGGGTCTTTTTTGTTTAACCAATATAAAATAGTATGTACATTTGTAATTGATGTTTCCTTTTTTGTACCTTCTGGTGTGTATTCTGTTGCTAAACCATTTGACGCTAAATCTGTTTTAAATGTTTCACCACCTTGCCAAAAACCACGTAAAATTGGTGGAAGAGAATTATTTATTGGTTCTGGTGATTCAAACTTTTCATTAGGTGTATCCTTTAGTGCTTCTGACATAACTGCATTCCATATAGGGCCAGCTAGAGCAGCACCACCTTTTTTCATTGGAGTATTATCGTTGTTTCCAACCCATACTCCAACAGTAATAGAAGGTGTATATCCTATTGTCCAGGCGTCTTTATTGTTGTTTGTAGTACCTGTTTTTACTGCAGTATCATGACCAGTTACATTTAAAATAGAATTTGCACCAAAAGTGGGAGTTCTTGCTGTATTATCTGAAAGTATATCTGAAAGTATATTTGTTGTTTTTGATTTTAATACCTCATATGATTTATCTTCATATTTTTCAAGAATATTACCAGTTGCATCTTCTACTTGCATAATTCCTTTGTATGGATGACGTATTCCATTTGCGGCAAAGACACTATATACAGATGTCATATCAAGTAATGTTGTTTCACCACCTCCAATAACTAAAGATAAACCATATCTTGTTGGGTCATTTAATGTTGTTATACCTAAATCATGAGCAGTTTTAATTGCATCATTTATTCCTACTAAATATAATAATTTAACAGCAACTACGTTTATTGATTGAGATAATGCTTCTTTTAATGAAAGTGGCCCTCGAAACTTATCATCATAGTTACTTGGTGAATAACAATCTGCACCTTTATGAGAAGGGAGTGGTTTACCATTTGGGTCACAAGAAGTATTAAATTCAGTTTTTGTATCAAATAATACTGTATCTGCAGTATATCCTTTTTCAAAAGCATTAGCATAAACAACCGGTTTAAAAGAAGAACCAGGTTGGCGTGCAGCTGTTGATACATTGAAATTTCCATCAACAGTTTTATCAAAGTAATTTCGAGACCCAACCATAGACAAAATTTGTCCAGTTTTAGGGTCAATTACTACAACTGCTGCATTTTTACCACCCCAATTTTTCTCATTCACTTTTGATTTTTCAAGTGCAATTTCTTCTGCTTTTTTTTGTAAATTATAATCAAGTGTTGTTATTACTTTCAACCCTCCACTATCAAGAGAATTTATTCCATAACGATTTTCTAAATAATCTATAATAAAAAATACAAAATGAGGAGCTGCAATATTCATTGGACGTTCTGGCATAAAAACAACAACCTCACTTTTTGCTGTATTGTAGTTTTTTTCATCAATAAATTTTAAATCTAACATCCTTTTTAAAACAAGATTTTTTCTTTCATCTAATTTATTTTTATTTTTTCTATAAGGAGAATAATAAGTTGGACCATTTGGTATAGCTGCCATATATGCTGATTCTGCTAATGTTAATTCAATTGGTGTTTTATTAAAAAATGCTTTTGCTGCCTCTTCTATACCATAAATATTTCCACCATAAGGTGCCTCGTTTAAATATAAAGAAAGAATATCCTCTTTACTCATAATATTTTCTAGTTTTATTGCTAGAATCCACTCTTTTATTTTACGAGTAAGAGAACGTTCAGAAGTTAGTAGTGTATTTTTTATAAGTTGTTGGGTAATAGTTGAACCACCTTGAACTTTACCCCCTGATATGTTTGACCAAGCAGCACGAAAAATAGATTTAACTCTAATTCCTTTATGGTTATAAAATTCAGAATCTTCAATTGCAACTGTTGCGTTTTTAATATTTACACCCATTTCTTCATAAGGAATAACAGTTCTTTTTATATTATCGTGTACATCATACAAAAGTATTTCGCCTGTACGGTCATATATTTTAGTAGAACTCTGCATTTTTCTTTCTGTAAAAAGCTTAAAATCTGGCAACTCAAGTTTACTTACCCAAATAATTATTATTCCCCCAAATATAACCCCTACTCCAATTAATAAGAATAATATGTTTTTTGTTGATTTAAATGAATATTTTTTCATACTTTAATATAATAACACAATAAATGTTAGTATGTTTGTTTATATACTAATAATAAAAAGAATACAATGGTGTTAAAATCGGTTTTACAGACAAAGATTTACCTTTATGTTAAAATATAAATATGAATAAGATTAACGATGAATTATTAACAAGAGGGATATCTTCTATTTATCCAACTAAAGAATTTTTACAACAAAGAATATCTCGTGGTGAAAAACTTACAATATATTTAGGTGTTGATCCTACAGGCCCAACACTTCATTTGGGGCATGTAGTTGCTATTAAAAAACTTGGAGAATTTCAAAAAGCAGGACACAAAGTAATTTTACTCATGGGTGATTTTACAGCAATGATTGGGGACCCTACAGACAAAAGTGCAGCTCGAAAACAACTCACACACAAAGAGGTTATGAATAATCTAAAGCTTTATAAAAAACAAACAAGTAAATTATTATCATTTAGTGGAAAAAATCCTGCACAAATAAAATTTAATTCTAAATGGTTAAGTAAAATGAAATTTGAAGATGTTCTTAATCTTGCTTCAAAAATGACAGTATCTCAAATGTTGGAACGTGATATGTTTCAAAAAAGGATAGAAGAAGGTAAGCCAATATTTATGCACGAATTTATGTATCCACTTATGCAAGGATATGATTCTGTTGCTATGGATGTAGATGGGGAGATTGGTGGTAATGACCAAACTTTTAACATGCTCTGTGGACGTGACTTAATGAAGTCATTAAAGAATAAAGAAAAATTTGTAATTACCATGAAACTCCTTGAAGATAATTCTGGTAAGAAGATGGGAAAAACAGAAGGAAATATGGCTTCACTTTGTGATAATGCAGATGACATGTATGGCAAGATTATGAGCTGGACTGATGGTTTGATAGTATCTGCTTTTGAATTATGTACAAATATTTCACTAAAAGAATTAGAAGATATTGAAAATCTACTTAAATTATCAACTACAAATCCAAAAGATTTAAAAATGAGATTAGCGGTTGAAATAACATCAATTTTTCATGGAGAAAAGAAAGCTATATTAGCTCAAAAGAGTTGGGAAAATACATTTCATAATAAAGAAGTACCAGATAATATTGAGGAATTTTCTATTATAAAAGGGACTTTACTTGTAGAGGCATTAGTTCTTAATAAAACAATTTCTTCAAAAACAGATTTTAGAAGATTAGTAGATGAAGGGGCAATAACATATAAAGATGAAGAAAGAAAAATAACATCACATAAGGAAATTGCTATGAGTGGTGTATATAAAATAGGTAAAAAAAGATTTTGTAAAATAATTATTAAATAAATTAAAAACCGATTAAGTATAACTTAATCGGTTTTTAATTTTAAGAGAAATCAGCAGAACCATCTAGTCCCGCAAACTCCTCAAGGTCATCGTCATCAGAGAGTAAGTCATCTTCAATTAATAATTCATCTTCAAGTAGGGGATCATCAAGTACATCATCGGTAAGTAATTCGTCGGCGTCTTCTTCGACATCAACTTCTATATCAACCTCAGCTCCACTAAATTCTTCATCATCTTTATAGCTCATAAATTAATATTTTAAAATTGAAAATACATTATAATGACTATTTGTATCAAAATATTATTTTTTTTGCAAGTCCACACAGGAGTCTATTTTTTTAATTTAATAACCTTTATAAAATAAGCATATTTTTGATAAATAAAATTATTAAATATTAATTTAATAATTGATAATCACTATTATATGAGATTAAATTACTGATAATTTTAATTAAATCTTTCACAGGCCAGACACGTCAAACCAATAGCAATAGCATCTAATTCATCATCTGAATTTATTTCTGAGTTTACGTCTATAAGTTTTGGGACCATAGACATAACCATATCTTTAGTTGATTTACCATAACCAGTCACAGCTACTTTTATTTGAGGTGGAGTATATTCAAATATTTGAAGACCATTATGTGAGGCACAATAAACAATAACCCCTCTAGCTTCAGAAACACCCATTACTGTTTTTTGATTGGTTGAGAAATAAAGTTTCTCAATAGAAAGAGCATATGGTTTATATTTTTTTATTACTCTTTCAATCTCATCACCAATTAGAGAAAGACGAGAATGAAATGGAATTTTTGCTGATGTTTTAAAACACTCTGAATAAATCAAAATATCTTTTGATTTACCGGTTTTCTCTATGACTGCTACCCCGACTCTTTCAAAACCAGGGTCTATTGCTAGTATTTTCATAAACAACTTATTTTAAATTAAAATTATTTTTCTATAAAATCAAAACCCAAATGCTCATAACCTTTTTTAGTTACAGTTCTACCTCTTGTTGTCCTCTCTAATAATCCAAGTTGAATAAGATATGGTTCTATAACTTCTTCTATTGTAGCTTCTTCTTCACTTGTGGCAGCTGATATCGTTTTCAGTCCTACTGGCCCACCATTAAATTTATTTATTATTGTTTCCAAAACTCTCCTATCAGATGATGTTAAACCTATCTCATCTATTTCAAGTAAAGCAAGTGCTTTATTTACTGAATTTTTAGATAATGGTAATTTATGAACTTGAGCATAATCACGACAACGTTTTAGAAAATAGTTTGCAGTACGAGGTGTAAAACGAGCTCTTTTTGCTATTTCATCTAATGCATCACCTTCTAATTCTACACCTAGGATTTTTGCAGAGCGTGCCAATATTTTTTTAATTTCATCGTGTGTATAAAATTCAAGTCGAAAGACTCCTCCTGAAAATCGAGAACGGAGTGGTGAAGATAGTAGTGCTATACGAGTAGTAGCAGCGATAAGTGTAAAGGGTGGTAGTTCAAGTTGTATTGTTCGAGCAGAAGGACCCTTCCCAATAATAATATCAAGAACACCAGATTCCATAGCAGGGTAGAGTATTTCCTCCACCATTTTATTTAAGCGGTGTATCTCATCAATAAAGACAATATCACCAGGTGCAAGGTTTGTGAGTATAGAAGCGAGGTCACCAACCTTTTCAATAGCAGGTCCAGATGTAATTTTAATTTGTCGTCGTGTTTCTTTTGCTATTAAATGAGCTAGGGTTGTTTTGCCAAGTCCAGGAGGTCCATAAAAAAGTATATGTTCAGCAGGATGAGACCTCTCTTCTGCTGCAGTTAAGAGAATTTTTAAATTAGCTTTGATATTTTCTTGACCAATATATTCATCCCAAACACTTGGGCGTAATGTTTGGTCGAGAAATCCCTCATCTTTAATATTTGATGTATCATTTTTACCCTCTTTGTTGTTGGTTATTAAGCTTGACATTATATTCTTAATATGCTATACTCTTTTTAGTTAGTTTTACATTTCAATTATAGCATTTTTTGTTAAGAGGACATAAATCTCTAAGCAATCGGCCCCGTGCTCTATATATGTGCATAGGACGTCTTGGTTTTTATTTATATTTACTGTGACTATCCTGTAATCATATATTACTTTGTAAGCGCATGCTCTCAAAGGATTGTTTAGAGATTTATGTCTTTTTTTATATCTAAATATTAAATAAAATACCCCCAAAGCTTCGCTTTGGGGGTATTTTATACTTGACTTTATTTTTTATTTAATGTATAATTCTAAAGAAATTCATTCTAATTTTAATTTAAAAAAAACAAAAACGTATGAAAAAGCTCTTTGTAATTATAGGACTTTGTGTCCTTGCAGGTTTTCTTGGTTGTAAATCAACACAACCAATAGTAGAAGCACCGAAAGATTTACTAAAACTTGAAGGTAACAAGTATAAAGTATTTACCCAACGTTTGCTTCCCAACGTAAAAAAGGAAGATGGTCTAATTTTTTATAATGGTACCGAGATAAAACTTACCGGTTCTATAACAAAATACTACCCAGGAATCCGAAATGGCGCCATATTCAACATGGACACAACGTTCAATTTGTTTATGAAAGTTCCAGCAATAACAGAAGGAACTTTGCTTGAAGCGAAACGGGACAACAAAGGTGTCGTTTATATGATGACAATACTGTTTTCTAAAAAAGACGAAACCTACACCCTGACTTTCTTCCTAGAAAAATACGTTAAGTATTTAATGGAGCAATCTGGGGGCTCATATAACCCCAAGATACCGGACGCTTTTATTTTAAGCGGAAAGGCAACTATCCTTTTCCGGGGTGAAAAGTGCAATGTTGAAGCACAAGCGGACAAAGAGTGTCGATTGTTTGTTGATGATCAATCTTCATCTATAAATGAAGATATTGTTGACGAAGCCGAAGGATATATTATCTACGGCAACAGCGGTCAAAATAACCAACAACCCGGCACAAAAACAAAAACAGAAAATAATAATGATATATGGAAGCCATCACTGACTCCATTACCAAAATAAAAATCTGTTTTAAATAAAAAAACCCCGAATCTTGCGATTCGGGGTTATTTTTTTACTCTTCGTTTAGATTTACTACACTCGATACCTCTTCAAAAGCAGTAATTCCTTTTAATATTTTTATAAGTCCATCTTCTTGTATATTTAGATTATTTTGATTCCTTGCAACTTCTTTTATTTCTCTCTCACTTGGATTATTTGGAATTATTTTTTCTATATTTGCATCGTTGTATATCGCTTCAAATATTCCTATTTGTCCATGATATCCAGTAAAATTACATTCTGCACACCCAACTGGTTCATATAATTTAAAAGGAATACTTGTATCTACTCCATAATCTAAAAAGTTTTTATTATATAATTTAGCCTTTTCTATAACAGCATTAATAGTTTCTAATTCATTTTTTGTTATTTCCTTTTCTCTCTTACAATGAATACAAAGTCTGCGAACTAAACGTTGAGCTATAGAAAGAGAAAGAGCAGAAACTAAAATTTTAGGATTAACTTCTAGGTCTATAAGACGGGGGATAACTCCAGCTGCATTGTTTGTATGGAGAGTTGAAAAGACAAGGTGGCCAGTGAGTGCTGACTCAACTGCGATTTTTGCTGTTTCACTATCTCGAATTTCTCCAACCATTATAACATCTGGGTCTTGACGGAGAGCAGAACGGAGACCTTCTAGAAATGTATATCCTTTTTCACTATCTGTTTGAGTTTGAGTAATTCCAGGAAGATGATATTCAATAGGGTCTTCAATTGTAATTATTTTTATTTCAGTTGAATAAATTTTTTGAAGAAAAGAGTAAAGAGTAGTAGTTTTACCTGACCCTGTTGGTCCAGTTAGGAGAATTAAACCATTTGGTTTTTTTATTTCCTTCATAAATAGCTCGTAAAGTTTTGGTTCTATACCCATATCTTCAAGTTTAACTCTAATAGACTTAGGATTTAATATACGCATAACAATAGATTCACCATATGCACCTGGAATAAGTGACACACGGAGGCTTATTTCATCTTGGTCAAGCCATATACTAAAACGCCCATCTTGAGCAATAGAATTTGCAGTAATTTTCAGACCTGAAATAAGCTTTATTCTCGAATTTATAAATTTAAATGCTGCTGGTGGTATTTCCATTACTTCATGAAGGATTCCATCAAGACGAAAACGTAAACGAACAGTGCTTTCTTCTGGTTCAAAGTGTAAGTCAGATGCATTTATAGCAATAGCTCCTGCTAAAGCTATTTCGAGAATATGTGAAGTTGTATGATTTTTACTTTTTTCTATTTCTATAATTGCCTTTTTAATATCCTCAATATTTTTAATTTCAGACATTAATTTTTTAAGAGCATCTCCCGAAATAGACATACTTCCAGCTCTCGATTCTGTAGCTAATGAGATTTCTTTATATCTATCCCAAGCTTTTTCTAGACTTGCCATAGATGCCATGTAGAAATGGGGGATATATTCGTGGTTTGTAAAATATTTTTGTAAATTTTCTAATTTATCTGGTTGAGGTGAATGAACAGCAACATGAATATCTCTACCAACTAATTTAAAAGCAGCAATCTCTTCTTTTCTTGCCTCGCTTTCTTCTATAACTCGAAGAGCATCATTCCCAATAGGCATACCAAGTAGATGAATAGGTGATACACCATAACGAACTTCTGCTAATGCTTGAACTAAATCCTCCTCCTCTTGTTTTCTAAGATCCAAAAGATTTTTATTTTGTTTATCATCATCAAATTGAATAGCCATATGGTTATTATTATATAGTATAAGATTTTTAAAAGCGAATAAATATGGAAAATTTATCAAATTATAGCCTTATCAGTAGGGGTTTTTGGGAAGCATATATATATTGACAAGTTGTTTTAAATATGCTAGTATATAAACAAATGTTAGATTTTAAGTGTTATATTTATTTCTCAAATTTTTAAATTAATTGGGGGAAAAATATAACACTTAAAAACTAAAAACTAAAAAAAATGAAAAGAATGGTTTCTCTTTTTGTTTTAGTACTCTTTGTAGTATTAAACACAAACGGTCAAGGGTCCGACAACCCTATTTTACCTAGAGTTTATGAAAACGGATATTCTATTGGACAAATCGAAAGATTTGCTCAAGAAAATACAGAGTACAGTAGAAACTATAGGAGCGCTTTGCTCTATATAGTTAACTTAGCACTTCAAAAATCAGGTGAATATCTGAACTTTAATGAGGGGAATTCTCTCGTTGACAAGGAGAAAGACATCAACTTGATTTATTCTTATGTGGTAAGGAAACAGAACGGATACCTCCCTTCTGGTTATCGTAATACTTATAGGAATAACAACTTTGTTGTTCCTTATAAGAGTAAGTCTCCTTATTTTGGGGCTATAGACCAATTTGTATTTGGTTCCTGTGTTGTTAACTTGGATAAACCAAGTTGTGCCAACCTTCTGGGTGATATGGATAAAGTCCAAATAACTCAAATAGTAAAAACAAAACCAACTATAAATTATGTCCCTGAACCAGTATTCACTCCTAAAAAGTCGATTGAAAATTCGCCTTACATTTATGTAAAGCCACTTGACATATTGCCTAAAAAGGAGGAATCTACAAATAAGATCCAGTTCAAAAATGGAAACTTACTATTTTGGAAAATTGCAATACCCGTAGTTGCTATGGGTGTTGGAGTATACTTCCTAACGCTAACGAGACAGAAAAATGTTTATGTTCAAGACCCTGGTGGTCCCGCTCCTGTCCCTGGACATGATGCAGGTGGACCAGTGGGTGCTCCTGGACATAACTAGTTAAGGAAACCTTTTCATTTTTTATTGCACTTTTAAATTGTAAATTAATGGAGCATCTTTTTTAAGATTCTCCATTACTTTTTTAAGCTCTTAACTCATCGAAAGTTGAAGGTTTAAAATTGTAAGTATAATTATTAGCAATATTATTAATCATAAAAAATATATGAAAAAAATAATCATATCAATATTAAGTCTCGCAGTCCTACTAGTAGGACAAAATGCTTCTGCTGCAGTTACTTGGAATAGTTTTTCCAATGATTGTAAAACTATAGCTGTTGCAAACTATACAACCAACACAGGAATCGTTGATCCTTGTTGGCCACTTTCTTCTGTTTCAGCTAGCCCAGGACAAAGTATAAACGTTCGTATTTATTATCACAACACAGGAAATTCTCCTGCAACAAATACACGTATATCTTTAAATGCTCCAACTGGAACAGGATATACTCAGAATTTTACAGGGCAAATATCTTCTGACCAAGGAAATCTTTCTTTTGGTCCAGCAACTATAAACCTAACAAGTAGTCAGAGTCTAACTTTTGGTTCAATGCGTTGGTATCCAAATCAATCACAAAATTATGTTAGCCTTCCAAATGGTCAAACAGGAAATGAATTAATAAACGGTGGTGTAAACATAGGAACAATTGCACCAACATGGGCAGCTCAAGGTTCAATCGTTGCAAGTTTTTACGTTAATGTAACAAATCCAACAGGAACACTAACAGGATCTAACTCCTCATGTGTTATTTCAGCTGGAAATGGTAGTTGTACTATTCCTTTTTCTTGGAATACATTAAATCCTGTAAATGTTTCAACTATAACTCGTACTGGATTACCAGGTACTTACATAACAGGGAATAGTGGTAGTCAACCATTTACCGTTCCTTATGGTTCTTCCACTTTCTATTTAAACCACTATTTTAACAACCAAAGTAATATATTAGATAGTTCTACAGTTTCAGCTAGTTGTGCGTCAGGTACTGTTTGGAATGCTGGTACATCATTATGTACTCAGATAAACAATTGTGAAATTACAAGTTTCACATCTGATAAAACAGTTAGTGCTCCTGGAGACATTGTAAATCTTTCTTGGAGTACAAATTATTGTACAAGTGTTAGTATTCCAGGTGTTGGAACTAACATGGCTCCAAATGTATCTAATAAATCTGTTTGGCCAACCATAACTACAACATATGTATTAACAGGTTACGGAAGTACTTCTGTATCACCTAGTCAATCACTAACAGTTATTGTTGGAGGTCCTGTAGGTGCCCCTGGATTCCCAGCTGGTGCCCCTGGATATGGTAAGTAATTATTGTTAGTTTATTTTTAAAGTTATATTTTATAAGCACATCTTTCAGTTTTTGGAGGATGTGCATATAAAATAACTTGACAAATAAGTAATAATATGCTATTATGTATAAGTCTTAAAAATATAAATAAAAGTATAAAAACTCTAATTTTATTACTTTTTTAAGCCATTAACAGTATAAAAGTCGTTGAGGGTTTAAAATTGTATTACAATTAAAATTTATTAATTATATGAAAAACAATATGAAAAAAATAATAATGGGGATTTTTGTTTTAGCTGCTATTGTGGTATCACAAAATGCTTTAGCTTCCGGTATATGGAATGGAGCATCAAATGATTGTCCTACTGCTTCTGTGGCAAACTTTACAACTAATACAGGAATTGTTGTTCCTTGTTGGCCACTTTCAACTGTGCCTGCAAATCCATCACAAACTGTAAACGTTAGAATTTATTACCACAATACTAGTACTCAAAATGCTACTAATGTTCGAGTTCTTTTAAACGCTCAAACAGGAGCTGGTAGTTCTCATGCATTTACAGGTCAAATAGTTTCAGATCAAGGTAGTATTCCTTTTGGACCAGTTAATGTTACAACTCCAAATACTGCAACATTAAGTTTTGGTAGTGCTCACTGGTTACCTAATCAAAGTCAGATTGAATCACCTTTATTAAATGGTCAATCAAGTTCAGCTATATTAAGTAGTCAAGGTTTATCTTTAGGAACAATCGCACCAGGTTGGTTATCACAAGGTTCAGTTGTTGTTGCTTTCTCAATTGTTGGGCAAGCTATTGATCCTCCATTACCACCTACAGGAACTCTTACCCCAGCAAACAATACTTGTACAATAGGAAATGGTAAAAGTAATTGTGATATAAATTTTTCTTGGAATACAAATAATCCAGCATCAGGTGCAATCTCTGCTATTACTCGTGACGGCGGAACAACTGTAGCTACTGGTAATTCTGGTTCAAAAGCACTAACAGTTCCTTATGGAAGTGCAACATTTAGACTTTATAATAATGCGTTAGAGTTAGATTCAAAAACTGTTTCATCTTCTTGTACTTCTGGTACTTCATGGAATGGTGCTATGTGTTCTGAAAATGTAAACCCAAACTATAATTGTTCAATCACAAATTTTACTGTAGGTGGAGCGCTTTCTACAACCGTTACTTCAGGTAATTCTGTAGAACTTGCGTGGACCACCACAAACTGTAATACTGTAACAATTTCAAGTGTTGGTAGTAACCTTCCTTCAAGTGGAAACCAATCAATCAGTCCATCAGTATCTACTGTTTATACATTAACAGGATATGGAAACACTGGTACAAATCCAACTCGTACAGTTTCAGTTACAGTTACTCCAAATACTAATCCCTCATATGTATGTTCAATATCAAGTTTCAGAGCAAATGATTCAACATCAAGTACAACAATTTCTACAAATGAAAATGCACAAATCTCATGGAACACAAGTAACTGTACTTCAGTAAACATACAAGGAATAGGTTCTGGTCTTCCTTCTTCAGGAAATTATACAGTATATCCAAATCACAATACTCGATATACAATCATCGCAAGTGGTCAAACAGGTGGAACACAAACAAAATATGTAGATGTAAATGTAACTCCAATTTCTAATCCATCATATGTTTGTAATATCACTGATTTCAGTGCAAGTAATCCTTATATAACAGCAGGTAGTAGTACTAGCTTAAATTGGAATACAAGTAACTGTGCTTCAGTTTCTATTTCAAATCTAGGAACAGTATCTCAATCAGGTAATCAATCATTGTCTCCTTCCATAACAACAAATTATATTCTTAATGCTTATAGTCCAAACGGAGGAAATCAAACAAGAAATGTATTAGTTACTGTTAGTCCTTATATTGCACCATACGTACCACCTTACGTACCACCAACACCAGTTTATAATCAATACATAGTTACAACAGTTGCAACAAATATTGGAAGAAATGATGCTCAAGTAAATGGTTATATTTCAAATCCAAATTATTACAATTCAACTATTCATTTTGATTATGGAACATCAGTAAATCTTGGTTCAAGTACAGCTCCAAAAAGTGTAAATGGTATAAGTACTTTTAGTGAATTTCTAAGGGGTCTTAATCCAAATACTATATATTACTTCCAGGCTGTTGGAGAGGGTTCATATGGAACATCAAGAGGAAGTATTGAAATATTTAGAACTCAAGGAAATGTAGTTGTTCACAATACAGTAGTAGTACAAGGTACAACTGTAGTAGGAACATCTTCTCCTATAATGCTAAATATTAGTAATAAATATGAACTTATAGGAGTAGGAGATCTAGTTGATTATGCAGTATTTTATAAAAATATTGGGAAAACTAGACTTACAAATCCTATGATCCAAGTTGTAATTCCTACAAACATTACATTAATAAACTCATCTCGTGGTGCTTACTCTGTAGATACACATACACTTTCTGCTCCAATAGAAGATTTAAACGCTGGACAAGAAGGAGTAATATATTTACAAGGAAGAGTAGATAGTATTCCTCTAAATAATTCTCAAATTGCAACAACTGCTATTTTGGTTTACACAACACCAAATGGAACTCAAGAAAATGCAATGGCCTATGTTTTGAATAGACCAAAAATAATAGGATTTGTAGCAGGTGATAGTACTACTTCAGACTTAGGTGCTTCAGCTTTCTTTGCTGGATTTCTATCAATTGGTTTTATTGGATGGTTAATATTAATAATATTTATATTATTATTAATACTTATAGCCCGTTCTCTATACAACAGAACACCCGAAAATAATCATTCACACACACCAATTCATTAAGAGATAAAAACACAGCCCTCTAAACAAAGTTTAGGGGGCTGTGTTAATATATACCTATGGATGAAAAAATATTCAAAATAGAAGATATTGATAAAATTTCTAAAGAAATTTTAAGGGAAATTAAAAATAAAAAAACAAACAAAGCAACCATTCTCGCTTTCTTTGGTGATTTAGGTGCAGGAAAGACAACCATAACCCAAGCTATATCTAGAAATCTCGGTATTGAAAATAGTGTTTTATCTCCAACCTTTGTAATAATGAAAATTTATAAAACGAAAGACAAAATCTATAAAAATTTAATTCATATAGATGCATATAGGCTAGAGGGGAGTAAAGAACTATTAAAATTAGGATGGGAAGAAATTTTAAAAAATAAAGATAATTTAATTATAATAGAATGGCCAGAGAATGTTCTAGATTATATTCCTAGTGATACATATTCTGTAAAAATAATGCACAAAGACGATAATACTAGAAGCATTAAATTCAGTCATAATTTGCTATAATTACTATATGGTTAAAAAGATAAACAAAAAGAAACTAATATTGCTTGATACACATGCAATAATTCATAGGGCCTATCATGCCCTCCCAGAGTTTATGAATTCGCGTGGTGAGCCAACAGGAGCCATATATGGGCTAGCTACAATGCTATTTAAAATTATTACAGAACTAAAACCAGATTATATAATAGCTTGTTATGATTTACCCAAAAAGACATTTAGACACGAAGCTTATAGCGACTATAAAGCGGGAAGAGCAAAAACTGACGATAACTTAGTTATGCAACTTATTCGTTCAAGAGAATTTTTTACAGCATTATCTATTCCTATGTATGAATGTGAAGGATTTGAAGCAGATGATTTACTAGGTACAATTACCGAAATCACAAAGTCCATATCGGATATGGACACGGTAATTGCATCAGGTGATATGGATACATTGCAACTTGTAGATGGTGATCATGTTCAAGTATATACATTGAAAAAAGGTATTAACGATACAATTTTATATAATGAAGAAAAAGTAAAAGAACGTTTTGGATTTTTGCCTATCTATCTTCCAGACTATAAAGGATTACGTGGAGACCCATCAGATAATATTATAGGAATTAAAGGTATAGGAGAAAAAACTGCTTCTATTTTAATATCAAAATACGGAACAATAGAAAAAATGTATATAGATATCAAAAAGAAACCTGATGATTTTAAAGAGCTCGGAGTATCAGAGAGAATTTTAAATCTTTTAAAAGAAGGAGAAGATGAAGCCATTTTTTCAAAAACACTTGCAACTATTAGACGAGATGCACCAATTGATTTTAAACTACCAGAAAAAAGTTGGAGAGATAGTGTTGTAGAAGAAAATGTTGCTGAATTTTTCAAAACTATGGAATTTAAAAGTTTACAAAATAGATTTTTGAACGTTTTAGGAAAATCTGTTTCATCAGATCCTCGGGTCAACTCACCAGACCTTGAAAATTTGTCTTCCAACCCCACTACATCGTTGTCAGGTCAGACCATTACCCCAAAGAATTTACTTTTATCAAACATCAATGAAGAAGTAGATAAAAACAAGTTTAAAAAAGCAACAATTGCTTTATGGCTTCTTGATTCAGAAAAAACAAATCCCGAAATAGATGAAATTATTAATTATAAAGGAAGTATCAATATTGATGAGGCACTAGAAAAGCTAGAAAAAGATATAAAAAAAGAAGGACTTGATTATGTATATAGAGAAATTGAATTACCCCTAGTTCCTATTATCGATAAAATGGAGAAACTAGGCATTAAAATAGATATTGATTATTTTAGTAAGCTTTCAAAAGATTATCATAAAGAATTAGAAGATATTGAGAAAAAAATATGGCATGATGCTGGTAGAGAGTTTAATATAAATTCACCAAAACAATTAGGGGAAATTCTTTTTGATGAGCTAAAAATAGGGGAGGTTGATGGAAAATCTTTAGGGATTAAAATGAAAAAAACTGCAGGTGGAGCAAGATCAACAAAAGAGAGTGAATTAGAAAAATTTAAAGATATACACCCAATAATTAAGAACATTTTAGAGTATCGTGAACTTCAGAAACTTCTATCTACATACATAGATACTATTCCAAATGCCGTTGGAAATGACGGGAGACTTCACGCTAGTTTTTCTCAGCACGGTACTACAACAGGTAGATTTTCTTCAAATAATCCAAATTTACAAAATATACCAACCAGAACAGAAAGAGGTAAAAATATTCGCAATGCTTTTATTTCAGAAAAAGGATATGTTTTAGCTTCTTTTGACTACTCACAAATAGAACTTCGTATTGCTGCACTTTTATCACAAGATTCATTTTTTATTAAAGCATTTACTGATGGTAGAGACATTCACACTGCAGTTGCGATGAAAGTTTTTGGAGTCCAAGAATCTGATGTGACATTAGAAATGCGTAGAAGAGCAAAAGTTATTAATTTTGGTATTTTATATGGTATGGGAGTAACATCTCTCAGTCAGAATTTAAATACGAATAGGAAAGAAGCCCAAATATTTTATGATAATTATTTTGATCAATTTCCAACAATTGCTAAATATTTAGAAAGTATTAAAATTTTTGCAAGGGAACATAAATACACAGTGACTCTATTTGGAAGAAAAAGATATTTTCCAGGAATTTCTTCCCCATTACCATTTATGAGAGCAATGGCAGAACGCATGGCCATCAATGCCCCAATACAAGGAACTGCGACAGCTGATATTATAAAAATAGGGATGAAGAAAGTTGAAATAGAACTAGAAAAAGCAGGAATATTGGAAGATGTTCGTATGGTATTACAAGTACACGATGAATTAATTTATGAAATTAAAAAAGAAAAACTAGAAGAAGCTATAAAAATTATAAAAGAAGCAATGATAAATGGGATACCTAAAGAATTTCTCCATAATATGACCCCAGTTCCACTTGAAATCTCTTTTGGTTATGGTAAAAATTGGGGAGAAGTAAAATAGTGGCATTATTTTATAACCGGTGGTAGGATTAATATATATGAATAATGATGAAAAAATAGAACCAATAAAACAAGAAACACAAAAAAGTGGCATAATGCACTATATTTTAACGGGAGATTATATTATTTTTTTATTTGCTTTTATTTTAGGTGTAATCTTAGATTTGATTTATGTAAACAAAATTTTAATAAATAATTATACTGAATATTCTGGATTATTTTTTGCGATAATGGGACCTATTCTCATTTATTGGGCTCAATCAACTTCAGCTAAATTAGCAAAAAATCCACCAAGTGAACCAACTTTTACAAATGGACCTTATAAATATCTTGCTAATCCAACACACACAGGCCTTATTATAACTATGTTTGGGTGTGCTTTGATGATTCATTCAGTATTCTCATTAATTCTTTTAGTAATAGCAAATATTATTTCAAGAAGAGTAATTTTAAAGAAACAAGATAAAATTCTTTTAGATAGATATGGCAAACACTTTAAAGAGTATAAAAAGGAAGTAAAAAAATTAATATGATTTATATTTTATCAGGAAATGATTTAAAAAATAAAGGTATTTATATTAAAGAAATTACAAAAAATCACGAGGTTTTTTTTATTGAAAATAATATTATTACAAAAGAGTTTGTATTAAATTACGCTCTAGGTGTAAGTCTTTTTGGAGAATACCCCATTTTAATAATTGAAAGCATCTTAAAAAATGAAGATATTATTTTTTCCAATGATGATCTACAAGAATTAAAAGAGTCAAAAACGATTTTTATTTTTAAAGAAGATAAACTTTTAGCAGTAGATCAAAAAAAATTTACAAAGTATGCAGAATTAAAAGTTTTTGATTCAAAACAAATAAATAAAATTGAAAAATTCAACATTTTTTCTATAACTGATGCTTTCGCTAATAAAAATAAAATTTTAACATGGACACTGTATATTAAGGGAATAGAGAAAGGGGTTGAACCAGAAGCTATAGCAGGAGTTATTTTTTGGAAAATTAAAACAATGATATTAAATAGTTCAAAATCATTTAATAAAATTGAATTAAAAAAGCAATTAAGCCAAATTGTATCTATATATCACAAGGCTCACAGAGGTGAACTTGATTTTGTTGTTGGAATTGAACAATTTATACTATCCACACTATCTTCTAAATAATACATCTAATATATATATTAGAGGTATTATTTTTTATATTATTTACAAAATAACAGTATTAGATGTATAATATAAAAATGGAATCTATTTTTAAGTCGGATATATTTTTCTTTATAACATCTATTTCTGTAATATTATTTACTATTATTTTTATAATTTCAGGTTTTTATTTTATTAAAATAATGAAAAACTTTTCTGATATTTCAGAAATACTTAAAAATACAGTAAAAAAAACAGAGGATGGAATATCAGAAATAGGTGAGAGAATAACAGAGAGTCTAATTTTTTCTTTTATTTTTGGTAAAAAAAAGAAAAGTAAAAAATAGAATAATAGTATTATTAGTTCTAATTTATTAATTAACGAATAAACATAAATATTTATGGTAAAGAAAATAAATAATAAAGGTTTAAGTACAGGAGCAGTTGTAGGAATAGGAGCAAGTGTAGCAGCATTATCTGCTGCCGCATATGTATTGTTTGGACCAGATGCAAAAAAGAATCGTAAGGTGGTAAAAGGTTGGGCAGTAAAGATGAAAGGGGAGATTATCGAAAATTTTGAAAAAGCTAAAGATATAACAGAACCAGTTTATCAAAGTATTATTGATAAAGTTTCTACTAAATATGCAAAAGTAAAAAATGTTGACCAAGTAGAACTTGAAGCATTAGTAGCAGATATACGTAAACATTGGAAAACAATGACTAAGGATTTAAAGCCAAAAACTAAGGCAAAAGCAAAAAAATAATCAGATTTAAAATAGTCCCTATTAATTATTAAATTAATAGGGACTATTTTTTTTGATAAATTATTATGATTGAGAAAAAATAAAAGGCCTAGGAGTTATACCTCAATTAATTAAGAGATAACTCCTCGGCCTTTTAAAATTTTAAACAAAAGAACATTTACATTGAAATCAACGTTTCACTATAGTAAAAATATTTAACGTGATTTTGTAAAATAAATAACTAATGATTTTCTCTTCCTCTATCAATAAGAAAAATTTTATCAAACTACTTGTAATTATTATACACTATTAATAGCTTAACTCAAAACAAAAAATGTAAATATTAGTATTTTTATACTTATATTGATTTTATATCATAAATATGGTACTTTTTATTAAGTTGAATACTGTTTAGTTATATCCTTTCGTAGCTCAGTTGTAGCGGCTTCAATAGTAATATATAGTTAATTGTAGTGTTTTGAAATATCAATATCCTTTCGTAGCTCAGTTGGTAGAGCAGCTCCCTTTTAAGGAGATGGTCGTAGGTTCGATTCCTACCGAGAGGACAATTAAAAAAACCTTAATTTATTAAGGTTTTTTTAATTATCCTCGAGAGTCTTGTCTTTTAAGACAAGACGCGTAGGAATCGAAAGATTGGTGATGTTTTGATTTGTTTTAATAAACAATCAAAACCACCAATCACGCGCCGTTGGCGAGATTACCCTACCGAGAGGACAACCTTTCTAATTTATTAATGTTTTTTTAATTTTCCTCTCGAGTGAGACACTTTCATGTCTTATGTGTAGAAATCTAAGGGCTTTTCGTTGTAAATTTTGATTTTAATCAAAATTTACTGAAAAGGCATATGTGTATAGCCGATTCACTAAAATATAACTCTTATGAAAAGTCTATTATTATTGATATAATAATAATATGAAGTTTATACTTATTACAGGGCCTCAGGCTGTTGGTAAAATGACAGTTGGACAAGAACTCGAAAAAATAACGGGTCTTAAGTTATTTCATAACCACATGAGTATTGAATTAGTTTTAAATTTTTTTAATCATGGAACTCCTTCATTTAGAAAACTCTCAAATCTCATTAGAGAAGAAATATTTAAAGAAGTTGCTTGTAGCGATTTAGAGGGATTAATTTTTACATATGTTTGGTATTTTGATGATAAACACGATTGGGATTATATAGAAAATCTTACAAAGATATTTAGAGATAAAGGAGCAGAAATATATTATGTAGAACTTGAAGCTGATATTGAAGAAAGAATAAAAAGAAATAAAACAGAGCATAGGCTAAACCATAAACCCTCAAAAAGAAGTGAAGCAGGCTCTGATGAGAAGTTGAGAGATAGTATAAAAGAGCATCGACCTACTTCACTGGAAGGAGAAATTAAAGAAAAAAATTATTTAAGAATTAATAATAAAGATTTAAGTCCAACAACTGTAGCAAAACAAATTAAAGAAAAATTTAATTTATAAAAATAATATGCAACTAGAAACTAAAAGATTAATATTAAGAAAACACAGGAAAAGTGACTGGGTAGACCTTGTCGAGGGAATAGGAAATTATGATGTAGCTAAAATGCTAACAACAGTTCCATTTCCATATACAAAGAAAAATGCTGAGGAATATGTTCAAAAAAGAAATAAAAAATGGAAAGAAAAACCCATAACAGATTATGTTTTCGTAATTGAGTTAAAATCAGAAAAGAAGGTTATTGGTTCAATTGGATTACATAAAGTAAATTTTTTTCATGGAGTTGGTACAACTGGCTCTTGGATTAATAAAAAATATTGGAGAAATGGATATGTAACTGAAGCCAAAATTGCTATTAATGATTTCGCTTTTAATGAATTAAAACTACGCAGAATTGAATCAGGAGCTTTTTCTAATAATAAGGCTTCAAATGCTGTTCAGTTAAAAATGGGTTATAAATTTGAAGGAGTTAAAAAATTTAATGTTAAGTGTATGACCACTGGTAAAATTCATAGTGAAAATATTTACGGATTGATGAAAAAAGATTGGCTTAAAAAAAGACCTATTTTAGTAAAAATAATAAATAATACACTTACATAATTTAAAAACCTGCTTTTTTTGTAAAAAAGCAGGTTTTATTTTATTAGAGAAATATTTATTTTAGTAAATATTTCATTACATCAGCAACAGTATATGAATCATCCTCATGTTTCATTAAGTATTTAAGATAATTATAATCTTTACTTAAAGTTACACTTGGGTCCTCATTATAATCAGCAAGTCCTGCACTTGAAAAAAGAGCATTACAAAGACATATCTTACCTACAGTATCTTCGATTTTACCACCCTTCTTCAGATATGCATTTATATCTTCAGCAGGGCACCTGTAACCGATTTCACCATTTGGTTTAATATACAAAGTTCGTAATAAACCTACATTACATACTCGTTTCCTTTTTTCATAAATATACTTTTCAGAAAGTGTATTTTTTACATAAGCTTCATGAAAAGGGAAAAAGGTTGGAGAGATATTTGAGTAGTTTTTTACAACTAAAGTTTCATTCCAGCCGGTTTTTTTGATTTGGATTTTTAAATCAGATTTTAATCCTGATTCTTCTGCCAATTCAAAAATAGAACCAACTTGTATTCCTTGTGCTCCCATTGAGAGAGCATAAAGAAGTGATGAAGGGGATGCAAGTGATCCACCAATCCAAAATGGAATTCCAAATGATTTCATTTTATCGAAATTGCATTCGTCTTTCTGATTATAGATTGGTTCATTATCAATGCTCACCTGTTTGTTTCTCGGTGGGGCATTGTGTCCTGCAGCACGGGGATTTTCTACAATAAAGCCATCAATACTATTATCTGGACATTTACTGAGAAGAATACTCGCAACTACATCAGAAGAAACAATCGGTAAAAATAAAGGTTTTTTGAATTTTGGTATTTTATTACCAAAGAATTCTTTTAGATTAAATACAATTACATTTTCTACATTTTTGGTATTACCTTCAACATAGATACGATAACTTGGATTTTCCCCATCAATTATTTTTTTGATTATTCCAGGAATTTGAAATACCATTCCTGCTCCCATTGTTATACAATCAACCCCTGCAAGCATTGCACCAGTTATTGCGTAAATGTGTGGTAGTTGGACCTTTTCAAGCCAGTTGATACTAATCGGATTATTGTGACCCTCTTTTGAGAGCCAAACTAAACAATAATTACCGCACACAGTTAACATCTTTAATGATTCAGACGGATTCATTGTAAACATTCCTATTTTTTTATAAGGAGTATTTTCTTTGATTCCACCTTCGACAAAATATTCATCGATAATCAATTTAGACATCTCTTGATATGGGAAAGAAGTTAAAGCTCTACGAAAGTGCCCTCCCTCATCTCCTCTCTGTAAGGAATAAGCTAAAATTCGTTCAGCCCCAACCCCACTTACTGTACCTAAGCCTCCTTCTAATGAGACAGTACGAGCAAGAAGCCAAGTTGAGATAGAAACTCCCATCCCTCCCTGGATAATTTTCTTTGATAAAATTTCTACTAATGACATATAGACCTCCTTTTCTTTTTTAAATGAATTTTTATATATTTATAACACACTTTATGACTTTTTTCAAGAGCTATTTTGCCTATTTAATTATTTATAAATATATATAATGACTATATGAAACAGAATAATATTATTGAAAAAATACTAATTCTTCCTGATATACGCTCTGCTATCAATGTCGGAGCAATTTTTCGTACCGCAGATGCCATAGGTATAAACAAGATATATATAGTTGGATTCACTCCCTGCCCAAATGATAAATTTGGTAGAATACAAAAAGATATAGCAAAGAGTGCTCTTGGAGCAGAAAGTTATATTGTTTGGGAATACAAGAAAAGTTTAATTCCACTTATAAAAAGTTTAAAAAAAGAAGGCTACGAAATAGTAGCACTTGAACAAGATGAGAAATCTATAGATTATAGAAATTATAAAAAATCAAAAAAGTTAGTTTTTATACTTGGACCTGAAGTGACAGGATTAAATAAAAAGGTTTTAGAATTTTGCGATAGGGTAGTAGAAATACCAATGCAAGGTAAAAAAGAATCACTAAATGTATCTGTAGCGTGTGGAGTTGCTCTATTTAGAATTTTACAATAAGAATATTAATTTACAATACTCTGACCTTTTATAAAAGGTTTATCAGCATTTTCTGTTTTAGGTTTACCTACAAATACCCAAATTACAAAAATAGCTAGAAGAAATAATAGAATTTCCATTCCAAAACTCATCTCACCACCACTTTTGTGAGCTTTAGGTTTTGATTTTTTGTCGTCTTTTTTTTTATCAGCCATAAAATTTTAATTTTAATTAAATAATTTTTGGTGTTCATTACAATAATGAGCACTCCTCCCGTCTAATACTTTCCTTATTATAACACCATTACAACCTTTTTTACCACAATTCAACTTATTTTTTCTATAAACATTATGATGGTTTTGAAACCCCCCTTTTTCTCCATTTGTATCTCTATAATCTGACATTGAATCTCCACCAAAATCAATTCCTTTATTTAAAACTACTTTCATTGATTTATATAATAATTGTATATTTTTATTGAGTATTTTTATTGATCTTGATTCAGGGTGTATAGAAGAGAGCCATAACATTTCATCTGAATATATATTTCCTATGCCAGCAATAATTGATTGGTCCATTAAAACTGTTTTAATGTTTTTATTTGGTTTAGTGAATATTCGTTCTTTAAATTTTAATAAAGTAAACTTTTCTTCCAATGGTTCATCTCCAATATTTTTCAAATGAGATGTTTGATAGGCAATATCAGTATTAAACATTGTTATTTTTCCAAATTTTCGTGAATCACAAAATACCATATGTTTACCATTAGAGAGGGAAAAAACAGCGTGTATGAATCTATTATAAGGGTCATGAAGGGCAGCCCTCTCTTTCTCGTCTGGATACCACTTATTTTCCTTTTTATTATAATTATATTTACCAACAATAATATGACCAGTCATCTTTAAGTGTATAAGTATAGTTTTATTATTTTCTAAGTTTATTAATATATTTTTAGCCCTCCTTTCTACTTTTAATATTTTTACATTTTGAATTTCCTTTTTAATTTTATGAAAAAAAACTCTATCTTTGATAGTATTTTTAAATTGTTTTATTGGATTTTCTTTATCTAGGTCAGTCCAAACATCTAAAAAAGAAATACCCTTCAGAGCAATTTTTAAACCATTTACAGTTGTTGTGACTTCCGGTAATTCAGGCATCCTATTAAAAATTTTAATTAATAATAAATATTTTTAATCCTTTATTTATGTCCACTTAAAATACGGAGAGCTTCTTTGATTCTTGCATTCGCTCCTTCTATTGTAGGAGAAATTTGTTTGAGTGCATCACGAGCTTCACTCTGTGAATATCCGAGAGATTTGAGTGCTTCAACAAGGTCACCCTCTTCTCGAAGTGCACCTTTTGTTCCTTCCTCATTATAAAATTTTAATTTATCTCTTAGCTCAATAATTATTTTCTCAGCAGTCTTTTTTCCTATCCCAGAAACTTTATTTAAATAGGTGACATCTCCTGTTGCTATCGCTCTCTTTATGGTTTCGATTGGGGCAAGTGATATTATAGACAGGGCAGACCTTGGTCCAATACCAGAAACATCCAGTAATAATTCAAAAAATGAAAGTTCTTCTGTGTTACGGAATCCATATAAGTCTAATGAATTTTCTCTTACGGCAGTATATGTAAACAAAGAAGCAGAATCACCTTGTTTATAAGATAAAGCTATATCTGGGCTAATAAATACTTTATATCCAATATTTCCAATATTAATAATAAAGAATTTGTCTGTCGAATATATAATTTTTCCTTCAATATAAGCTATCATTCTTTTATTATACTTTTTTTATGTAAAATATACATCTATTTACTTTTTATCATTTTTCTGTTAATATATGCGTATTCAATTTTGCTGGTGTCTCGGCTTTATTTGAATCAAAAAATATACAAATTCGTATTTATTAATTTATAATTTAAAAAACCATGCCAATTACAAAATCAGCAAAAAAAGCCTTAAAGGGTTCTCTAGTCAAAAAAGCAATGAATGACCGTAATAAAAAGATTGTTAAAGAATCTGTTAAAGCTATTGAAAAACTAATAAAGGAAAAGAATAAAGCAGGTGCAAAGAAACTTCTTCCAAAAGCTTATAGTGCTATTGATAAAGCCTGTAAGAGAGGGGTTTTAAAAAAGAACACAGCATCTAGAAGAAAAGCTTTACTATCAAGAATAACAAAGTAAATAAAATAAAAACCACACATTGTGTGGTTTTTATTTTATTTGTTAAAAAACAGAACTAGTATTTATAAGAAAATTATTATAGTTTTACTGCTGGAACTGTTGGAGTAGCAGGATTAGCTACTTCTACTTTAACTTCTCCAACAACTCTATTTCCTTGTTCAAATTTATTTCCATAATTTTCACCATACATCATCCCACCTCTCTGATAGTGAAAACCACGAACTTCTGATTTAAATTCACCCCACTGTGACCCTAAACAGAAAGCTATTATAATGACCACAATTAACATAATTCTCTTTATCATATGACATTTTTTCCAATTATGACAACAATTACTCATTGAGCCATGTTCACAAGCTGCACCTTTATTTTCACAACAAGCTTTATCTTTTCCTTCGCAACAATTATCCTTCTTTTCTACATTTTCCATATATTCTATATTTAAATTTATTAATAATAAGACTACAGGTGTATTATATCACATTAAGATTTTTGGTAGTATTCTTTTTTTTGTATGCGAATTATTATTAAAATAGCACATAATCCATTTGTAATAATAAGACTAACTAAATACAATGAAGTTGTAAGAGTAAAAATAGAAAGTGCTAATAAAGCAAAAACACTAGAAATAGAACTCAATGCATAACTGGATGCTTTTTCAGTTTCTGGTTCCTTGTATGACTTTCTAAATGTTGGAAGGAATCCTATAAAATCAGTGATTGTAATTATAATAATAGAAATCAAAGCATCATTTAAAAACAAATATGCAACAATTGCAAGCAGTGCACCAACAAGACACACTTTATCAAATAAATTTATATTTTTAGTTCCGTATTTTAGAGAAAGAATAAATATAAAACCACATAAGATAACCCCAATAGAAAGGGATGCGATTCCAATTCCTGCGCCACCTTTAAACATGGCTATCACACCAATAGTCTGAAGAATAGTCCAAATAAGCCATGAGTAACTATGTGGTTTTGTCTTACCTTTATATATTCCTCTTAGATATGGGATGAAACATAAAATACTAAGGATGGATGAAAATATAGCAAAAATTAATTGAGTTTTCATTATTTAAATAATAGCATTAATACAGGATTCTGAGGAATATAAACTTGCAGATATGTGTTTATTAGTGTAAATTAGAATCGTACGATATTGCTCTAGAATAGGGTATTTATGTCAAAGTAATTGGTCCCGTCGTTCAATGGATAGGACGCAACTTTGCGGAAGTTGCGATGTAGGTTCGATTCCTACCGGGATCACACATAGAAAAAAAAGTCATGCATTAGCATGCCTTTTTTCTTGTGTGATCCCAAGCGAGACACCTTCGTGTCTCGCGTGTAGACGATTCACCAGAATCGAACCGTCGAGGAAATCGAAAGATTGATGTTGTTTTGTTTACAAAACCATCAATCACGCGCCGTTGGCGAGATTATCCTACCGGGATCACACATAAAAAATAAGCCACCTTTATGTGGTTTATTTTCTTTATTTTAAAACCCCATTTTCTCCATAAATAACATTGATTTTGATTCCTCGAGTTCTATATTAGGTATAACTTTTATAAGTTCATCTTTAATCTCATCTGTAATCTCTAATTTCATAGGTATAGTATAAACAGGAAGAAAATATTTATCGGTTTCAATCAAGAGAGTAGAATGGTCTTCTTCTTTTTTAATATGAAAACCTTTCAATCTCTTCCAAGGGTATTTATCTTTTCCCATAGTTAGACCTTCTGTATCAATTCCAAATGAAACTTCTAATGGATGACGAATACTAAATAAAATAAGAGATGCACCAGCAGTAATAATGAAAATAGCAAATATATAATTTCGTTGCCATATAGCAATACCAGCAATAACAAGAGCAATGACTCCAATAGCCCAAAGGAAGTCAACACTTTTCTCCACATGTTTATATTCAGGAGCAGTCCACTCTATTTTTTTTATTTTAATTTCTTCCATATATATTTATTATATCACAACATAAATATAAAATACCAACGAAACAATTATTTTAAAGAAGCAACTGCTTTATAGACAGCAATGCCTGCTTTTTTATCAAACATACTAGGGATGATATTTTCTCTTGTTGGCTTTTTAACAACATTTGCTAATGCTATGGCTATTTTTATAAATATTTCATTTTTAAATTGAGGTATTTTAAAATCAAGCATGGCACGAAAAGCATTTGGAAATACTAATGAATTATTTATTTGATTTGGGTAATCTGACCTTCCTGTTGCAACAATATATGCTCCAGCTTTTATTGCTTCTTCTGGCATTATCTCTGGTGTAGGATTTGCTAGAGTAAATATTATAGGATTATTTGCCATACTTTTTATCATCTCCTCTGTAAGAGTTTTTGGTTTTGATAACCCTATAAATATATTGGCATCTATTAGTGCATCTGCTAAATCTCCACCACTTAACTTTATAGAACTTGCTTTTAATAATGCTTTTTTCTCTTTATTTAAATCTACTCTTTTATTATGTATTATTCCTTTACTGTCGCAAAAAATAGTATTTGTTATTCCGTATGAATGTAGTAGCCTGCCTGTAGCTACACCAGCTGCTCCCACTCCTGCTATAACAACTTTTACTTTTTCTTTTTTCAGCTTAGCAAGTTTCATGGAATTAATTAGAGCAGCAAGGGTAACAGTAGCAGCACCCCACTGGTCATCATGCATTACAGGAATATTTAATTCATTACGTAATCTTTCTTCTATTTCAAAACACCTAGGAGCAGAAATATCTTCGAGGTTTATTCCTCCAAAAACTGGAGCAATTTGTTTAACAGCTTTAATTATTTCTTCTGTATCTTGAGTATCAAGACAAATAGGGAAAGCATCAACTCCTCCAAAATCTTTAAAAATACACGCTTTACCTTCCATGACAGGGATAGCAGCGAGAGGCCCAAGATTACCGAGTCCTAGAATAGCAGAGCCATCTGATACTATAGCCACAGTATTCTTCTTCATTGTATATACTTGTGCTAATTTTGGGTCTCTGGCTATCTCTTCGCAGACACCAGCAACTCCTGGAGTATAAGCTAAGGATAAATCTTGCTTTGTTTTTAAAGAAACCTTACTATTAACTCCTAATTTACCTCCATGTTTTTTATGTAATTTTAATGATTGCTCGTATATTTTATTCATATCATTATTATACTCCATTTAATTAATTTATTATAAAGGCATTTTTATCTGTATAGTTGAAAATTTTAATAATTAATTTTACCTTTTTGTTGTTTTTGTCGTATAATGCAAATATATATTTTGATTTTATAATCAAAATATTATTATTACTATTTAATTAAATTTTTATGATAAATAAGTCCACAATATTTTTATTTATAATGTTCACAGTTTTTGGAATTTTTACTAATGTTTATGCTGTTAATAGTGAAAACGCCAATCAACCATCTTCTGTTCCTGCTCTAGCTCCATCCATAAAAGGGGAAATATCTGAAACAAATGGAACAACTAATAACATAACTTCTAAATCAAATGATAAAGAGATAAATAATGATATTAATAAAGTTAAAAATACCAATAGTTTTTGGAGTAGAATTAGAAATTTTTTTTCTAGAATTTTTGGTAAAAATTAATATTTTTTTATATAATTAAATATGTGGTATATTTATGATATGGAAATACTTATACAAATAGCGGGGTGGTCAGGTATGATGATGGTAGTACTTGCTTATTATTTGATTTCACACAAGAAAATCGACGCACATAGTAAATACTATCAGTTACTAAATTTATTAGGAGCTATTGGTGTTGGTATTGATGTTTTTCATCAAAAATCTTGGTCAGCATTCGCACTACAAATTATTTGGGGTATCATTTCTCTCACCGCTATTTTTAAAACTACTCGTAATATAAAAAAATAATTGTATATTAAAAAACTCTCAGATTATTTAATCTGAGAGTTTTTTAAGTTTTGAGATAATTCTTTAAGTTTTGAGAAATCTGCCATTGGTCCACCTGCAGATGAGATATACCCTTCATATTTTGGAAACCAGATACTTTCATTGTTTATCGATTGATACCAATCACCATTTTTTAAACTTTCTGTTCCATGCATTGGAACTAGTTTTATATGGGCATGATTTATTCCCATACCCTCCATTATTAATCCTACTCTCCCTACATCTTTAAAATAATTTTCTAATATATTTGCTACTTTTTTTGAAGCAATAACTAATCTACTGAGAGTATCGTCAGGTATTTTGAGTACATCACTATCAAAATGATTTTTTGGTATAACACAAGAAAACCCTTCTGTATTTGGGTCTATTGAGAGAAAAGCCATAAATTCACTGTCTTCCCAGAAAATAGATGCTGGAATATTATTTGCTACTATTTCACAAAAAATACACTTATCTTCTTTAGTTTTTGAATCATATTTTGCCATATAAATATTCTTTAATTAAGTTAAATAGTTGTTGTTAAATTTTCTATTGCTTGTTCATTTTTCTTATCTAAATATAATAGTGTTCTAATTATCATTACAATCACAATAATATAATTAAAAGAAATAGAAAGTGCTATAAAAATAATTTTAATTAATAATCCCCAACCACTAGAGGACAAATTGATTTTAAATATTTCACTAAATGTTTCATTCTTTTTTTGTATTTTTCTAACTGTAAGTGTGATAATTGTAGCCAGAAGGGAATTGAATATAAATATAATCAAGATAATGATAAAAATCATTATCGCGCTGAAAAATGACATCATTAGTAACGGTAAGAAGAAAACACCACGTACTGTATTTTGTATTTCTATCTCTTTATCTTTACTTAGTATTAAAGGTTTGTCATCGAGTTTCATTTGTGATATCTTTAACACTTCTATTTTTCCATTTTCATTATTTGTATAAATGAAATCCTTTGTCATATATACGGGGTATTTTAATTCTTGGATATTATTTATGGAGACTTCTGATACAGTTGGGTCAACGAAAATTTTGGAATTATTTAAATTAATTAATTTTGTTGATTTTTTATTTGGAAATATGTCATTTAAGTCAACAGTAAAAGGAACATTATTTTTTGTTGAAAGACCCAATTTGCTAATAGTTATTTCTTCTCCTGCCGGAATTTTATTAACAATATTTGGAATTACTTTGTTTATAACATATGGTTTTAGTAATGTAAGTGCCAAGATGTAAATAATTACTGAAACAGCAATTGCAATACAACCAGTTAATATAAGAATATACTGGCTTAAAGATTTTGGGAGATTTTTAGGTTTAATAAAATTTATAATAGGATTAAATATTTTTTCAATCATATTTATATTATAACATTTATTATGTTTTTGAATAAGAAAAATGAAGATATTAGATATTATTTCTTTAACCTCATTCCTGTGTCATATAATTCAAACCCAAATTTTTGATAAAAGGGAATTAAAAAGTCTTTATTTTCAGGCCAAGCGAATAAGCTAATTGAACTAAAATTTTTATCTTTGGTCCAATTCAATAAATTATTCATTATCATTTTACCTATTCCTTTACCCTGATAATCTTTATGGACAGTAATATCATACAACATACACATAACCCCATCTTCAACTATTCTACCAAGACCAATCATTTCATCTTTATCATAAACACTATAAACAAAAGAAGATTTATTTAAAATTTCTTTCCATTTTTCATCACTTCTTTTATTACACCAACCAATTGAATGTCGAAGATTATTAATTTTTTCAGCACTTAAATCTTTTGATATTGATTCTATTAGTTTCATTATTTTATTATACCAAAATCATAAACCTATAAATAGTATTTATGGGTAGTAAGACAGTGATTTCTCTTTTTCACACACAAAACCACTTTTGGTTTTTTATTGCGTAGGCGGTGAGACCATGAGTACATGTTTAGAATCTTACAGATTCTGTACACCCTTCACAATTTTTAAAATCATTAAATTTTAAAAATTAAGTTCAGGATCTTCGAATCTCACTCGTAAAGTATAAAGATACTTTGCTCGCCTCCGCAAACAAAAATGGTCCAACCTAAAGTTGGACTCATTTTTGTATTTGCGGAGGCGGTGAGATTCGAACTCACGGACCGCGTAAACGGTCTCTTGTTTTCAAGACAAGTGCCTTCAACCTCTCAGCCACACCTCCGTCTTTATTTAACCTACGCCTACAACATTACCTTATTTTAACCTTTTTTTCAAGTTTTATAGTTTTTCTGTAATTTTATACATATAATAAAAACATCCATCAAAATTGAATTTTGATGGATGTTTTTATTATATAGATTAGAGTTTTGTTTTAAATGCTCTTAGAAAATCTCGAGGAGTTCTCTTTGCAATATAGAATATATAGAATATATCTAATATACCGAAGGTATTAAATACAAGTAGTGCTATAAACCAGCGTTTGTCTCCTAGACGAGATGCTGTCCAAATAGAATAACCTTTCCAAGGTAATACCCAGAAAACTAAAACTAAAATTAATAATGCAACATTTTTGTTTAATAATTCCATATAGTAAATAATATCAAAAATAACATTTTAATACAATTATGATATTCTATATACATGAGATTACTTGGAATAGATTATGGGGCAAAAAGAGTAGGTTTAGCTATATCAGACGAGAAGGGGAATTTAGCTTTTCCTTATAAGATAATTCTAAATAATTTAGAGCTAATAGATGTTATCCATAATATTTGTGGAGAAGAAGAAATCTCGGCTATTGTTCTCGGTGAATCAAACGATTTATCAGGTAAGCCAAACAAGATTATGGGAAGTATTGAAGAGTTTAAAAGAAATATAGAAACAGAGCTTGACCTCCCTGTATATTTTCAAAAAGAATTTATGACCTCAGTTTTTGCTCGAGGTAATGACGGCAAGAGTGTAAACGATGCGAGGAAGAATAAAAAAGAAATAAATAAAAAAATAGATGATTCCGCCG
>JBBQGF010000003.1:0-39759 GCA_038322745.1 Minisyncoccia bacterium | reverse complement strand
ATACATTCTTTCTGACTCATAAATCCATTATTTTGAGCTAATTCACTTTTTTGTTCACTTACTTTATTTGCTTGCATTTCAGCTAAATATTGATTTGCAACCATATTGAAACCTAGTGGATTGTTGTTTTCTTTTTGTGTTAAAGCGAGCCACCCATTCCACCCCCCAAGAGAGAAATCTCTTGCAAATGCATCATTCATTCTCCTTGCTTTTTGCAATGCTGTTTCTGTGTTTTGGGCACCCTGGAGTTGTTCGTCTGTATAATATGATTGTGGGTCAGTAACGAAATTTTCTAAGCTTGACGAGAGTCCACCGAGAAATCCAGCAGAGCTAGATACTATTCCTTTTGTATAAATTGTTGATTTAGCAAAATCTCTAGCATACGGATTTTCGTTGCCAGGATTTAAGAGTACATCTATTCCTGTTTCGATTACATTCCTCTCTATTTTATTGGTCAAATTTTGCATATTTTGAACAAAGAATGGATTACCACCATATCCAGAATTTACCCAATTCATAGCACTACGAGTCAGGGCCGTTAATTGATTTTTGGCGAGAGTTATTGCTATTCCATCAAAACATTGTTCCTTGAAATCTCTGGCAGTTGTTGCAGTTTTAGCATCAATTGCTTCTTTAATAGCCTTATCATCTTTTACGGTACCATCTGATTTACAAGCTTCGATTTTTGATAATGCTGTATCAACTGCTGGTGCTAATCCTCCAATTACTGGAATACTTTGAGCACCTCCTTCTTCAGCAGCTTTAACGGTTTTACAAGCTTCTACTAGTTGAGCTTTTGTTCTTTGAAATTCTTCTTCAGCAGCTTTTGCCATTTTAAATGGAGACTGAACAAATTTTAACATCCAAGCTGATACTCTATTTACTATCCCCGTACAACCAACTACATTTGTAAGCATTGTTGAATTAACAACATCTTTAATTTTAAATTTATATGAGAATTTATTGCTCTGGTTTGGATTAGAATAAAGATTCCCAATGCTGCTCTCATTCGCAGCATTTACACTTGGGATATTTTGAAATACAGACACTATTAAAATAAAAATAATAAAAAAAGAAATTATTTTTTTAGTAGTTTGTTTTTTCATAATTAATATTTTTATTATACCACCTTATTGTTATTTATTGCAAAAATAATGAAATTTTATCAAGGTCATTTCCTAGTACATCACTGTATTTTTTGTAATTTTGGATTGCTCTCATACCAACTATAGGGTCAGATAAGACTTGAGTTAGACCTGTTATTGTTTGACCTACTTTTTCGTAATTATTTGCTGCACTTAAATGAGTTTGAATCAGAGACCTAGGAGTTGGTATTTTAATGAATTCCCTCCCGAATGATTGATATGCTTCTGCTATACTTTTAGCTGCATATAAAGCAGCAAAGTCTTTATTGTTTAATCCTTGGATAATAAAGTTCAATTCATTACCTATGTCTGCATCTTGATATTTAATTACAAGTTTTGTCAACGCATTTTCGTAATTTGTTTTAGCTAGAGTTCCATCATTTACAATAGTCATCATACTATTGTTATAAATATCAGTTATCTCAATACTCTCAACATTTTTTCCAAAAGAATCAGAAACAGATTTTATAGACTCAGGGTTTAGTTCTCCTGTTTGTTGTAGTGATATAATAGTCGCAAAAAACTGTCTAGAAATCGACTCATTTTCTGTAATCTTTTCATTACTATCATTTGTTGTTCCGTCTTCGTTTTGTAATAGTGTTTTCTTTTTGGCTAAAATAAATTCTTTATTTTCAGGACCATTTTTATTTGGGTCAAGTCCCCATAGGTATTCTTCCCAATCTGCTATTCCGTTATTGTTAGCATCTTTTTGAACTAAGTCTTGTATAATAACGGCTTTTGGGGCTTTTGCATTATTACTACTTTTATTTTTAAAATAGGAAACTAATTTTGTAATACCAAAAACTACCGCTAGTATTAATATAATAAAAGCAACAACAAACATAAATAATTTACTAGGTAAATATTCTCTCTTCATTTTATTTAAATATTATACTACTTAAATATAAAAAATGCCATAAGATTATGTAAATAATAATTTATATTTGTAAAAAATATTATTAATTATAAATCCACAGTGATAAATTAAAAAATTGATTACTCGATATTTTTAAAATTTATTTGTATTTAAAAATACTTAATTTGATTACCCAAGTTTTTCACTAATAGACAACCATTTATCAAAAGATATATCTTCAGCCCTAGTTTTTGGATTAATATTCAGTTCATTAAATATTTTATCTATTATTTCTACTCCACCTTCAATTTCCTCTAGATTCTTGCGTAAAACCTTGCGTTTGTGCGCAAAACCAGCTTTCATAAGTGTAAAAAAGGAGTTTTCATTATTTTTATCTTTAAAAAATTTATTTGAGATGTTATTTATAGATATAATAGCTGAATCAACCTTTGGACTTGGTGAAAAAAAACGTTTATTAACCTTCATTATGTATTTAGGTGTTCCATAAGCCTTCACACTAAGTGATAAAATACTTTCCTTTTCACTAATTTCCACACCCGGTGTGGGAATTAACCCTTTTATATTTAAAGAGGTTGTATTAACACAAATACGTTTTGCAACTTCGTATTGGACCAAAATAGTCATAGTATTTGGTCTTTCTACTTCAGATAAGAACTTTCTAATAATAGAACCAGTAATATTATAGGGTATATTGGCTATTATTTTGTAGCCACCCTCATATAGCCCTTGTTTATTAGGGTTAAAAAACATAATATCTTCATTTAAAACGAGAAGTTTTCCACTCTTTATTTCTTTTTTAAATTTTTCAGTCAAAATATCTATCAAATCACGGTCTTTCTCTACTGCTATGACTTTTAAGGCTTTTTCTAGTAGTTTTTCAGTTAAAGCACCCTTACCTGGACCTATTTCAACCACTATATCAGTATTTTTAACCTCTCCTGCCTCACACATCTTGTTTAATGCAGATTGAGATTTGAGAAAATTTTGCCCCATAGATTTCTTAGCCCTATGCTGTATATTTATACCGTATTCTTTCTTTTTGTCCATATCCGATATGGACAAATCACTTCCCTTTCTATATTTAATAGGTTTAAGTCCTGTATCTATATTTTTTTTATATTTTTTCATTTGTATTATAGTTTAACCATTCAAAGATTTCTTTTTTAAAAGAATCAGAAGATAAATAATAGTTCGGAAATGCTGTCTTCTCGAGTATTTTTGATTCGATTCTTTCTATTTCTGAAAAGTCTAAATAACTTGAGTATTTATATTTTGATAAATACTCAAGTGCTATATTTATATCACTGATTCCAGTCTCTTTCCAATCTTTTTGTATTAATTTAATAATATTTAAATGTATATAAGAAAATATATATTTCAAATATCTATCATTTGTTATGTGTTGTGATTTAGATTTTCCTTGAAACAAAGATCCAGATCGGTCATATTTTTTATTGAAATACTTTGAATGACTTATTAAAAGCCTTTTTATAAATATGGCTGTATCTTTTTCATTTTTAGATTGTATTAGTAAATGAAAATGATTAGGCATAAGTGAATATGCTCCAATATTAACAAGTGTTTCCCCTCTTTCTAATAACCATACCATTTCTGAATTAAATTTTTTTGATTCTAAATCAGAATATTTTACTGTTTGTTTACTATTCACAAGATAAAGTAAATTTTGAAATCTTTCACGATCAAAATTATCACTAAAAATTTCCATTTTATTAGTACCTCTATTGTATATATGGAAAAATTCTCCTGGGGTAAATTTTGTTAATCTAGTCATATATTATTTATTATACAGTCCATATCGGATATGGACAATGTTTTATAAATATACTATTTTTTCTCCACTTCTAGAGCTTGCTTGTGTGAATTCTGTTAAATGAGCTGGTATATCATAAATGAATTCACTTGGGCTATTTACTTGTTTCATTCCAAAAATAGTACGCAATGTGGCATATGTCAGGAATAATTTTTTCTCAGCTCTAGTTAGAGCTACATAAAAAAGTCTTCTCTCTTCTTCTTTTGCATCTTTTGATGTATTTCCTACGCGTGAATGAGGGAAGAGGTCTTGCTCAAGGCCTGTAATAAAAACATATTTAAATTCTAATCCTTTTGAAGCATGAACTGTCATAAGTCTAACTCCGCTACCTTTATGCATTAAAGTATCTTGATCAGAAGCAAGTGATGCATCTTCAAGTAATTTATCTATACCATCAGTTTCCATTACGTCATACTTCATACACAGGGTCACAAGTTCTTTCATGTTTTCTAACTTCTCCATATCTTCATTTGTTCCATGGGACAACTCTTCTTCTAACCCACTTTTTTCTATTATATATTTAACAACCTCTGATGGTTTATTTGTTTCTGAATAATTTTTTATATCATCAAGTAAGGAATAAAATTTATTAATTTTTGTTTGCATAGTTGCTGGTAAGTCGGTAAATTGTCCAGAAAAAAGTTTTGTTATTGTAACCTTTCCTATACCACGAGTAGGAGTATTTATTATTCTTTTTATATCTGTTAGACTTTCTTTATTTAAACTCGCTTTGATATATGAGATGATGTCTTTGATTTCACGACGGTCAAAGAATTTTGTTCCAAGAACTTGATATGGAATTCCTTTACCAAGTAATGCCTCTTCTAATATTCTCGACTGGAAATTTGCACGGTAAAGAACAGCTACATTTTCTGGTTTATTATCCACTAATAATTTATCTATTTCTTGTGCTACAAATTCTGCTTCACAAACTTCATCATATGCTTCGCAAACTACTATTTGTTCTCCCTCTACATTTTTAGTGAATAAAGTTTTTGGTACTCTGTACTGATTTTTTTCAATTACAGTATTTGCAGCTTCTATGATATTCCTAGTTGAACGATAGTTTTGCTCAAGCATTACTATTTTTGTATTTGGATAATCTTTTTCAAAATGAAGCATGTTTTTTATGTTGGCGCCTCTCCAACTGTAAATATTTTGATCAGTATCTCCAACAACACAGATGTTTTGTTTTTCACCAACGAGAAGTTTTGTCATTTCATATTGAACTTCATTTGTATCCTGGTATTCATCTATGTGAACATATTCCCATTTATTTAAATATTTATTTTTTACTTCTGGAAATTTCCGTAAAATTAGAACTGATTCAAGAAGAAGGTCATCAAAATCGAGGGCTTTTTCTTTTTTTAATTTTGATTCATATCCTGCCCAAACTGTAGCAACAATACTCTGAATACTGCTAGAAACATTCCTCCTAAATGTATCTAGGTTTATAAAATCTCCTTTTGATTTAGAAATAATACTTTTAATTTTACGAGGCTCATGTAGTTTAGGATCGATATCATGCTCCCTCATAACTTCTTTTATTATTGAAATGGCATCACTCTCATCTATTATAGAGAAGTGTTTTGTTAAACCTATGAGGTGAGCATTTTCTTTTATAATATGAACACCAAGTGAATGAAAAGTAGAAACAAAAGGAATGTTTGAGTTTGATAGTGGAAACTCAAGACCATGTTCTTTCTCCTCTAATAATTTCATCACCCTATCTTTCATTTCTTTAGCAGCTTTATTTGTGAAAGTCACAGCTAATATTGAAGATGGATTTATCCCTTTGTGTATTAAATGTATTATTCGGTGAGTTATTGTTTTTGTTTTACCAGCACCAGCTCCAGCTACAATCAAAAGAGGCCCGTCTGTATAAAGGACTGCCTCTTTTTGTTTTTCATTTAATGTTTCAAGATACTGCATCGATTCATTTTAACATAAATATAAAAATAGCCCCATTTGAGGCTATTTTATAATATTTATTATTTACCAATCTCACTCATAATATCTGAACTTTCTTTTCTGAGATTTTCTGCTTCCTCTCTTACAATTTCATCTAGATTGGGAATTTTTTCTGATAGAAATCCAAACAATGTTTCAGGGTTTGAATCTTTTTCAATTATTTTTTCAAATGCATCTTTATCTTCCTCGGTCAAAATATCTAATGCTCGTAGCATTACTTCTTGATAAACAATTGCCCCGAGACGTTCCATTGCTTCTTTTTGATTTTCTACTGGTAACATATTTATTCCCAATGTAACTACTATGTTTTTATTTATTTCATTGAACATATATTTTTTTAATTATTTATAATTTAATCTCATTTAATCTTCCCTTCTCTGCTAAATACTTTGTAGCACGTATTATGTATTCACCATTTGACTCATTTATATCTGGAGAGAGTCCTGTTACATTATGAATTTTATGTATCTGAGAAATAAAATCAGTATAATTTTTTGCTACATCAGTTACTTTTATATCTATAGAAGTACGAACTGGATTATTTTTTATATTTTCCCAAATTTTCATTCCATTCTCACCTGGAAATAAATGATGGATGTTTTCGTCATTCAATAATTTTAATTGTTCAGATGTAATTTCGACTGCATTTTTAACATGACTTACTGTTTCTGCTGCATCACCAACTAATTTATCAGGATTAAGTACGTTTCCATAATTTTCAATTATATCTTTTTGTTTTCCTACTACCTCATGTAATAAGTATTTATACTCATATGTATCTTGTGGTATCTTATCTAGAAATCTAGCTTCTGAGGTCATTTTAAATATATCTATATCCGCATCTAGTTGTGTGTGATTATCTAGCTTCTGTATTTCTGAAGCAAGTACATATGGATTTTCTCCTGAGTTGTAAGTGTTTCCACCTACGTCAACTCCATCAACATTACCATCTGGATCATAGTGGAATTGCATCTTAAGAGAAGCATTATTATCTGTTAATGATATAACATGGTCTGGATTTTGAAAATCTAAATGTTTTAAATTGTCTACGTTATCAATGAAGTTTCCTGGATCAGTCGATATTCCTTCAGGTGAAACATTATTATTTATAATATCTTGATTAACACCATCAGGTAATACCTCATTATTTATTAAGTCTTGGTTTACTCCTGTTGTGTTGTCTCCACTAATAATAGTTTCACCATTTATTTCAGAAGGTGAAACATTATTATTTAGTGAGTCCTGCATGCTTTCATTGGGAAGTACTTTTTGATTTAAAGTATCTTGATTAAGATTTCCACCAGTTTTCATCCCTGAATGATCTGTATCAACCATTCTACCTTCGTATGTTGCACTTCCTTTTAAATCACTTCCTTTTTCAAGAAGAGTGTTTTCAAATTTTACATTTCCATTTCCATCAACAGTAAATTTCTCACCAGATTTTATTAATACACTTTCTGCATCTTGACCCGGTTTATACATGCCGTATTCTTGTGCTAGTTTATGAGCATCAGTATTTAAAATATGTTTCACACTAGCAGGAGCATTTTCTATATTATTTCCATATTCAACTTTTAAATTATGTTGAAGTTCTTTGATTGTTGAAATAGCACCTTGACCATGATCGGCAGTTGCTTCGACAGTTCCATGTGAAATAAAATGTGGTACTGCAGGTCCGCTAGTAGCATCAACAGCAGCATGTGATATACCATGACCCATAGCATCATATGCCATAAATCCTGCAGTTCCAGCGATTGCGATACCAACACCTGCTTTTAATAAAGTACGATTTCGAGCACGTTTCTTTTCTGCTAACTCAAGTGAAACTATTCCTTCTTCGTACTTTTCAATACTAATTTCATTTTTAGAAAATTGTTCTTGTAGCTTTAATTTATTTTCATTCTGTTCTTTTTTAAATCTCTCATCTGCACCGCTCTTCGCCCAATCGATTCCTTTGGCTGAATGTCCAGCAAAAGCACCTATCGCCATACTATATCCAAACTTCATTCCTGCCATTGTTGCAAGTCCATAACCAGCAAACATTCCACCTGTTACTATTCCTGCTCCTGCTGCTGCAGTAAAAAGTGCAGTACTTAATGCAACCCTTTTCCATCTAGGCTTTATCTTCATATAGCCATCCAACATTTTCTTCCATAGAGCTATTTTGACAGGAGCACTCTCTGCTCTTATATCTAATAGTTTTTGTTTTTCCTCTATTATTATTTTTGAAAGAATTTCTGTTGCTTTGTATTTTGTTAAAGCTGTATCTAAATCTTTTCCCGTTAGCCCAGATTTTTCTAGCTCAGCTTTTTTAATAGAATACATCTCATTACCCTTTTCTATTCTAGCTTTATCATATTCTTTTTTTTGCTCATTCAATTCCTCAGTAAAAAAATCTTCTAATTTAGTTTCTTTTTGGTTTTCTTTACTTCGAAAAATATTCAATATTTTATTTTTTGTTCTTGTTATTAGATTTTGCTTATCAGCTTCTTTTTTACATTTTGTATATTCTGAAAAATATCTTTCTCTAGCTATTTCTAAATTTTTTTCAACTTTTGATTCTTGAGTTTTTTCAATAACTTTTTTTTCTTCTAAAGTTTCATTTTTTACTATTACACTCTCTGTTTCTGTGTCAGTAGTTATTGTATCTGATTTTTCTTCTTTTACTACTTTATTTTCCAAATCTTTTTTCTCTAATAATATTTTTTCTACTTTTTGTATGTTGTTATTAAAAATAGCTTCCTCCCTTGTAGATAAAGGTTTTTGATTTTTATGTTTTTCGGCAATATCTTTTATTATTTTTTCATCAACTAAATTACTATCAACAAAATTATTGAATTCCCCGTCTGTAATTACTTCTGGAGTTTTTTCATCTTTTTTGTTAGTTTCAGATGTATTTATTGTTTTATTTTTTTTATCAATTTTTGGTTTTACATTTTTTAAAATGTCTGGACTAATAATGTTTAAAAATTGTTCCTCTGTTAAATTATTTATTTTACCAAAGATAAAACTTCCCCTTATCTCTAGTGCACACCCCGGATCTACTGCATTTAATCTTTTTGTTATCTCGTCTAAGCTTTTTGATTCCACTGAATTTATAAAAAATCTTTTATATTTTTTATTTTCATTCCATGAAATATAAGTATTGAAACCCTTAGCTACAGTAGCTTTCATAGCTAAATGATCAAGAATTATATTAGATTTACCTTTTATTTTAAAATAATCATGATATATTATTTTACCTAATTCTTTTGTTTCTAGATGAAGCCCATTTTCTGTGTTGTGGTCTATTGAATTCTTTATTCCTATTAGAGTATTATTAACTTCTTCTCTCTGAATTCTACATAAATCTTTTATTGTATTTTCTCCAATTTTATAATTACCTAACTCCCCATTTAAATCATCTTCTGTAAATGATTTGCTTGGATCTTTTATTTTTCCTGACTCACATAATTCTAGAAAAGTTTCAAAAGGTATTTGTTTTTCTGCTAAAGCATTCATAGAGTTCGGCCACTCATTTCTAAAATAACTTTCATTGAATATTTTTTTGCCATTTTTCTCCTTTTCTAGATAAGATAAATTATCTATATCATTAACAAATTCAGTAAATTTGTGTAGCCATAAGGGAACCTCTTTTAAAATACCTGCTTTTTCCATAATTTCCATCATCATTTTAGTTCCTGATGTTGGTAATCTTTTCCCTTCACCATGATGGTCAATATAAATAGTTGTTGTCTCTCCTTCTTTTTCAACTTTAAGCCATTCTCCCCCTGTATCTACAAAAACTCTAATACTTTCTTTGTCATCATTTTTATATTTATTAATAAAGCTTTCATCTCTCTCTATTAATTTTTCAGATATATTTTTATCTCCATGAAAATCCTCACTAGTACCATCTTTTTTAACAATAGATGTTTTTGAGTATTTTCCGTAAGTATCCTCTAATGATTTTTTATTATAGTTATTTAATAAGTAAAGTGCAGTATATGCGTCTAAATCAGGTTTCAGACCTTGTAATTTTTCTTTAGATTCTGGGAGATTGATTTTTTCACCTGCGATTACAATCTGATCAATTGTATTATTTTTTAATATCTCGGCTATTTCATCCACGGTACTATTTTCTTCAATCTTTTTTCTATGTAATGGTTCTTTTTGTGTCAAATTACCATTTCTTTTATTAAACTCATTATCAATTTTAGCTGTCAGATCATCTGCTTTCTTCTGTTGTAATCTATCGTATTCTATTTGTTCTTTGTCCTCTCCATAAAGACTATCTGGAGATTTTTTTTCTGTTTTCATACCATAATTATACCACTTGGGTATAAAAGTTGTCAAATTGAGATTACGTGTTATAATTTTTCTTCTGTGTATAAACCAGTTGACTATACTTTACCTATAGGCTACCCTTATATATAGGGTCTTTTTATGGAAGATTCCTTAATACTGGGAGATAAAAAAGCTTATTTTTTAAGCATTTCTGAACGAATCGTAACAGTTACAATTCTATTACTTATGATTACAGCTCTCGCTTTTGCGGTCGTACTGTAGTTCCAGTTCTGGGGTAATGTGTTGTAATATTTAATTAGGCTTATTAAACTCAAAACAAAAGATTCTAATGGTGAATTGTACAAGCAAGAAAACCACAAGATGAAAATATCTATATTTACCAAGTCTTATATCATTAAGATTTATTCTTTTTTTATACTAATCTCTCTTATTATTGGAGCACCTTCAGTAGCGAATGCAAGCGCTTTTAGTGTTTTTGGGGATTTAGTAGTAAATATATTAGGACAAGATACTCAAGCAGCTGAAAATCCAGATAATGATAATTCAGATTTTAATTTACAGAGTATGCAATTATTGGAGACCAATACAATTGAATCAAATGCTAAAAATGTTAAAAATAACTCCATGACTTTTGCCTCAGAAGGAGATGCCCTACTTCCTTTTGAAAACCTTAGCGGTGCTACTGGATCCGAAACTGAGACAACTGGAGAAATAATAACCTATGAAGTCCAAAAAGGAGATACATTGTCTGAAATTGCAGACACATATGGTTTATCTATGAATACAATTATTTGGGAAAATAATCTAAAATCAAAAGTTTTGAAAGAAGGACAAAAATTAAGCATTCTTCCTGTCACCGGAGTTAAACATATTATAAAAAAAGGTGATACTTTAGATAAAATAGCCGCAAAATATGATGCCGATGTGGATGAAGTTATGATTTACAATGATGTAACTAGGTCTTCTTCTTTAAAACAAGGTGAAATACTTATAATACCTAACGGTATTATAAAAACAGTAGTTGTTGTGGCTTCAAAACCTTCTGGAATAAAGAAAACTCTTACACATGATTCAGGGGTTAAAATGGAATCTGGTTATTTTATTAGGCCTGCTTTAGGTCCAGTTACTTCACCTTACGGTTCAAGAAAAGGGTCATTCCACGCTGGTGTAGATATTGGAAATGTTCGAGGCACAGCAATAGTTGCTGCTGCTGAGGGTAAAATAGTTGAAGTTATAGGTTCTTGTGTTGAGGGTCGTATAAGTTGTGGTGGAAAATATGGGAATTATATAATAATAGAACATGAGAATGGGCTATTTACTAGATATGCTCACTTATCAAAAGTAAAAGTTTCAATTGGTGATGAAGTTTCTAAAGGGGAACTAATAGGAGCGATGGGTAATACCGGACGTTCTACGGGATCACATCTACATTTTCAAATTGAAAAGAGTAATGGTTCAACAATCAACCCAGGAGTTAGATAATTAATAATAATGAAATAAAAATCAAGAAAGGCGGTTTGGCTTTGCCAAACTGCCTTTCTTTTCGAATTGATAGCTAATTTTCTCTCGGTCTATATTGTAATGCTTCCAATATGTGTTGTGTTTCAATATTATCTTTTCCTTCTAAGTCTGCGATAGTGCGGGCAAGTTTGATTGTGCGATGATAGGCACGTGCTGAGAGTTGTAGTCGTTCAGCACTTTGGTTTAAGAGATTTTTTATTTCCAATGTTAGTGGTGCATATATTCCTAAATCTTTAACATTCATCTCACTATTTAATGTTATTTTTCTTGTACCATTTTTAAATCTCTTATTTTGTATATCTCTAGCTATTTTAACTCGTGCTCTTATTATTTTTGTATTTTCTCCACTTGGTATATCATTTGATAATTTATCATAATCTACATTCATAACATTTACCCAAATATCTATACGGTCCATAATTGGTCCTGAAAGCTTTCTCTTGTATCTATCCAAATCAAATGGTTTGCAGATACATTCTTTTTGTTTACTCCCTTTATTCCCACATGGACATGGATTCATAGCCGCAACTAATAAAAAGTTTGATGGAAAAATAGCCGAACCCTTTGCTCGAGAAATAGAAACAATATTATCTTCGAGTGGTTGACGAAGTGATTCAAGAACTCTTTTTTCAAACTCAGGAAATTCATCCATAAACAAAACTCCTCTATGTGCAAGTGTAACTTCTCCAGGTTTTGGATTAGCTCCACCACCTATCATCGAAACGTAACTAGCTGTATGGTGTGGTGAACGAAATGGGGCTCTTGTTACAAGTCCGTCTTCGAGTGACAAGACTATTGAATGGATACCAGTAATTTCTAAAATATCTTCCCTACTTAATTCAGGTAATATATTTGAAAAAACTTTTGCCAACATTGTCTTGCCAGTTCCTGGTGGTCCTGACATCGCTATGTTATGTCCACCAGCAGCTGCAATTTCTAATCCCCTTTTTGCACTTTCTTGTCCTTTTACATCTGAAAAATCTATTCCCTCATCTGTATTAGAAATTGTTATTTCAGTTTTTGGTTGCGGTAATATTTTAGACCTTTCTGGTTCTAATGGTTTTCCATTTTTGTCATATCTTATTTGATGAACATGGTCTATTACTTCTCTCAAAGTTTTTGCTCCATATATAGTTATTCCATCTATTAATGCTGCTTCCTCTCTATTTTCATATGGAAGAAAAATTTCTTTATATCCAAGTTTTTGAGCTACTTCTGTTAATGGTAAAACTCCTTTTATGGGTCTGAGTTCTCCATTAAGTGATAATTCACCCAGAAATAATTTACCAGTTGGATCAAAATTTATTTCTTCGGCTGAAAGTAAATAGGCAAGAGCAATAGCTAAATCAAAATAAGGTCCCTCTTTTTTAATATCAGCTGGTGATAAAGAAATAACTATTTTTTGATTTTGATTTTTAGGGGAATTAAATCCTGAGTTTTTTAAAGCAGAGCTCATTCTATCTTTTGATTCATCAACTGCTTTATCTGGTAATCCAACAAGAGTAAATGAATGCAAAGTATTCTTTGTTATATCTACTTCTATTGTAACTATCTTTCCTTTTAAAAGATGTGTTTGAGCTGAATATATTCTTGAAAATGACATAAGAATTTAAAATGCCCAAAATTAAATTTTGGGCATTTTATTAGATAACTTTTTCCATACAAACTTCACATGTTCTAGCACTTGGGTTAGCTTCTAGACGTTCTTCCTCTATCTTAATTTTACATACTTCACAAATACCAAATTCATCTGTTCCAATAAGAGTTAACGCATGATTAACATCATTTAGTCTAGATTCCAATGCTGCAAGTTTCATAGATTTCTCCTCATAGTCTTCTGCTCTCTCTGACATATCAGCCTCATCCTGAACTTCTTGAACGAACTCTTCTCCCTCTGGAGTAGCTTCCCAATCACCAGTTTCAGTATCTATTTTACCAAGTGATTTTAATTCTTCAATTAATAAATTCTTTTCTTCTTCTAGTTTTGCTTTATATTTTTCCATCTCACTTGAGATAGCCCTTCTACTTTGAACAGGTCTATCTTAATTAATTTATCTAATAATATTCAACTAATTTTATTTATATAATCCCGTTATTGTAAAATTATAATCTTTAATGGGACTATATTTATTTTATCATGAATTTGATAAATGGCAATCTTACAATGGTTTTATGTTTTTTATAATTAATCTCCCTAATATTTCCCTAATTGCATCTTGGCTATCTGTGATAATAATTTTACTTTTATTTGTAAATATATAATAAAGTAATGGTTTGTTATCTTCAGAATAAAGAACACGTGCATCTTTGTTATCTATTATAATATCCTTGAACTGTTTTTTCCCTAATTCAGTTTTATTATCATTTGTTTTAAATTCAAATAAATTAAACATATCACCGGCAATTGTTTTTTCCCATTCTAGCATTCCCGCATAAGAGAAGTCGTAATCATTTGTTTCTAGTATCATAAACAAATTTGGTTTTCCATCATCAGTTTCAATACTTGCACTAGGATTTTTTATATAAACACCCATCATATATGAATCAGACAATGAACGAACTAACGATGAAGGAGCTGTAGTTTCCATTAGGGAAAAAAGTTTACTTACTAAAACTTTTTCTTTTACCCCCATTGTTTCTTTTGTGATAGGAATATATTTTATTAATCCATTTTTATTTGATTTAATAATTTCTTTTTTAATAGAAATTAATTTATCGTTTAGATTTTCAGCACCAGTTAAATCAACATTTGTAATTTCATCATAGGAAATAATTGATTCAATTTTCTGCATAGGTTGAGGTGCATCATTTTTTGCTTTTTGTTTAAAAATAAAATATGAACCATAAATTGCAGCACCAATCAAAATAATTCCACCAATAATCCAAAAAGCCTTTTTTGAACTAGAGCCCTCTACTTTTCTGTACAAATCTTCACGCTCATGCTTATTCTGTTCTGCGAGAGCAACTTTAATAACAGAAATATCATTTGAACGAACAGTGTCAGCCATATCAGACATATAAGTTCTGAGAGTTTTCAAATTTGTTTTACTATTTAATTTTTTATCATTTTCATCCATTTTTTTGAGAGATAAATTTAATTATCTTATCTATTATTAATTATAATATAATAATATGAATTAAGGAATCTTTATTTTTTAAAAATATTTATTTAATTAAACTTTTGGTTTGAAAAAATCTTTATTGGCTTCTTTAATAGAGAAATTAAGTCTTCCTCTTTCATCAACTTTTATTATTTTTACTGGGACCCTATCTCCCTCTTTAACAATATCAGATACTTTTTCTACTCGGAATGGTGCTATCTCAGATATGTGAACAAGTCCTTCTGTATCTCCACCTATATTAACAAAGGCTCCAAATTCCATAAGTTTAACAATTGTTCCTTCTGCTGTATCACCTACTTTATACTCATGAGTCATTGATTCTATTATTTTTACTGCTTCTTCTGCTCCTCCATTTTTACCAGTTACGAATACTGTTCCATCTTCTTCAATTGTTATTTCTGTTCCAGTTTTTTCACGGATTGCATTTATATTTTTTCCATTAGGACCGATAACCATTCCTATTTGATCCTTCTTTATTTTGACAGTCAAAATCATTGGAGCTCTTGGAGAAATACTTGTTCGTGGTTGAGGTATTTCAGATATGATTGTTTCTAATATTTTTAGACGGGCTGTTTTTGCACGAGCTAAAGCTTCTTTCAAAACTACGATAGGTACTCCAGCTACTTTTACATCTAATTGAATTGCTGTAATTCCATCTTTGGTTCCTGCAACTTTGAAATCCATATCACCGTAATGGTCCTCGGGTCCTTGAATATCCGAGAGTAAAACATATTTACTGTTGTCCATTTCATCAGACATTAGTCCGATAGAAATACCTGCAACTGGTGTTTTTATTGGCACACCACCATCCATTAATGCTATTGTCATCGCACATATTGAAGCTTGAGAAGTAGAACCGTTTGAAGCTGTTGATTCTGAAACAACTCGAATAGTATATGGAAAATCTATTTTACTAGGTATTACTGGAGTTAGAGCTTTTTCTGCTAGAAATCCATGTCCCATTTCTCTACGATTTATTCCACCAACACGCCCTGTTTCACCTCCAGAATATGGAGGAAAATTGTAGTGATGCATGAAACGCTTTTTAGATTCTGATTCCATTGCTTGCACTGTTAGCATATCTTCTGGTCCACCAAGTGCTAGAAAAGACATCACATGTGTTTCACCACGGTAAAATATTCCGGAACCATGTAGTATTTCTGATATTCCACCAGCTTTTGCATAAAGTTTTCTTATTTCATCGAGATCTCTTCCGTCTGCACGAATACCTTTAACGAGAGCTGCACTGTGAAACGCACCATCAAGATAGTGATGTAAATAATCTTCAGCAATATCTTTTTCAATATCACTCTCTGCATCCTTATATTTCTCTTCTAATATTTCTTTCCACAATGTTTCAGCATCTCGTGAAACTTTTTTACTCTCATTACTGAAAAGTTTTTCTTCGAGCATTGGTTTTATTTTTTCATCAAACAGAGCGATATCATCACTTGCTATTTGTTGTTTTGGAAATGATAGTTTTGTTTTTCCGAACTCACTATATAATTTCTTTTGGAAATCTTCCCATTTTGAAATCTCAACAGAAGCTATATCAAAACATTTACCCATCTCCTCCTCTCCTAACTCAAAAGACATTGCCTCTATCATGTTTATTGTTTTGTCTTTTCCGCAAACAAGTAAATCAATTTCATAAACAGCTTCATCTTCTGCTGCTATATAATGATTTACTTTTATATCCTGATTCTCTTTTGTGCGACTAATATGAATAGCGCCCACTGGTCCATTCCAAGGAATGTCTGACATATGAAGTGCAATTGATACAGCATTGATTCCAAGAGTTTTTGGATCAGTATCACCTATCGCAATAACTGTCACTATAACCTGAACTGCATTTTTTATGTGTTGGTCAAAAAGTGGACGTATGGTACGGTCAATCATACGAGCCGCCAGTATGGCTTGGTCACTTGGTCTTCCCTCTCTTTTATTATATTGACCACCGAGGATTTTTCCTGCAGCATAAAACTTTTCCAAATACTCAACTGTTAGATTAAAAAACCCCATATTCTTTGCTCCATCTTTTGAGATAACTGCAGTTGCCATGACAACCGTTCCTTCGCTTTTTAAAATAACTGAACCATTTGCTTGATCTGCTAAATCAGAAAACATAGCGATAATTTTTTTACCACCTATCTCTACTTCGTATTCTTTACTTTGCATAATTTATATGTCTAGTCTCCAGACTCTAGTTTTGAAACCTATATTTAGGGCTTCAACTCTATCTGTCCAGAGATTAGATATTAATAATTGTTAATATTTCTAGTCTAACAGAAACCTCTCATTTTAGGAAGACTAATAAAATTAAATATAATTTATAAATATTAATTATATTTAATTCATAAAATGACAACTATTCGTAAACTTTATATACTTGAATATATTAAAATAAAATTCTCACTGACTTTGAAAAGTAGTGAGGACTTTATTTTAAATAATATTTTAATTCAGTAAATACTTTCTTGGATTTTCAGATAAATCAAGAAAATCATCTGCCTGTTCTTTTAGTCTCATACTAGCAGATTTACCGAATGATATGACTTCAACTTGTGTCATTGTTTGCATGTATTCTACTAATGGAACAAAGTCCCCATCCCCTGTTACAAGAACAACAGCATCAAGACGCGATGCCATCTTCATCGCATCAACAGCCATTCCAATATCCCAGTCACCTTTCTTTGCACCACCAGCAAAAACTTGTAAATCTTTTATTTTAGTTTCAATCCCTTGTTTGTGTAATGCATCAAAAAATCCTTGCTCCTCTCCTCCTTCTGCAGTTATTAAATATGCTATTGCTCGAACGAGTTTACGTCCCGCAACTGCATCTTTTAAAACTGCTCCGAAATTTACTTTTCTTTTGTATAAATTTTTAGCTGAGTGATATAGATTTGATGTGTCTATAAATACTCCAACTCTCTGTTCTTTGTGTTTTATTATATTCATTTTTTTATTAAAATTATGTCGTTTAATTATATTTAAAAACTCGACATATATTGTATTAACTTATTTGTATAAAATTTTATCGACCAACTTCGTACACTATATATAGTGTATCTTTTAATAATACTAACTTTTATTATTTATTGCTACTTAACAAAAAACTCTCTCGACTAAAGTCGAGAGAGTTTTTTGTTAAGCTTTAATTTTTTTAACTTCTATTTCGTGACGAGCTTTGTCTGTTTTTTCTAGATATTTAAGGTGTGTTCTGCGATCTGCTACCATTTTTATTAATCCTCGGCGTGAATGGTTGTCCTTTTTGTGTTCTTTTAGGTGACCAGCTAATTCTTCTATCCTTTTACTGATAATAGCTATCTGTACTTCAGGACTTCCAGTGTCTTTATCATGAAGCTGGTTCTTCTTTATAATATTTTGCTTTTTCTTTGTTGTTAACATGATTCGCATATATTAGCATATATTATAGATAAATGCAAGGGAGACATTAAACTAAGGGATTTATATATAAGCTTAATAATTTTATTGATTTAGACAATTATTTTGCGACACTTACACACAAAGTGTATAATATATGTATGGCAACACAACTAGATCAACTTAAAAGAGAATTTCTTGAGCATGTTGAAATAGAGAAAGGAAATAGTCTTAAAACTGTAAATAATTATGACCATTATTTAAGTCGTTTTTTTGAATTTTCTAAAATAAGTGAACCAAAAGAAATATCAGATGATAAAATTCGTGAATTCCGACTTTATTTAAATCGTCAACCCGGAGTAAAGGCTAAAGGGCAACAATCTGGAACTTTAAAAAAGAATACTCAAAACTATCATCTCATTGCTCTACGTTCATTTTTAAAATATCTCATGAAACGCTCTATCACTTCCCTACCACCTGATCGAATAGAACTAGCTAAAATAAAAGAACGCTCACTTGATTTAATTTCTGGAGATGAACTAGGAAGACTTTTGAATGCCCCAATTACTAATATTAACGAAAAAGATGTATCTTTATTTGCACAGTCAAAGATTTTAAGAGATAAAGCTATTCTTGAACTATTTTTCTCCACAGGACTTCGTCTTTCTGAACTTTGCTCTCTTAATAGAGATTTAGATTTATCAAAAGATGAATTTTCAATTCGTGGTAAAGGAGAAAAAGTACGAGTAGTATTTTTATCAGACTCCGCTAAAAACGCTATAAGAGGATATTTAAAAAATAGAAAGGACTTAGATGAACCAATGTTTGTTCAATATTCAAGAAATAGTAGTAAAAGTAATAGATTAACACCCCGTTCCATTGAGAGAATAGTAAAATACTATGCAATAAAAGCTGGAATTTCTAAAAAAGTAACACCTCACGTCATTCGTCACTCTTTTGCAACGGATTTACTTTCAAATGGTGCTGATATCCGCTCTGTACAAATGATGCTTGGTCATGCCAATATTGCTACTACACAAATATATACTCATGTTACAGACAAGCAACTTCGTGACGTACATAAGAAGTTCCATTCTGATAAATAAAAAGTTATAATAATAATATGGATTATACAGAACACAAATTCTTTTTCAAGACAGCATACAAGACAGGGAGTGATATTTGGACTCACCTCCCCTTTAAGAATAGAGGGAAGAACTTTATGGAGAACTTAGCTAAAGATTCAATTATTTTAGATATTGGTTCAGGGCGTGGACTTTTTGCAAAAATGTTAGCTGAGTCAGGTTATAAAGTTATTGGAATTGATTTTGAAAAAAATATTGTAGATAAAGTTAATCTTGATATTAAAGATTGGGGATTAGAGGGTAGATTAAGATTTATTGAGGGAGATGCTCTTGATATTTCATTTGAAGACAATAGTTTTGATGGTGTTTGTGATATGGGTTTACTTGATCATCTTTATAAAGAAGATTGGGAAAAATATATATACCAAATTAATCGAGTATTAAAAGTGGGTGGATTTTATTTAAATATCTCTTTTTCTAAAGAAACACAAAATTTTTTAGAATTTCATCCTAAATCATCAGAAGATGGAGAATTTGAAAAGCATGGAGTACATTATCATTTTTTTGATAAAAATGAAATAAAAAATATTTTTAGTGATAAATTAATTTCAGTTAAGCAAAATATTGAATTCGTTGAAAGACCTAGTGAATTAGCTTTAGTTGAAACTCTTTTTAAAAAAGTAAAATAAAAAATGAAAATAATAAGCTGGAATACTAATGGTTTAAGGGCGACAGCCAAGCAAGGGTATTTTACTCCCCTGTTTGCTTTTAATAACCCTGATATTGTTTGTTTTCAAGAAACCAAATGTGAACCAGACCAGTTGGATGAAGCAACTCGAAATTTAAAAGGTTATTATTCTTATTTTTCATATTCTAAAAAAAGAAAAGGTTATAGTGGTGTTGCTATTTATTCCAAAAAAGAACCAGAAAAAGTTGAATATGGAATTGGTATTAAAGATTTTGATGATGAAGGTAGGCTTGTATTAGCTTATTATAAAGATTTTGTTCTTATTAATGGATACTTCCCTAATGGTGGCAGTGGCCCAGATAGACTTGAATATAAATTAGAATTTTATGATGTTTTTTTAAAATTTATAAATAAATTAAAAAAAGAAGGACACAATGTAATTTTCTGTGGAGATGTAAATACTGCTCATACTGAAATTGATTTGGCTAGACCAAAAGCAAATGCCGAAAATACAGGTTTTCTTCCAATCGAAAGAGCATGGATTGATAAATTGATATTAAACGATTGGGTAGATATATTTCGATATTTTTATCCAGGCAAGAAAGATGTTTACACTTACTGGGACCAGAAAACTCGTGCAAGAGAGCGTAATGTTGGATGGCGAATAGATTACTTTTTCATAAATAAATCTTTTATTAAAAAAATTAAAAAGTTTACAACCCTCTCGGATTATATCGGCTCAGACCATTGCCCAATTATGATAGATATTTAAATTTAAGATAATATTTAAATCAATTGACGTATTTATAATATAAGTAGTATCGTATATATGAACTTAATTGATACTAGTAATTCATTTTTTTGCTTAGTTTTCTAATTACTGCGCTTTTTTACCCATTTTTTGGTTAGTGAAATCCCCTCAGATACTTGTACTTGTTGGTATTTTTTTATATTAAATTCGTTTATTAAAATAAATACCATAGAAGCAGTATCTTCTATGGTATTTAAACTCCGTGTTTTTTATGTAATTTAGCAACTTCTTCTTCCTCCTTTTCCTCTTTTTTTTCTTTCCCTCTTTCCCCTAACGTTTTTAGTTCTATGTCACCAAGCATCTCTAAAGATTGTATTAATCCTTTTAAGTGTTCTCTAGTGTTTTTACTTGGGTCATCCAATATTTCTTCAAGGAGTGCATGTAGTATCCATCCCATTCTTGGTCCAGGTTTCATTTCTAATGCGTTAATCATATATTCCCCATCTATTGCAAGTTGGCCTACAGATATTGGGTCGTGTAACACCTCTTCTATCATAGCGTGGTATTTACGCAAACGAATAGGAGCTTCAACCTTTTTCATGCCTACCCTGTCGCACTCACGGACTTTCATAAGTTCCCAGATATTTTCCTTACCAACACTAGCGACTATACGTCTGACAGCCGAAAGTGTTATTTTCTCTGTATCTGAGAAGAACATATGGTTTCTCGTGAAACTCAAGACTAGTTCTTGGGTTTTCTTTGGATATTTCAATCTCTCCATGATTATCTTGGTCATTCTAGCTCCAATGACCTCATGGCCATAAAAAGTATATTCTTTTTTAATTCCTTTTCTACGAGAGCGGGGTTTTCCTATATCGTGAAATAGAGCTGAAAGACGGATTTCCAAAGACCAACCTTTTTTAGCTGAGTGGTCAAGAGCATGAAGTAAATGTTCCCAAACATCATATATATGAGCCCCACCTTGAATACAACCAATTCCCTCTTCTAGTTCAGGAATTATAGATTTAAGCAAACCAAGTTTTTGTAATAGTCCTATTCCAGCAACTGGATTGTCTGACATAATGATTTTTGTGAATTCATCACGAATTCTTTCAAATGATATGTTTTTAATTAAGGCATTATTGTCAGATATTGATTGTAGTGTTTCATATGAAACAGCAAAATCGAGCTGCGTAGAGAAACGAATAGCACGAAGCATACGTAACGCATCTTCTTGGAATCTGTCATTAGGGTTACCAACAGCACGGATAACTTTGTCCTTTATATCTTCTTGTCCTTTATAAAGGTCTATTATTTGTCCTTTATTTTGATTATATGCCAAAGCATTAATTGTAAAATCTCGTCTTTTTAAATCATCTTGAATGTTATCACTAAATTTTACTTCATCTGGATGCCTGTAATCACTATATTTAGCCTCGGTTCTATATGGAGTAACCTCTAAAATGAAATATTCTGTTTCATGTGTAACATCTTCAGTGCTTGATATGGAAGATTTAGGAATACAAACAGCTACCGTTCCAAAGTTATTTTCATAAACTGTTTTTTCAAACAAAGATATTATTTGTTCCGGTTTAGCATTAGTTGTGATATCCCAATCTTTTGGCTCTTTACTCATAAGAAGATCACGAACACCTCCACCAACAAGAAAAGCCTCAAAACCTGCTTTTTCGAGTGTTTCTGTTACACGTGTAACGTATTCTGGTATTTTTGAGTTATTTATCATTTGTTTCGCGAGAAACATTAATAGCAGTAAATATAACTTTCTCAATTACTTAAGCGGATGATTTTCTATTTTTGATAAAGAAAATCCTTTCAAGTTCATAAATAAGACATATAATTACTTTGCTTGCTCTCCTTCTATTGTCGTTTGTGCACCCAGAGGGATTCGAACCCCCAATAACAGTTCCGAAGACTGTCGTGATATCCATTTCACTATGAGTGCAAATAAATGTATTTGCGACATTATCATTGTATATTATATTTAGATTTTAGTAAATAATATATGTACATAAAGGATATAATATATATTGCAATTTTTACTAAAAACATCTATAATTGCAAGAGTAATTAAATATGCGGGGTTGGTTTAGTGGTAGAACACGTCCTTGCCAAGGATGAGACAGGAGTCCGATTCTCCTACCCCGCACAAAAAAGTATAAAAACAATTAGATTAATATTTATATATTAATTATATAAATATTAATAATTATTCTATTTATAATATATTCTAATATCTTGACACGAATTACAACTTGAAAATAATTAACCAATTGTCTTTTATAAATATCAACATATATGACTCTTATTGGTCCTTTATCCACAACAAAAACCTTTGAAAATTAAGATATATGTGGATAACTCTGTGTGTATTGTTCATAAAAGACAATTAATATTGATATGAAAATGAGAGACACAGTGTATGTTAATGCAAATAAAGCCTTGTATTTATAGCTATTTTTAATTATGTGGTATTATAGTGAGTTTAATTGTCTATTATATTCTAAAAGTGTTTCACGTGAAACACTTTTAGAATTGTTACACATGTAACATGTATGTATTATGAAAATATTTACTTCAAATTCTCAAAAAATAGGTGAATTAGGTGAAGATATAGCTTGTAATTACCTTATTAAGCACGGTTATTCTATTTTAGAAAGAAATTATACTAAAAAATGGGGAGAAATAGATATAATAGCTAAAAAAAACGAAAAATTATATTTTGTTGAAGTTAAATCAAAAAGCATTACTTCACTAAATTTTGTTTCATATGAAACAAGTGATAAGAATTTAACTGATAATAGTACTGGAAGGCCCGAAGAAAATATGCATCCTTGGAAATTAAAACGACTTGCTAAAACTGTTCAAACTTATCTTATTCATAAAAGAATAGGGAATACACCTTGGCAGTTTGATTTGCTAGTTGTGTATATGGATATAGAAAGTAGAAAAGCCAGGGTAAAGGTATTAGAAAATATTATATTATGATAGCTTAATTTGTGCGGGATAAGGGAGTCGAACCCTTCACCACAGTTTGGAAAACTGTTATTTTACCGATAAACTAATCCCGCAGTAGATATATACTAGCAGATTTAAGATTATATTTCAAATGGTAATCATATAATATGATATAATAAAAATAATATGATAAATCAACAATTAATAGACTTTACTAGGGAATCGTTACAAAAAGGTGCAACTAAAGAAAAGATAATTAGTGATTTACTTTCTAGTGGTTGGACATTAGGGGATATAGAAGAGTGTTTTAATAGTATGAATACTGATATTTCTTTAGCTAATCCTTCTCCATCATACTCAACTTTACCTAAAGAAATAAAACAAATTAATTCAGGGAAAAAAATAATACCAATTGTTGTAATTTTATTTATCCTAGCAGGTGGAACTTCTGGTTATTATTTTAGAAATGATTTAGCTACATTACCAATAATTAAAAATTATATTGGAGGAAATGAAACAAAGATAGATGAAATAACAGAAACTCAAAATACAACACAAGCCCCGATTGAACCAAAAATAGAAACAGTAAATCAACCAATACAAAATCAAAATACAGTTGTAAATACAACACTAAATCCTATAATATCTACACCTACACCATCGAATACAGTTCCAATTGTGACAAATAAAGTAGCAGCAAAAAATGGACCGATTGATTGCGGAACAACAACCATTCCTGGATCAAGTGAGTCAGACCAAAAATCTATTGATTGTATTGAAGAGCAATTTAAAAGTTGTTCTTTAGCAATAGAAAATATAAATATTCTTGATCCAAATGAAAATCCTTTTATAGAAGGATCTAAAACATATTATAAGGCTTATCGTGAAATTTTAGGTTATAAAGATAATTTTTGTTTAGTAAAATTTACATATTTAACAAGCCAAATACCAGAATGGAATAATAAAAGTATGACATGTAATTATAATAATTCTAAGAGTTTTAGTGATAATACTGTTTACAATAGTAAATGTATTGGGCCTCTTAATGATATTATTACTGGAGGAAAAGATAATTCATATTCCTCAAGATCAAAAAATGCAATAGCAGAAGGTCTATGTTATACACTAGATCAACCCAAAAATTTTTCATCTATAAAAGATTTGAAAATTGGTCAGACTATTCAATTGGCATCATCTGATTTTTTTGATGGTAATTTTAATCCAGTAACTTGGAGTATTGATGATCAAACTATTGTGTCTTTGTCTTCTGTAAGTGGAAAAAGTACGATAATGAAAGCAATTAAGCAAGGATCAACACAATTAAATATAAGTAGTAACCCTATAATAAAAAATGGTTCATCTTCTAGTTGTAACTCTTCTTTTAGTATTAGAGTTGTTAATTAATAAGTTTTAGATTCCCGGATACAATTCATACAGATGGCCCCGGGATATCTTCCTCTACGAGGACAGTATCCCTTTTGCTTATGTTTTAAAATATTTATTTTAAAACATAAGCAAAAGACTTTCGATTCCCATGCCGGAACCGCGAGTACGCTTATCGACGATTACATCGTCAGGTACTTTTCAGGTTTTGTAACCAAAACATTGAAAAGTCTTTCGATTCCCGGATACAAGTGAAGTAGTTCACTTGTTCACCCCGACAATAAAGAAAAATACCACTAATTAATTAGTGGTATTTTTCTTTGTAGTCGGGGTGCCGGGAATCGAACCCGGCCCTCGTGTTCCCAAAACACGGATACTACCGATATACTACACCCCGATATTGAATTAATTAAATTACAATCTATCTATCTTAACATATTTTCTATTTAATACAATCGTATTTAATTTCAAATCTATTTGCAAGTCACTTGCATTTATGATAGTCTTACTTCATGGAGAATATTAAAAATTATTTATTTGATATGAGTAATGTATTGAAAGAAAAGGGGTACAAAAATACTCCAGCAAGAATGGCTATATTGGAGATATTCTATAAGAATAAATTGCCACTCACTGCTAATGAAATATATACAAAATTATTGAAAGAAAAAAAAATAAAAGATATAAACGAAGCAACAGTTTATAGAACATTATCATCTTTTGAAAAAGCTGAAATTTTAAAAAAAATTGATTTAAGAAAAGATTCTGCTTATTTTGAATTAAACAATGATCATCATCACCATATTATATGTACTAAATGCGGAATGATTGAGGATTTCAAAGAAAGTTTTGAAATAGAATCTTTATTAAAAAAAATTGTTAATAAATCGTCGAAATTTAGAAAAATAAAAGAACATTCACTTGAACTATTCGGAGTTTGTAGAGTTTGTAATTAATTATGTTAATAAATTATTTATATGGGTTCGGGGCAGTTATTATAGTAAGTTTAGTATCTTTTGTTGGAGTCTTCTCATTATTATTTAAAGAAGATTCATTAAAGAAATATATAAATTTTTTTATTAGTTTAGCGATAGGAGCGCTTCTTGGAGATGCATTCATTCATATGATTCCAGAGGCTTTCAGAAGCGGATTAAACACTAATATTATTGGTGTATTAATAATCATTGGTATTATTATTTTTTTCATATTAGAAAAATTTATTCATTGGCACCATCATGGAGAGGATAAGGAAAGTAATCATATACACCCAGTAGGTAAATTAGTCTTATTTACTGATGGTTTTCATAATTTTATAGACGGAATTATAATTGGAGCCAGTTTTTTGGTAAGTATTCCTATTGGGATAGCTACAACAGTTGCAGTTATTTTACATGAAATTCCTCAAGAAATAGGGGATTTTGCAGTTTTAATACATTCTGGTTATACAAATAAAAAAGCTCTTTGGTTTAACTTTTATTCTGGCTTAGCTTCTGTTCTAGGCTTATTTTTTGTTTATGCTTTTGGAAATATTCTCGATAATTCTATTATTATATTTGTTCCAATTGCAGCAGGGGGATTTATATATATAGCAGTCGCTGATTTAATTCCGGAGTTACATAAAACAAAAGAAATTAAACACTCATCTATTCAATTGGGAATAATAATGATTGGAGTTATTTCTATGCTCGCCTTGCTTTTGTTGGAATGATTAAATAATTTGTATTAAATATTTTAGAAATAGAAAAACCACTCATAGATAGAATAGAGTGGTTTTTTCTTTATATTATTGAAATTGTGAAAACAATTTAAATATTATTTAACAGCGTCTTTAAGAGCTTTTGCTGCTCTAAACTTTGGAACAGTTGTTGCAGCAACTTTTACTTGCTCTCCAGTTTTTGGGTTGCGAGCCATACGAGCTGCGCGAGCCTTTGTTGAAAAGATTCCGATTCCTGCAATTGATACTTCACCGCCTTTTTTCAAAGTAGCAACGATAGCATCAAACATTGCGTTCACTACTTCTTCGGCTTGTACTTTTGTACCACCAATTTTCTCGTGAACTAATTCTACTAATGCTTGTTTATTCATTTAATTTAGTGTCTCAAAGTTTTCTTTCAAAAAAAATGAGAGTGCTAGTTGAATAATATTCGACCGTTTGCAAACGATCCCTAATAAATAGGAGTAATAACATTATATACCAAGCGATTTTAAGTGCAAGTGTTTTAAACTATTGACATAAATACTGTTTGTATTATAAAAAATACTGGAATTTTATGCTTTCGCTAAAAATTCCAGTATTTTTTTCTAAGTTGTTATAAAATTATCTTGCGTATTCTATAATTCTATTTTCTCTTATTACTGTAACTCTGATTTCACCTGGATAAGTGAGCTCTTGTTCAATCTTCTTTGCGATATCACGAGCCATTTCTTTTGCTGCTACATCTCCAACTTTCTCAGGAGTAACGAATATACGTATTTCACGTCCTGCTGATAGGGCATAAGACTTTTCTACTCCCTCAAAGCTTGTTGCTAGTGCTTCTAACTCTTGAAGTCTCTTAATATAATTCTCCACACTGTCTCTTCTTGCTCCTGGGCGACCTCCTGAGATATGGTCAGCTGTTTGAACAATGACTGATTCTATTGATTCATGTGGTGTATCATCATGGTGACTCTTCATTGCTGTTATAATTCTAGGATCTGCTTTGAATTTCTGAAGTATTCTGATACCTATATCTATGTGTGTACCTTGAACTTCATGGTCGAGTGCTTTACCTATATCATGTACAAGTGCACCAGCTTTAGCTACCTGAACGTCAGCACCAAGCTCTTCAGCTAACATACCAGATATATGAGCCATTTCTATTGAGTGCTGGAGAACATTCTGACCATAAGAAGTACGGAAATATAAACGTCCCACAATAGCAGTAATACGTGGGTCAAGATTGAATATTCCACATTCATATACAGCCTGGTCTCCCTTATCTTTTATTATTTTATTTATATCTTCTTGAGCTTTTGCTACAACTTCTTCTATTTTAGCTGGTTGAATTCTGCCATCCAAGATAAGATTTTCAAGTGCTAAACGAGCAACTTGTCTGCGGACAGGATCAAATGAGGATATAACAATAGCACCTGGTGTTTCATCTATTATTAGTTCTACTCCAGAAGCTTTTTCAAATGCACGTATGTTCCTACCTTCTTTACCGATTATTTTACCTTTAATTTCATCATTAGGTATATTTACTGATGTTGTCATCATTTCTGATGCTGTTGATGATGCTAGACGGTTAATACTGGCAGCTAAAATATCTTTTGCACGACGGTCTAACTTTTCAGAATTTGAAGTTTCCATTTTTTGCATACGAACAAGTAAATCTTCTTCATATTTTTCTTCAATATCTTTAAATAATATTTCTTTTGCATCATTAGTAGAAAGTTGAGCAACTTTTTCGAGTTCTTTTTCTTTTTCAGATTCCATTCCATCAACTCTTTCTTTTATTTTCTTTACCTCTTCAATTTTAAGCTTTATCTTTTCTACTTCACGGTCAATTTCAGTTTGGCGAGCATCAAGAAGTTCATCTTTTTTGATTAGACGATTTTCAGTATGTTTCCACTCTTCTTCTTTGACTTTTGTTTCTTTATTGACCTCAATAAGATGAGCTTCACCTTTTTTCTTTGCTTCTTCAACGACCTTTTGGGCGTCTTCTTTTGCAGCTAACATTACTTTCTTGATTTCAAGTTCCATAGAACCTTTCTGACCAAGAGAAACAATGAGACGCAAATAATATCCAATACCAGCACCTACAACTAGGGCCAACACAGATATGATTATTATTGTTATTATACTCATAAGCGACTAATGTCGCCTTAAAACACAGTAGAAACTCCACTTTTTGTGGGTTTAATATCGAGCAAGTATGATTGTTTTAGAACTGAATTGGAGGGGATTAGTAAGGTTCATAAATAAAATAGTTGTCGTGACTGCATTAAATGGCAAACATGTAAATAAAAACTTTTAAAATTCGATACTTGTATAATACTCTAAAATATGAGTTTTGTCTAGGATTAAAAATTTACCCCAAGGACCTTGTCCTTGGGGTAAATTCTATTTTATTTTTGGTTTTGAAATTATCTCATCAATGATTCCATACTTTTTGGCTTCATCACTTGTCATCCAATAGTCGCGGTCGGAGTCTTTTTCAACTTGTTCCATTTTCTTGCCAGTATTTCCTGCAAGAATTTTGTTTAGAGTGTCTTTTGTACGAAGAATATGTTTTGCATTGATAGCGATGTCACTGGCTTGTCCCTCAGTTCCACCCATAACTTGGTGAATCATAACTTCTGAGTTCGCAAGTGTGAAACGTTTCCCTTTTTTGCCTGAGGAGAGAATAAGTGCACCCATAGATGCTGCGATTCCTACACAGATAGTAGAGACATCACTTTTAATAAAATTCATTGTATCAATTATAGCAAGTCCTGCGCTAACTGAACCACCAGGTGAATTGATATAAAGATGAATATCTTTTTTGGAATCTGTATGGTCTAAATAAAGAAGTTGAGCGATAACTAAATTAGCTACATGGTCATCTATCCCTCCACCTAGGAAAATTATTCTCTCATTTAGAAGGCGAGAGTATATATCATAAGCTCTTTCTCCAAATTGTGACTTTTCTATAACTGTTGGTATTAACATAATATTTTATATATTTAATAATAATAAATTGTGATTTTTTGTCTTACAGGGAATACTTTTTACTTATAGACCTACAAAACTTAAATTAACAATTTGATTATAGCATTTTGTGCTTAATATTTAAATAAAGAAAAAACACCTCAGTAAAGAGGTGTTTTTATAAGCATCCTATTGTTTTTCAAGAAATGTGAAAACTTTTTCATTCTCTAGCATTTGTTCCACATAAGCTCTTGCACGTGCAACATCAGCATCTTTATACATAGTAGTAATGTTTAAAACATCTTTTGCTATTTCCTCTTCGGTTGCTTTTAGGTTTTCCTTTTCAGATATAGTATGGATAATCATTTGTAGTTTCGCACGTTTCTCTGCATCAGTACGCCACTCACTTCTCAATCCTTCTTCTGTTTTTCCTATTTGAGTTAGATAATCTTTGAATTCAAATCCCATGTTTGTGATATCTGCTTGTAAACGATAAAGTATTTTATCTGTTTCACTTTCAATTAATATTTCAGGGATTTCTGCCTCTGATTGTTTCACAAGGTCTTCTATGATCGCTAAACGCAATTTATCTTTTTGTTCAGTTTCTTTTTCAATTTTTAAATTACTTTTAATTTTTTCTTTGAAGGCTTCAATATTTGCAAATTCTCCAAATGTTTTTGCAAATTCATCGTTGAATTCTGGATATTCACTTTCTGGTATTTCTGCATGAGATGCTGCATGTTCTGCCTCATTTTCTCCTTCTACATGTTCATGAGCAGGTCTTGCTTGCTCAGCTCTCATTTTACGTAAGTCTAAAATAACTTTTTCAACATCTTTTTCTTCAACAACTATTTCTTTTTTATATTCGGAATCTTTATTATATTTAGCTGCAATATTTTTATAATCACCCAATTTGATTTCAGGTAATACTGCTGTAACTATTTTAAATTCTAAATCAGAACCTTTTGCTATTTTTGTAATAGCAATCTGTGGGCGACCAATAGCATCTATTTTATTTTCGTCTAATATGTTTTGGTATGCATCATATAGGGCAAGTTCTGCCATCTCTTCCAATAGAATCATCTCTTGTGTATTTTCTTTTATGATAGCAGCTGGCGCTTTCCCTTTTCTGAATCCTGGCAATTCCATCCTTTCTCCAATTCGAAGTAATGCTTTTTCTTCATATTTTTCAAATTCTATAACTTCTAATATACCTGTTATTTCAACCTCACTTTTTTCTAATTTTTTTATTGTTGTTTTCATATTATGCCTAGTTTATATGGCAAACTGATTTTTGTCAAAATTGTATTGAATATGCTTAAAAGATATTAAGTTGTATAATATCCAAAGTTTATAATGTTTAGTTTTGGTTTTAATTTATTACTAATAAATATAATTAATTTATGGAAGAAAATAAACAAACAGAAGTAGTTGGAAGAAAAGTTATAAAAATATCTCGTAGTAAATTTAGATGGTCACTAGCATTTTTAGCTGTTATTCTAGTTGCTTTTATTGTTGTATTGATGATGTCTTTTTCATTGAACGGTTATCGCGGTAAAAGTAGTATTCAATCAATAGTTCCATCTATGGGGTTAAATGAAATTGGTTCATATAATGATGTTGCTATGCCTTATCCAAATGATAATTACAGATATCAAGAACAAAACCCTTCAATAACTGATACTAGAGAATTCTTAAAAACTTATTATAACGCAGACATCAAGACAAGAGATGTTTCTGATGTAACAAAACAAATTAAAAATATCGTTAAAGGAGCAGATGGTAGAGTTGATAGTTTCAGTAGTGGAGATAAATATGGCCATGTACGTTTTGTGGTTGCGAAGAGTAAGTTCGATGCATTTAGAGATGAGATAGAAAGTATCACTCATAAAAAACTTTATACGGAAGATATTTCATCAGAAAATTTACTTGGGCAAAAACAGGGAATAGAAGGACAAATAATAGATGCAAATCAATCACTAGATAGTCTAATAGCAAAGAGAACTGAACTTGAAAATAATCACAACAAAATTGTTACCTCTATAAATAAAGAGTTAACAAGCATTAATTCACAACTAGTATCTGTTAGATCAAGTATTTCTCTAGAAAAAGAAGTCTCAATATTAACTGCACTTCGTAATCAAGAAACTTCTATTGTTCAACAACAAACGTATCAGAAGAAAAAATTAAGTGATGAAAATATAAACTATCAATCTCAGCACCAAAATTTTGATGCTATGATAAGTAATGCTAGCAACAATGTAACAAATGCAAATAAAACTGACACCAAATTCATGGATAATATTGAAACCGTAAATGGTTCAGTTGATGTTAGATGGATTAGTCTTTGGGAAATGGCTGTAATATTTGCACCAATTCATCCAACACTGATAATAATTATTCTTATAATAATCGCAATTGTTTTAATGAGAAGAAGAATTCCAAAAGTTGAGTTTGTTTAAATATTTAGTAAAACTAAAATTACCCTAGACCGAAGGTCTAGGGTAATTTTAGTTTTACATATTAATTTTATTTTATTAAAACCAAAATGAAACAAGTAATGGCACGATGATGAGAGCAATGATATTTAATATCTTTATCATTGGGTTAATAGCAGGACCAGCTGTGTCTTTGTAAGGGTCACCAACTGTATCACCAGTAACTGCTGCTTTGTGAGCATCACTACCTTTACCACCAAAGTTTCCAAGTTCAATATATTTTTTTGCATTGTCCCATGCACCACCACCGGAGGTCATTGATATTGCTAGGAATATTCCTGTAATTATAGAACCAACAAGAAGTCCACCTAGAGCTTCTGGTCCAAGGATAAATCCAACTAGGATTGGAGATAGAACTGCGATAAGTGCTGGAGCAATCATTTGCTTAATAGCACCTGTTGTAACTATATCTACACAAGTTGCATAGTCAGGTTTACCTGTACCATCCATGATTCCTTTGATTTCACGGAATTGTCTGCGAACTTCTTCAACAACTTTTCCTGCAGCTTTACCAACTGCTTCCATGCATAATGCACTAAAGAAGTAAGGTAAAAGCCCTCCAATAAGAAGACCAGCAATAACTTTAGGATTACTTAAATCAAATTTAAGAGCTTCTGGAATTGCTGCTCCTATTTTATTTGCATATTCTGCTACAGCGACATTGTAATCTTGAGTAAATGAAGCAAAAAGTACAATTGCTGCGAGACCTGCAGAACCAATAGCGTAACCCTTTGTTACTGCTTTTGTTGTATTACCAACTGCATCAAGTGGATCAGTCACATCGCGAACAGATTCTGGAAGACCTGCCATTTCAGCAATACCACCAGCGTTGTCAGTAATAGGACCAAAGGAATCAATAGCAACGATAATACCTGTGAAAGAAAGCATAGACATAGCAGCAACTGCTACTCCATAAAGTTGTCCAAAGTGGTATGAAGCTAGTATTCCAGCAACAATTGTAAGCAAAGGAAGAGCTGTTGATTTCATTGAAACAGCTAATCCTTGGATGACGTTTGTTCCATGTCCAGAAACTGAAGCTTCAGCAATAGATTTTACAGGACTATATTTTGTAGAAGTATAATATTCAGTTATAACAACAATTAAAGCTGTTACAATGATTCCAACTAATGCACTCATATATAGTGCGTTTACTGTATAAACAGTTTGTCCTTCCATTAACCATTTTGTGATTGGATAAAATGCTATAGCAGAAAGAACTCCAGAAGCAATTAAACCTTTATAGAGCGCTCCCATTATGTTATTATTTTTTCCAAGTTTTACAAACCATGTACCAATAATAGAAGAGAATATTGCAACAGAGCCTAGAGCAAGTGGATAAATAATCGCATTATTAAATCCAGAGAATACAAGTGAACCGAGAAGCATAGTTGCAACGGAAGTCACAGCATATGTCTCAAATAAGTCAGCTGCCATACCTGCACAGTCTCCAACATTATCTCCAACATTATCAGCTATAACTGCTGGATTTCGAGGATCATCTTCTGGAATACCAGCTTCAACTTTCCCTACAAGGTCAGCCCCAACATCTGCAGCTTTTGTAAATATTCCACCACCAAGACGAGCGAATATGGAAATCAAACTTGCTCCAAATGATAAACCTATAAGTGGACGAACAGCATTTAATGGATCTACTGCTTGTGCAATAAGATAAAATACAGTTACTCCAAGAAGTGCGAGACCTACAACGAGTAATCCTGTTACAGTTCCACCTTTGAATGCGAGACTCAAAGCTTCTTTTAATCCTTTCTTTGCTTCTTCTGTTGTACGGACATTAGCACGAACAGAAACATTCATTCCTATGTATCCTGCGAGTGCTGATAATACTGCACCGACAAGGAAACCAAATGCCATCATCCAACCCAGAGCTGGAATCAGACCAATAAGAAAGAATAATACAACAGCAATAATACCAATTGTTTTATATTGACGATTCAAATATGCACTAGCACCCTGCTGAATTGCAGCAGCTATTGCTTTCATTTTTTCATCTCCTGCACCTTTGCTCATTACAATTTTAATTAAAAATAAACCGTAAACTATTGCAACAACAGAGGAAACAAGAGCAAAAATAATAAATGGATTCATATATTTATTTTTTATATTAATTAATAATAATTTTTAATACACTTTAATTTTTTTAATAAAAATATTTATTAAAAAAGATTTATTTTGAAACTACACAATACTAATTTGTTCCATCATCTACAATTCCACCATCTAAAATATCATCTTCATTTTGTTCACTTGTACTTGAAACATTTGCTTCCATACCTTTAATATCAATTCTCCATCCTGTAAGTTTGGCTGCGAGACGGACATTTTGTCCACCCTTACCAATAGCTAAAGATAATTGGTCTGCGGCAACTTCAACAACTGCTTTATGCTCTTGGTCTTGTACTTGGATATCTAGAACATTTGCAGGGGAGATTGCACTTGCGATATAAGTTGCTGGGTCTCCAGACCAAGGAATAATATCTATTTTTTCACCATTAAGTTCACTCATAACTGTTGTAACACGGACTCCTTTTTGTCCGACACATGAACCAACTGGGTCAACATGTTCATCATTAGAATAAACAGCAATTTTTGAACGACTTCCTGCTTCACGTGCGATTGCTTTTATTTCAACAACACCACTTGCAATTTCAGGAGCTTCCATTCCAAACAATCCTTCTATTAGTTGTGGATGAGTACGGGAAAGTTTTAGATTTACTCCACGAGGTGTTTCCTCAACAGAATATAAATAAGCTTTGATTCTCTCTCCACGGCGGTAGAATTCTCCAGGAATTTGTTCTTCTGGTAAGATTATTCCAGTAGCACGATTGAAATCTATATAAACTATTCCACGTTCAACTTTTTGAACTGTACCATTTATGATTTCACCTTCTTTACTACCGTACTCATCTACTATAGCTCCACGTTCTGCTTCACGAATTTTTTGAATAATTACTTGCTTTGCAGTTTGAGCAGCAATACGCCCATAGTCATCTTTATTTTCAAGAGGGAATGATATTTCGTCTTCAATCTTTACCCCATTTTTAATTTTTTTAGCATCTTCTAGTAGAATATGATGTTCTTCATTAAAACGAACACGTTCATCATCTTCAGCTATTTCTTCTTCTTCGTCTTCTTTTGTCATACGAACCAATGAATCATCAACTACAATTTTGATTTGATAGAATTCCATCACTCCAGTTTCGATATCAATTTTGTTTCTAATAATTTGGCCCTTTTTCCCGTAATCCTTCTTGTATGCTGCGGCTAGTGCTTGTTCTATAGCGTCAATAATCTTCTCTCGAGGAATTTTACGCTCTTGTTCAAGCTGTTCTAAAGCAGACTTCATTGTTTTGAGGTCTAACATATATTTAGTTTTATTAACTATTAAATTTTATTACTAAAAAACGAGATTTACCCGAATTTTGGTAAAATAAAAACCCGGTTCGAGGACAGGCTTATACTATATTCTATGGTATAACAGCATTGTTATAAAGTCAAACATATAATAAAACATAAATTTTACAATATGTTTATAATATTTATGGTATAATAAACATTATCTTTATTAATTAATTTTATTTACATGAAAATTAAAAAATTACTATTCTTTATCTCCTTTGTTTTTATTCTAGCTTTTTTTGCTGGAAATATTTCACAAGTAAGTGCAGCAAATGTGACAGGTACAGTCATCGTTACAGTTCCTGTTGCTTTACCAACACCTACAGTTAATCTTACTCCATCATCAAGTTCTATTAACTTAGGTCAATCTGTAACGATGACTTGGGGAAGTACTAATTCTAACTACTGTATAATTACATCTCCTACTGCTGACTTTACTCCAGAAAGTATGGCTACTAGTGGCTCATTTACTACTTCTCCTACTCAAACTACAACATATACTGCAACTTGTTATGCTCCTAATTCACAATGTTATGGTGGTGGTTCAAATAATTATACTTGTTATGGTTATTCTGGTGGAGATGAAGATTGTATAATGTCAGGATGTAATTGGTCAGTTCCTACTCAAGCTACAGTTTCTGCTACTATTAGTAAGACAGTGACAGTTACTGTTCCTCCTGCTCCTTCCGGCACACTCACTGCTTCAAACTGTACAATTGCATTAGGTGCAAGTAGTTGTACTTCAAACTTAAGTTGGACAACAACTAATCCAATAACAGGAGTCACATCAGCAGTTACTACTCCAACAAATATTACAGTTAAAACTGCTAACACAAGTACTACAACTTATACCGTTGCTTATCCAAATCGAATCTTCTACCTTTACCACAATGGAGTAGAACTTGCTAATGCAACATCAACTGCATCTTGTATTGCAAATACAACTTGGGATGGAAGTAAATGTGCAGTAAATGTTACTGTTCCTCTTACCCCAACAAACCTCACTGCTACCCCAAGTTCTTGTGGAACAGGAACAATTAATATCTCATGGACAGCTTCAACAGGAGCGACAAGTTATACATTAAAAGATGGAGCAAATACTATCTATTCAGGTGCAGGAACTTCATATTCTCATACAGGATTAACTGCTGGATCAAGCCATAGTTATACTATCATTTCTTCTAACTCAGCAGGTTCATCATCATCTTCTTCAGTAGTTTCTGGAAATGCTCCATCTGTATGTGCATCTCTTACTCCTGATCTCATCGCTTCAATAACAGCCCCAACAAGTATTGAGATTGGAGTCCCTACAACATTTTCATCAACAATCACAAACCAAGGAACAGCAGCAACTGGAGTAAATTTCTATAATCTATTCCAAGGAACAGCTTCTCCACTTGCCTCAATATTAAATAGTACAAATGTAAATGACTATACTTCAGTAACAAAAATGACAGCACTTGCATCTGGAGCTTCAGCTACTGCTTCTAAATCCATTATGATTAATTCAAGTAGTTATGCAGGAAATAAATTTTATCTAAGAGCATGTGCAGATAAAAGTTCTATTCTTGATAATACTGGACTTGTCGACGAAGGAATAAATGAAGGGAATAATTGTAGTTCTTGGACTTTAGTTTCTATTAATGGTCAACCTGACCTTACTGCTTCTAGTGTTTCACCTACTACTGCAACAATGGGAGTAAATACAACTTTCAATTCAACGATAACAAACCAAGGAACAGCAGCAACTGGAGCAAACTTCTTTAATTTAATGCAATGGTCACTAAATTCTAATGGAGTTCCGGTCAATGATATACCTAGAGTATTAATGAATACTATTCCTGCAGGTGGTAGTTTCGTTCAGTCAATCGATTACAAGTTTACAAACCCTGGTACATATTATGGACGTGTTTGTGCAGATAAAGATTCAGCAGCAGGCACTGGTTTGATTGCAGAATCAAATGAAGGAAATAATTGTGGACTGTGGACAACTATCACTGTATCATCACCCCCAGTTGATACTTGTGGTCTCGGTAGTAGCTCGACTCCTCAATTAATAGAACCAGTAGGTGTCCCTGCTTGTGCAGTAGGAGTACTAAACTCTAATTCACCAGTAAATACTACAACAAACTGGAATTGGTCTTGCGGAACAGTGACAAATTGTTCTGCTCCTAAATATGGATGTACTACAAATACTGACACAAATTATAATGCTACTGGTCCAAATAATGATTGGAATTGTGCTTTGACTTGTTTAAACGGAAATACAAACTATCCAGCATGTACATCAGTAGGTCCAACATGTACTGTATCAACAGATACAAATTACAATATTGCTCCTTGTTCAGGAATTTGTACAAATGGAAATACAAACTATCCAACATGTACACCAACTGGGATAACAAATGGTGGTTGGAATTCATGGGTTCCTGCTCGTTCAATAGTATGTGGGGCTACAGGTAAAATAAAACGTACATGTACTAATCCTTCACCTTCACCTACAGGAGTTTGGTGTACTACTATGTCAGGAACTTTTGCTCTCGAAGAAATATATTCTTATTCAAATAATGTTTGTCCAAATGTGACTTTAACAATTAATCCTATAGGTCCTAGACCATATAATTCAAAAGTAAAAGTAAACTGGACTTCAACCAATGCTACATCTTGTGAATGTAAATGGAGCGATACTAAAGGAAATGGAGTTTGTGGTTCTTCTGTAAATAATGAACCTCATACTTATGCATCACCTGTTTTGAAAAGAGATACTACTTATGAAGTAACATGTTTTAGTAGTGATGGAGTAACTGATACAGCTATGGGTATAGTTTCAATAGACGATATGACTACTAGTATTATAGAAAGATAATTTTAAAATACCACCAAACCCCCCAGAATATTCAAATTTTGGCTTGGTGGTATTTTATGTATTTAATTTTTAATGGTATAATAAACATTATCTTTATTAATTAATTTTATTTACATGAAAATTAAAAAATTATTATTCTTTATCTCCTTTGTTTTCATTCTAGCTTTTTTTACTGGAAATATTTCACAAGTAAGTGCAACAAATATGACAGGTACAGTCATCGTTACAGTTCCTGTTGCTTTACCAACACCTACAGTTAATCTTACTTTATCATCTTCTTCAATTAATGTCGGTCAATCTGTTACTGTTAATTGGACAAGTACTAATTCAAACTATTGTTTAATCACATCTCCTGGTAATGATTATACTCCAGGAAGTATGGCTACAAGTGGGTCTTTTAGTGTTTCTCCAACTGCACCAACAACATATACTGCAACTTGTTATTCTCCAAACCCACAATGTTTTGGTGGTTCAAGTAATTATGCTTGTTATGGTTATCAAACAGATGAAGATTGTATAATGTCAGGATGTAATTGGTCAGTTCCTACTCAAGCTACTGTTTCTGGTACTAGTAGTAAAACAGTTGGTGTTGCATGTAATACTGGACCATCTGGTTATACAAAATGTGCAGATGAAAATGGAACATGTTCTATTTCAGTTGGTTCATCTCTTGCTTATGGTTGTACTTCTTCTTTTAATTATATAAGTTCATCTAGTAATACTACATGTAATAGTACATCTTTTGGCGGAGACCCTTTAGGAGGTGTTGTTAAGTCATGTTTTAATTTAACAAAAACAACCCCAACTTGTTCAGTTAATAATACCCCTACTACTTATACAGGTTCTCCTATTGTTGTAATTCTAAGTACCTCAACTCCTGGAACAATAACTAATGTTAAATACAATGGTTCAAGTACAGTTCCAATAAATGCTGGTACTTATGCTATCACAACAAACTTTACTCCTACTAATACAACTAATTACAATAATCTTACTGGTGGATCTTGTGGTAATTTTGTTATAAGTAAGAAAAACCAATCACCTATTTTATCTCTTGCAGGCCAAAGTATCACGAACGGAGGTTCATTTACTAATCTTTCAGCTACTGGAGGTTCAGGTACTGGAGCAATAACATATGCTGTTACAACAGCAGGAGCAGGATGTTCTGTTAATTCAAGTACTGGAGCATTAACTTACACAACTACAGGTTCATGTGTAATTACTGCAACAAAAGCTGCTGATATAAATTACAATGTTGCAACTGCTACGGGGACATTTACGGTTGCTC
>JBBQGF010000002.1:0-43837 GCA_038322745.1 Minisyncoccia bacterium | reverse complement strand
CTGAAGTCACATTGAGTGTGACGAGCATACCATCACTAGCAGTAGCTGCAGTAACAACCATAGGCTCTGCAATAGTATATACCATTTGCATAAACAGTAGAGAGAGTATTGAGGATGTTATAATTTTTTTTGTATTTTTTTTCATATGTATTAATTATAATTAATTATAGTGTTGTCGCTGTCGCTGTAATAGTAGCAGTATATGTTCCAGATGGAGCAAATGTACCATTTTGTTCGGCCGCAAAACAGATATTTGTTGCTACTCCTGCATATGCTGTAGGAACTGCTGCTGTAGCAATAGTTCTATCTGTTATTGCAAATCCTTCATATTTCATTGCAGGAATAGTACTACCTGAACCACAAGTTCCAGCTGCCCCCCAAGTTCCAGTTACAGTATTTGTCCCCCATGCTGAGTAACCAAATTCTTTAGCTAAAGATGCGACACTCCATGTCTCAGGTACACCAGCAGATGTCTCTGTGTAATCAGCAAATGAATTTACTCCACTTACGAGAGCAGGAGAAGCAGATGCTTTCACATCTAGCTTGTATCCTATCGTATTGTTTGTCACAACTGTCCATTGAGCAGTTCCGATGGAAGTATTTGTTCCTATAGCTATAGCAGACATTGTCGCATCTGCAGGACTTGTAATAGAAATACCAGCATCGACGTTAAGAGTAATAACGGCACTATCAGACAAATTAGATGCTGCAATTACTGTACTTGGTTCTACAGCAATATAAACCATCTGCACTAAGAGAAGTGTGATGATTGAGGCTGAGAAAACTTTTTTAATATTTTTTTGCATATGAAAAGAAATTCGAGACCTTAATTTTAATATATTTATTATATTATATATAAGATATAAAGGCAAATAAAATATATAAATTATGTGGGGGGGGTTTGTATAACTTTGGAAATTAAAATGCTCCGAGGCGAAGCCTCGGGGCATTTTAATTTTATTTCCTTGCTTCAATAATTGAAGTTGCTACATTTTGTGGAACGATATCATAACGGATAAATTCCATAGTGAAACTTGCACGTCCTTCGGTCATAGAACGAAGTATTGTCATATACCCAAACATTTCAGATAATGGAACAACTGCTTTGACTGCTTGGTTCATACCACGAGCTTCCATTCCCTCAATAAGTCCACGCTTTGAAGACAGACTTCCTGTTACATCTCCCATGAATTTATCTGGTGTTACTACTTCAACTTGCATCATAGGTTCGAGGATTACTGGGCGAGCCATTTTACATGCATCCTGTACTGCCATACTAGCTGCGATTTTGAAAGCCATTTCATTTGAGTCAACATCATGATAGGAACCATCATATAGTTCAACAGAAACATTTTCAAGTTTGAATCCAGCGAGAACTCCCCTATCAAGTCCTTCTTTGAATCCTTTTTCACAAGCAGGAATATATTCTTGTGGAATAGCTCCTCCTTTGATTGTGTTAATAAATTCAAATCCTTTTTCACGTTTTGTGTTTTTAGGAAGATCTTCAACTTTGACAGATTGGTCCATTGGCTTGATACGAATCTTGACGTGACCGTAGTTACCACGACCTCCTGATTGTTTGATGTATTTACCTTCAACACTTGCTTCACCTGTAATAGTCTCACGATATGCAACTTGTGGTTTACCAACATTTGTCTCAACTGTAAACTCTCTCTTCATACGGTCAACAATGATTTCAAGATGAAGTTCTCCCATTCCTGCAATAATTGTTTCATTTGTTTCAGGGTCAGTTGTAACACGGAAAGTTGGGTCTTCTTGTGCAAGGCGAGATAGTGCCATACCCATTTTCTCTTGGTCAGCTTTTGTTTTTGGTTCAACACGAAGAGAAATAACTGGTTCAGGAAATACAATACGATAAAGTTCTATTGGGTGTGCTTCGTCACAAAGAGTATCTGATGTGATAGTATCCTTGAGTCCAACTGCTGCTGCTATTTCTCCAGCATAAACTTTCTTCACTTCTTCACGGTCATTGGCATGCATACGCAAGATTCGTCCAATACGTTCTTTGTTACGAGTTCGAGGATTATAAACATAACTTCCAGCAGAAAGAGTACCTGAATAAACACGGAAGAATATTATTTGTCCAACGAATGGGTCAGTAGCAACTTTGAAAGCTAGTGCTGAAAATGGTTCTGTATCACTTGCTTTACGTTCATCTTTCTCATCTGTTTCTGGATTTGTGCCTTGTATAGCAGGAATATCAAGTGGTGATGGAAGATAATCAACAACAGCATCAAGCACCAATTGAACTCCTTTATTTTTAAGAGCTGAACCAGCAAAAACTGGGAAAATCTTATTATCAATAACTGCTTTACGCAAAATCTTCTTGAGAACATCTAAGTCAGGAATTTTCCCTTCAAGATAATCACTCATAATAGCATCATCTTGTTCAACAATTTTTTCAATCAATTCATCATGATATTTTTTAGCATCATTTAACAGATTTTCAGGGATATCTTTTTCTACAACCTTACTTCCCATTTCTCCTTCAAAATAAAATGCTTTCATTTTGAGTAGATCAACAACTCCTTCGTGTTTTTCTTCTAAACCAATTGGAATTTGCATTCGAACAGCATTTTTATTTAAACGGTCAAGAATTGTAGTATAAGAATGCTCAAAAGATGCACCTGTTCGGTCAAGTTTATTAACAAAACAAATACGAGGAACTTTAGCTTCATCAGCATAACGCCAATTAGTTTCAGATTGTGGCTCTACTCCTGCAACTCCATCAAAAACTACAACAGCACCATCGAGTACTCGAAGTGAACGCTTTACTTCAACAGTAAAATCAATGTGCCCTGGTGTATCAATAATATTAAAACGGTGTTTTAGACTTTTGTCAGTAAGAGCATAAGTAGGAGTCCAGAAACAAGTAACAGCCGCTGAAGTAATAGTAATTCCACGTTCTTGTTCTTGCTCCATCCAGTCTGTTGTCGCTTCCCCGTTATGAACTTCACCAATTTTGTGGGAAACCCCAGTATAAAAAAGAACACGCTCTGAGGTGGTTGTCTTACCAGCATCAATATGAGCAATAATTCCAAAATTTCTAACTTTCTCTAGAGGATAATCTCTTTCCATATATATAATTAATTAATTACTAAATAAAGGGTCTTAAACCTTTATACAACATACCTTAACTTTATCAAAAAATTACTTTTTGATACACTTCTCTCTCGTTGTAAAAAAAAAGACGTGTACGTCTTGTGTCATTAGAATATACAACAAATTGTCATATTTTGCAAATAAAACTAGTCAATTTAAACCTTATAATACTACATATGAACTTTACATATAGTTATTAACTAAAAAACAAAAAAAGGCCGTAAATCGGCCTTTTTTATAATTCACTTAGTTAGATTATATATTTATTTCTTTTTATCAACTTCTTGATAAATATAGCTTGATAAATCTTTTATAACACTTTCTAGATTTGAAAAATTGCTGCCACGAGTCATTATACAGATAATATAAGGATTTGATTTGTGATAAACGATTCCACAATCATGTAATTGGTTAATATCATCGATACGTCTCTCTCCAAATTTATGAGCTACTACTACATCTTTTGGAACTCCTGCAACAAGCCCATTTACATATTCATTTTCTGACAACATTTTCAAGAGTTTTTCAGACATTTCTCGATTTAGATATGATGAATTATATAAAACTCTAAAAAATCCAGAATAATCTTTTACATTTAAATTTACTTCATTTGAAAGATCTTTATAAGGAACTCCAGTAGAATAGAAAACATTACCAATATATTCAGGTGAAACATTGTTTAAGATAATAGGTATTCCTGCATTATCAGAATTCTTTATTACAGATTCAACTATTTGTTCTAATGTATATTTAGTATCTTTTTTTAAAACATTTGGGAATATAATATTTTGAATTGAATCTTTCTCAATATCAGATTCAGTAATCTGAATTTCTTTGTTTAATATTTCGGGATTAGTTTCAGCGTATTTTAAAAGCCCCATAACTACAGGAATTTTCAATAGACTTGCTGGCGAAAAGACTTCATTCTCTCCTACTCCTACCCATGGACCATTATTTAAATCTCTAAAATAAAGAGAGACGGCACCAACTCCGTATTTATTTTTTAATTCTTTAATTTTATCAGAAACTTTTTCAGTTGAAACGACAATATCATTACCATTATTTACATTTTCACAGTCGAGTATTGGACTAGTAAATTTAAATGAATTATTATTATCTCTTGTAATTTTAACATCATTTAAAATAGGTTTATTTAAAATAAAACTAATAAGAATTATAATAATGACTATATATATAGTATTAATAATATATATAGTTTTATTACTTTTTTTAGTATCGTTATTTTTTTGGTTGGTTTTGTTTTTCATTGAATTGAATTGAATTGAATTGAATATACCCCCTCTTTTAATATAATATTATTTATTCTATCACAATTCTATCATAAATCTATCATATGTGTGAGGCCTTGCCTCGCACAACAAAAATTTAATTATTATAATTTAACCATTCAAAAATCTCTTTATTAAAAGAATTTTTAGTAGGAAAATATTTAGGAAATAGTTTTCTATTTAAAATATTTTTTTGATCCCTATCTTCTTTAGTAAAATCTAAGTAGCTTGAATATGTATATTTATTAAGATAATCAATCGCTGTAATTTTATCTTTTATCCCCTTTTCTTTCCAATCTTTCTGAATAAGTTTTATAGGATTAAGATGTATATAAGAAAATATATATTTTAAATATTTATCTGTATCTAAATGTTGTGATTTAAATTTCCCCTCAAACAATGAACCTGTTCTTTGATATTTCCTATTATAATACATAGAATAAGCTGTGGAAATTTTTTGCATAAATTTACTTATCCCACCTTCATTTATTTCAGTTATCAATAAATGAAAATGATTTGGCATTAAGCAATATGCACCAATTCCGACGAAACAATTATTTTTTTCTTTTTGAAAAATATTTAATTTAATATTTCTACTTAAATTATAAAAATCAAATTTTTCACTTGTATTAGAAACATATAATAAAAAAATAAATCTTTGATAATCCTCTTCATCGTGGAAAATTTTTTGTTTACTATTTCCACGATTATAAATATGATAATATTCTCCAGAAACTAAATTCACTTTTCGAATTGACATAATTACATTATATCAATCTCTGTTGTGTGAGGCAAGGCCTCGCACAATAATATGGTAAAAAGAAAACCCCGTTCGGGGTTATTCTTTGTTACCAAGCAAAATGTGCGAACGCTTTGTTTGATTCTGCCATTTTATGAGTATCATCACGCTTTTTGATTGCTATTCCTTCGTTTTTTGAAGCAAGGATTAGTTCTTCAGCTAGTTTTTCATGAATTGGGGCTCCTTTCTTTCCACGTGCTGCTCCAATAATCCATCTCATTGCAAGTGCTGTTCTTCTTTCTGGACGAACTTCACGAGGAACCTGATAGTTTGCACCACCAATACGACGTGAACGAACTTCTACTGTTGGACCAGCATTCTTTATAGCTGTATCAAATATCTCTAGAGGGTTTGGATTACCAGTTTTTTCTTTTATTATTTCAAAAGCTTTATAAACAGATTTACGAGCTGTCTCCTTCTTTCCATGCATCATAATATTGTTAATAAACTTCCCTAGCTTCTGGGAGTTATACATTATATCTGGTTCTACAATATTTCGATTTGTTATTTTTCTTCTCATATAAAATTATTTTTTAACTGCTGCTTTAGGTGTCTTTGTACCGTATAGACTTCTTGACTGTCGGCGTTTCTCAACTCCAGTTGTATCAAGACGTCCACGAACGATGTGATAACGAACTCCAATTAAGTCTTTAACACGTCCACCACGAATCATAACAACTGAGTGTTCTTGTAGGTTGTGTCCTTCACCTGGAATATAAGCAGTAACTTCCATTCCATTTGTAAGTCTGACACGAGCAATCTTTCGGAGAGCTGAGTTAGGCTTCTTTGGAGTAGTAGTAGAAACTTTTGTACAAACTCCACGCTTAAATGGAGCTGGATAATAAACTGGCTTATTTTTAATAGAATTGAAACCACGAGCCAAAGCGACAGCTTTAGATTTTCTTTTGATTATTTTACGGCTCTTGCGAACCAATTGATTGATTGTAGGCATATTTAATATGATTAACTTCGTTAACATCTTAACTTCACTCGGATGACATAGATATGAGTACACATCTACGCCACTCCTCTTTCGTTAAGAAAAAAAAGTCATTACTGACTAGTCTCAGTACTTTACTATATAGACTCAAAAAAAGCAAGCCCTCATACCTATTTTTAAATTAGTAACTAAAAATTAGTAATATAAGGCTAAAAAGGCTATATTTGCATTCCAGTAATTAGAGAGAAAGCTATAAATATAATCGGGGATACTCTACTCCAGAGAAAAATAATAAAGAATAGTAATACAAACATCCCCCATTTTTCTAAAAAGTTCTCAATATATCTATATTGTGGTGGGATAAATGAAAACAAAACTTTTGAACCATCAAGTGGTGGAATAGGAATTAGATTGAATAATACAAGCACTAAGTTCAAAATAACTATTATAGAAGTGATTTTATAAAAAGAAATTGAAAGAGGAATCCCTGTAAGAGCAGGACCAAAACGTATCATTAACCCAAAGATGATGGCAATCAATAAGTTGGCTAAAATACCAGCAATAGCAACAAAAAAAGTGCCTCTTTTTTTGTCAGTCAAATTATCTGGGTTATATGGGACTGGTTTTGCCCAACCAATAACGAATCCAGCATTCATGAGGACTAAAAGTAGTGGGAGTAAAACTGAACCAAATGGGTCTAGGTGTTTTAAAGGGTTTAAAGTGAGTCTTCCTTGTAGTCGAGCTGTATTATCGCCGAGAAGATATGCTGTATATCCATGAGCAAATTCATGAACAACTACAGACATAATCAAAACTATTACATAAAATATTCCATCAATTGGTTGCATAAGTATTATAAAATATAAATATCCTCGTGTGGGTTTGCATTTATATAGAGTATATGATAGCATAGTTTCATCTATGGCAAAAGTATGTGATATAACAAAAAAGGGCTCAATAATGGCAGGAGGCTACTCTAACGTAGTTCGTGCTACTAAATTCAACCCAACAGGTATGGTTCGCAAATATACAAATCTTCAAAAGAAGCGTGTATATGTACCAGAGCTAAAGAAATACTTCCCTCTTACAATTTCAACAAAGGCAATCAAAACAATAAACAAACACGGAGCCTATGCAGTTTTAAAGAAAGCAGGAATCATTAAATAAAAAACTCGACATTAATGTCGAGTTTTTTATTTTTCTATTAATATATTCCCATCTGTCTCAAAAACAATATTACCTTTATCTGCAGTACTCAAATATGGAATATGAAGGAATGTAAGTCTATCTAATATATCTTTATGAGGATGTCCATATTTATTATTTTTATCAACTGAAATAATAGCTATTTCTGGTTTTACTTTCTCTAACCAAAGTTCACTATTTGAAGTATGTGAACCATGGTGTCCAAGTTTCAAAACATCGGATTTAATTGTTTCATTATTCTCATTCCACTCTATTAGATTCTCTGTATAACGACTAGCATCCCCTGTCATCATGAATGATTCTTTACCATATATAAGTTTCCCTACTATTGAGCCATCATTTGATTCTAGACTAGAAACATCTCTATCTGGAAATAAAATATCAAAATAAATATTCCTTTTTTCATCCAAAATTATTTTCATTCCACGTCGTGCTATAACTTTGTTAATTTTCTTTTTTAAAATTTTATCTTCTAAAATTGTAGCGATTTTAGTATCTGATTTTGCACCATTTTCAATTATATTTGATACTTTATAATTATCCATAAGTAAAGGTAGTCCACCAATGTGATCCATATCTAGATGTGTAGAAAGAACTACATCAATAGATCTATCTGCAAAAGGCATAACTTTTGAAAGTGATGAGAGAAGTTTCGCATCAGGACCCCCATCTATAAGCATTTGCATTCCATTTGGAGCTTCTATATAAATAGCATCACCTTGTCCTACGTCAAGATATACAACCTTTAAATATTCACTATGTTGCCCATTTTTATAAAGTGTAAACCAAATAACAATAGTTAAAATAACTAGTAAAATAGTGAATGAATATGGTATATATTTTCTTGCTTGTTCCATGTTATACTTTATATATTAACATTTATAAAAAAATCGTAGCAATCTTTTTCAATAGAAAATTTATGTCTGAGCGTAATCCTATAGTAGTCATTTTTTTATTGGAAAGTTTGTAAAGGTAATAATATCATGGAAATATTTACACATAAAATATTTGAGTTTGGAAAACTTATTGGAATAAGCGAAAATAGTATAGAGGAACATCTTAAATTATATAAAGGTTATGTAAATAATTCTAATTTAGTTTTAAATAAAATTAAAGAGTATGAAACAAATCCTATTGAGAATGCATATGTATTAAGTGAACTTCATCGTAGATTTTCATTTGAATTTGGAGGTATGAGAAATCATGAAATATATTTTTCTTCACTTTTAGGTGGAGCAAAAAGTTTAGATGATGAATCCTCACTAAAAAAAGTAATATTGCATAGTGAACTAAGTTTCGATATATGGCTTGAGAATTTCAAAGCACTCGCTATGACTCGTGGTGTTGGATGGGCAATGCTCTATTATGATAAGAGTGAAAATAAACTATTAACTCAATGGGTAGATGAACAACATATAGGGAGTCTCATTGGACTATCCCCTATTCTTGCTTTGGATATGTGGGAACATTCTTATTATTTAGATTACGTTCCTGCTGATAAAAAAAAGTATATTGAAGCATTTTTTGCAAACCTAAACTGGGAAGTAATAGAAGAAAATTTTAAAAAAGCTCAATAAATAACTATTTACCAACTCAATAATTATATTGTTAATTTTTATTATTTATACTAAATTTATTTTTCTTTGTTCCCAAAAGTCCAATATAGCAAATATATATAAAGAAGGATTGTGAGAATGAGTGGAAATGATTGTATACTGACACTGGCAAATGATAGTGAACCAAAAAAGTGAATTACTAAAAGGATATATAGGAGTAGTAGGTGCGCTAGATATCCAAAAGAAACTGCTAATATTGGTGAAATATATCCGAACATTCCAACAATAAAAGAAAGTAGCATTGTAATAGGAATAAATAATAGTATCAAAATATTTGCAAAGATTGAAACGAGGGACAAAACTCCTGTTAAATAAAGTAATATAGGCAATACGGAAATTGTGGCAGCTATAGTTGTAGCCATTATTTCTCTAATTCCAAAACGCATTGGTAAAAACCAAAACCAATTAATAACTTTAGGTGTAACAAAGAGAACTCCTCCGGTGGCTATAAATGATAATTGAAAAGACATATCAACAATCACTCTGGGATCATATGCAACCATTAGAAATCCTGCGATAACTAGTGCTCTTCCTGCATCATATCGTCTCCCTGTCATCTTGCCTAGAAGCATAATTGTAGCCATAATTCCTGCTCGTATAGCTGTTGGTGATGCTCCAGCCATTATTATAAATAGTAAAATTATAATTATTCCAAAAATGATTGATATAATTTGAGAAAAAATTAATCCAAAAAGTTTCATCACACCATCAGCTACTATTGAAACATTGTAACCAGAAAGTGCGATGATGTGGATTGTCCCTGTATTTATAAATTCATTCTTCATATCTTCGTCAAATCCTCCCCTTGCCCCAAGAATAAGACCATTGGCTAAGTCACTTTCTGGCATAGGAATAACTTCATTTATATTTTTCATAAATGAAGTTCGTAATTTATACAATTTGGACTTTATATAACTACCATTTCCACTTGAAATTATTTTAATATTCGGATTCTTTATTAAATAATAAATATCTCGGTTTGCAAGATATTTCTTATAATTAAATTCTTTACCTATATTGGTTATAAAATTTTCTGGCTCCTCTAAAATCCCTACTAATTTTACTTTGTCTCCATAAGATATATCTAGATTGCTATCAACTATTACTAGTATGCTCACATCCTTATTTTCTTGAGTTATTATTATATGTTTATTTTTTAATCGTATATCAGGATCGTCACTAACAATTCCCTCTATTATTACCTGCTTCCCAACAGCAAAATTATAATTAGGAGCTTTTGGTATGAAAAAGAAAAACCGCACGCTAGCGATTATTACTAAAATAAATACTATTATAATTTCTTTTTTAGACATATTTTATAAATATAAAAACCATTCTAAAATTATTTAAAATGGTTTTTTTGTGAACTAGCACAAGTTGTCGCTATTTTGTCAGCTAACTCGTTATGTAATATACCTGAATGTCCTTTTACTTTTTGCCACTTTAATTTACTTTTCGATGAACGAGCAAGTGTTATTAATTCTTTCCATAAATCTTGATTAAGAACCGGTTCCTTTTTAGAAGTTTTCCATCCATTTTTTTCCCAATTAAAAACCCAAGAAGTGATACCTCCAAGTACATAAGCAGAATCTGCATGAATAATTATATCTCCTATGTGTTTTATTTTTTCTAAGTATTTTAGAGCTTGGACAACAGCCATCATTTCCATGCGGTTGTTAGTTGTATTTTTTTCACATCCTCCAAGTTCTTTGATGACTTTATCTTTTTCTATTATTACAGTTCCCCAACCACCTGGACCAGGATTACCAAGTGAAGATCCATCTGTATAAATTATTATATTTTTATTTTCCATATGTTTATTAGGTAAGGATTATACAAAGTCATATGAGTAATGGTCTGGCCCCTCATCCTACCTTATCAGAGGACCTTATAAAGAGGAGTTTTGTATAATTCGAACTTGTTATAGTATATCAATAATTCGTAATCTTAGCTCGGTGCGACCAGCAAATGTACTTTTTTCAAAGGTGGCCACTAAATTTATTCTTTGTCCAACTTCAAGTGTATTATTATAACTTTCTCTTGTTTTAAAGAATGCTATAGCTTTTATTTGTCTACCTTTACTATTTGAAAAACTTAATTCTAGATGATTTTTTTCTTTACCAAATTCTTTGATCGAAAATATAGGGATTTCTTTTAAAAGAAATTTAGGTTTTGGATTCCCTACTCCATATGGGGATAGCATCTCAATTACTTTATAATTATCAATTGTAATATCATCAATACTTATAACAGCATCGACTCCTTCATCTTTTACTTTTTCCTCAACTTCTAATCCCTCACCGCAAACTTTTAGAATTCTCTCTTCTAAAAAATGAATTTCCTCATGTGTTACTGAAAATCCTCCAGCCCCAGCATGTCCACCGAAACCAGAGAGAGCACCTTCTGGTAACGCATTCATGATATCTACAAGGTTTGCACTTCCCCATGAACGACATGAACCTTTTAAGTCATCACTACCATCTGACCCCCAAACAAAAACTGGTTTCTTGTGTTCTTCTGCAATTTTTGAAGCCACTATTCCAAGAACGCCGATTCTCCAGCTTGGATTACCAATAACTATTATTCCCTTCTCTTCTCTTTTCTCTAAAACTTTATTTACTTCTTTCATTATTCCTGCAACCATGTATTTGCGTTCATCATTTATTTTAGCTAAATTATTAGCAGAAGTTTTTGCATATACAATATCAGTTGTCGCAAGTGCATCATATGCCATCATTGGACTTGCCATACGACTAGCTGCATTTAATCTTGGAGCAAGTGTAAAAGTTACATCTTCTTCGTTAAGTTTTGTTATATCAACTCCAGCTTTACGAAAAATTTCAGTGAGACCAGGCCTCCTTCCTTTTTGTAAAACTTTTAATCCGTAATATGCAAATACACGATTTTCGTCAAGGAGTGGAACTTGGTCTGCAAGTGTTGCGACACCTACCATATCAAGTAACCATTTTTCCCATCCATTATTTATTTTCCAATATTCTCCATACTTCAATATTAGTGCTTGGACTAGTTTAAAAGCGACACCTGCACCACAAAGCATTTTATCTGGATAATTACACCCATCTTGTTTTGGATTTAGAACTGCATAAGCATTTGGAATCCCCTCTAAGGATGGTATATGATGGTCTGTAATAATCACATCTATCCCTGCTGCTTGTGCTTTGATTACTTCTGCTAGTGCTGTTATTCCTAAGTCAAAAGTTATAAGTAAATTAACATTATCATTTATAAACTCATCTATTGCATCAAGATGTAATCCATATCCCTCATCATGTCTATCTGGAATATATATGGTGTAATTTAGATATCCAATTTTATCAAAAAAGTCGTGCATTATAACCGCTGCTGGAATCCCATCACAATCATAATCACTATATATCACAATTTTCTCTTTTGCTTCTGTGGCTTCAAATATTCTTATACAAGCTTTTTCCATATTCTTCATAAGATATGGGTCATATAAATCACGTTCATATTTAGGATTTAGAAATTTGTCTTTATCTTTTTCTTTTATTCCACGATTTTTCAAAAGTAGATCTAGAAGTTCAACATGATTTGGCATAATAATGATTGTAACATAAAAATCATTACTCTTATAAAAACAAAAATTTCCACAAGAAATGTGGAAATTTTAATAGAATAGAATAATTATTTTAAAGCTTTAATTCCTGGGAGTGTTCCTTTTGCAAGGAAATCGAGAGTTGCTCCACCTCCAGTTGATACAAATCCTAGTTTATCTTCTAGTTTTAATTTAGAAATAAGAGCTACTGTATCTCCCCCACCTATAACACTACTTGCTTTACTTTTTGAAATTAATTTCAAAATTTTCTCTGTAGAAGAAGAAAATCCACTTTCATATTTACCTAATGGTCCATTCCAAAGTATGAAACTTGCTTTTTCAATTAGCTCTCCTAGTTTACTAACTGTATCTTTCCCTATATCCACAATATACTCATCTGCCAATACATCACTAGGTTTTATATTACGGCTTTTATCACCTTTGCATGCCACAACATCAATAGGTATTATTAAATTACTACTTTTAGCAAATGGCTTAATTGATATGTTGCCATCACTGACAAGTGATGTACCTACTTCATAACCTTTTGCTTTAAAGAAATCATTTGCAATCGCACCGCCAATAAATACATGGTCAGCATCTCGGAGGAATTTTTTAATTAGAGGAATTTTAGTTTCAAATTTAGCGCCACCAAGAATAAATAAAAATGGATGTTTTGGATTAAATGCTTTAGATAAATGATTTATTTCTTCAACCATTTGTAATCCTGCATACCCTGGAAGATATTTTGTAATTCCTACTACAGAAGCATGAGCTCTGTGTGATACAGAAAAGGCATCATTTACATATATTGTTCCATATCGAGAAAGTGCTCTCGCAAAAGATGGTGCATTTTTTTTCTCACCGATTTCACGACGAAGATTTTCAAGGAGTACTACATCTCCGCTTTTCAAATTATTAACAATCTTTTCTGTGTTATCTGAAAAAATAGAAGTTTCAATAAAATTAAGATTTGGAATATACTTTTTAAGCCTTATAGCAACAGGTTTTAAACTACTAGTAACATCATCACCAATATGAGCAATTAGAACAACAATAGCCCCTTTTTTATGTAAATATTCTATAGTTGGAAGAGCTGCTTTTATACGGAAATCATCCACTACTTTACCATCCTTAATAGGTACATTGAAATCTACTCTTACAACAATTTTCTTTCCTTTTAAATTTTCGATATCTTTTATTGTTTTCATACAGATATTAATAATGGTATTGTTTTCTCCATTTAATTTTAATAATAAAATAATTGACCTTTAATTTAATAAAATACTTTTTTAAAACTAGTTTAGTTATTACTTTCCTGCCAAATTAATAATTGTGTTAAATTTTTTAGGAGTTAGACTGTCACGACCAACTAGTAATCCATCGGCACTACCTTCATTTATAAAAGATTCAGCATTGGTAGGATTTACAGATCCACCATATATTATACGGATATCATTTGCAGTTTTTATATCATATAAATCAGATATTATTTTCTTTATAAAAATTCTCATTTCTATAAATTCAGATACAGTGGCAATACGGGTTGCACTTTCACCTATAGCCCAAACTGGCTCATAAGCAATAACAATATTTTTCATTTGAGGTTTTGTAATATTTACAAGCCCGTTTATAATTTGTTGTTTAACAAAAGATAAATAAAATCCATTATGGTCACGAGTATTTTCTCCTAAACAAAAAATTGGGGTCATTTTAGACTTAAGAATAGAAATAATCTTTTTATTTATAGTTTCATCTGAATCACACATCTTTCTTCTTTCAGAATGACCCACAATTACATATTCTGTGCCAAAATTATTAAGCATTGAAGCTGAAACTTCTCCAGTATATGAACCTTCCTTTTCAAAATAAACATCTTGGGCTCCGAGTTTTATATTTTTGATTTTTAATTTTTTATGAATAAATAAAAATGGATATGGAGGGCATATTACCACTTCCGAATTTTTAACTTTTTTCATATATGTATTGATACTTTTCCAAATAAACTCCGCCTCTTTTTCAGAATGCGGATTCATCTTCCAATTACCAACTATTATCTTACCCCTTTGTCTCATTCTTTTATTATAACATAAAAATCACTCTATTTCATCCCATGAAATAGTAGAATATTTATTAGAAGTTAAAGGAAAAGAAGGTGGTGGTCCATATAATAAATTTGCATCATATGTAATAGTACGGATATCATAACCAGTACCATCAGTAAATGCAAAACCATATCTATCACTACTACCTATCATGCCGTATAAAGTAAGACTATTACGATTGCTATAAGGACAAGAACTACTATAGTAATGTCTTCCTATTCTCCCATTATTTGCCATTAATGCTGCATCAATACGAAGTGTATCAGGACTCTCCATTCCTACAGATATATCTTCTTGAGAAATAAGACCAATTATATCTAAGCCATTATAATTTGTGTATAGTAAATCATTATTTATAAATATACTTTTTCTGGTACTTGGATTATCTGGGAATTTACCTGCTGCAATCGTCAACCTCGCTGTATTAATTTTACCATCTAACCAAATATTATCCTCAACAAATATTAAACCATTACTGGGATTATTATAGTTTGCTACAAATGTTTCTGTTTTAATACTCCATGTTCCCCATGTTGCATCATTTGTACTCGAACTATTTGAACAACTACTTGATGCAGCTGTTAAACTTTTAACTTTATATAAATCAAAAGTGTCGTTTACTTTTAAAATTATATGATATCCCATTGAACCAGAGGATGCTAGATAAATTCCACTTGATTGTGCATTTGTTTTAATGGTAGAGAGATCATTTGTAATACCAGTAAAATCAGATTGTGGAACTGGAAATTGGCGACCTGCAATAAAAACATCGCTTCTATTAGGAACTGGGTTTGTAGGTAATGCTTCTTGAGAACGAAACGAATCATTAATTGTAGGGCCTGGATTATTTAAGTGAGTATGAACTCCAAATTCACTTCCTCCTGAGTGATCAGGATCATCATAAGTAGCAACAGCACTTGTAACAATATTGTGAGCTAATCCATCAAATCTAATACCTTTGTTTGAATGTATCGGTCCAAAAACTTCAGTTCCCTCTCCAAAACGCATAAAATCGTTTGCTACAATGGCGTATTTTGCAAAAGAAGGAATGGCTAAGCGGGTTTGAATAGTTCTTTTTATTGAGGGAAAATCAATAACATGTCCTTCTGATTTAATTGTAACAATTGTGGAGCCTATTATAGGTGGAGTGATTGTTAAAATAAAACTACCAATAATATTACCATCCTTATCATAATAATTATGTGTATATGGTCCATTTGTATTTGTTCCATCTTTAAAATCATTTGATACATGAGCTAAGTGCCAACGATAATAATCAACCCCCGATTCAGCAATTTGAAAAGCTTGTTCTTTGGCTAAGGTTTTTCTTGTCAATTTAATACTATAAGAAACCCATCCAGAATATAATACTATAAACATTACAGCAACAACAGAAAAAATAAGTACATTCAGAAGTACAACTCCACTATTATATTTATTTTTATTATTTAAATAATACATTATAAATTATCTTTAAGATTACGTAAGTTTATTTGAGTTGAAACAGTTACTGGGACTGGTGACCTATTTGGATCAGTATCAATAATTAATGTGATTCTTATTAATCGTATTTCTATGACCATTACTGGTTGTGCCAATGATGCAGTATTACCATTATAACTAGTATTATAATAATTAAATATAGGTGTTCCATTGTTTTTAATGTTATGAACAACATCAGTAATCACTTCATTATTTACTATATATAAGAGCGGGTTTCCTGTTGGAGTTATTACACCTTTCTTAAAAGTTGTTCCTGAAAGAAAATATCTGATTCTTTCTTTTAATCCATCACTATTTATATCTGCAAAAAAAATAAAACTATTATCAGTTGCAGTTTCGATTGGATATGAACCCAAAGATGAAGGAGATGATGAACGAATTTCAGATGCAATTGGTTGAAGAACTTTTTTAGATTCATCGTAGGCACTTAAACCTCCAGAAAAAATACTTCCATAATAAAAAATATCTCTAGCAAATAAACTAACAAGACCTATAACTAAGGAAAAAATAGCAATACTTATAACAGTTTCTAATAAAGTAAAACCTTTAATTTTTTTAAAATTTAACATTATTTTATGGCGAGATTGTCATTTCTTGTTTAGTCCAACTACTTGATATACTAACAGTTTTTGATGTATTTTGATAACCTGTTTTACTTATTGATACTGTATAATTACCTGTTGATAGTGAAGAAAAGGATACTTGCCCAGGTGGAATACAAGATGATGTATAAGTGAAAGATACATCAGAGATAGTAGGGGTAAATAAAGTATTTTCAGTAGATAGATATAAACGGTAACGAAAATACCTATCTCCATCATGAGATGAGTTAATATTTTGATTAGTTGAAGTAAAATAAGTAGATGAAGTATCATTTGGTCCTACAAAATTCCAAGTTGAATTATCGTTATTTGTTGCTATTTGAATTTTAACACTTAAAGTACCTGTTTGTGGAGGTTGCACTATTGAACTCCAAATAATCTGTCTAAAATGACTAGAAGACCCAGTATCAAAAGTAGATGAGGTAATATTTCCACTAGGTAAATAATTTGAAGAGACTTTTTTGAGACTCAAGTTCCCTGTGGATTTAGTTGTATCTATGTTCCCATCTTGTATTAAAAATTTATTATATGCACCAAATGCTTCCTGACCATTACCATCTGACCAATCAGTCTGAGTAAGAAATCCTTCATTCGTGGTAAGAGTTTTTGAATAATTACTAGGTCCTGTAAGAGTAACAACTGCATCAGTAATAGGTAATCCAGTTGATTGATCTCTAACTACAACAAGTAGCCTATTGCCATTTTTAGGTGCTGTAACTATTTCCATATTTTGTACTACATTTGGATTAATACCAAGTGATAATAATGGACTAGTTCCAATAATGTCATATAAACTATCTATCCCTGAAAGTGTGTATGTATCCCATTCAATTCCTGTAAGGGATAATTCTCCATTATTATTTGTAATAAGTGAATTTGAATATTTATATGTATTTGGAATTGTACCTATTAATTTACTACCTATCATATTAAAATCAAATCCTGAAGTTGGAGTACATTGATTATTTACTGTTGAAAAATTAATAGTACTTGTTTTATCTATGGTAAAAGAGATTTGAGTAACTTGTTGTATCACAACAGTGACATTTGGTTTTGTTGGATGTGGATTTTCTGGACCAGCCACTGGATATGTGCGATCAGTAGAGTATCCAGTTTTTGTAACAATGATTTGATATCCATTTGAAGATGGTGGTGCATCAACAATAGTTAAAGTACCATTGATATCTGTATTATCTGTTAGATTAATTTTAGGATTTACATTATTATTTATAATATTTACCTCTGCATCAGATACTGGTAATCCAGACGCATCAAAAACTCTAATTACAAGTGCCCCATTAGTAGATGCTGTTTCGAGATTTTTTGGTGCAATTTTTGTAGTAAAAGAAACCGAAGACATACTTGCACCACATGAAGTGCAAGTAATAGTTAGTTCAACAATTTTCATATCACCAGGTGATAAATCACGAGGGGTCCCATTAAAAGTACCATCAAAAGGATCATCTACACTACGGACCGTTGTTTCTATATTGAAATTTTTATTATCTCTTGAAACAGTTTTATTTTGTGATAAAACACCAGCAGGAATACCACTTATTGTTCCAACGTCTTGATATGATAAATTGCGGGATATTTCAAACTGTTCATTTGCAAGATTTGTCATAATCCCTTTAACTCTTATGACATTCATGACTTTTTGTATCCCAACAAAACCAGTATATACTGCAGTTGCGATTGCAATAAAAATAAAAATAGCAAAAATAGTTTCTATTAAAGAGAATCCTTCATTTTTATTAATTTTAATATATTTTTCCATATTATTAATTAACATTATCCATAACTGAATACATTGGACTAATCATTGATATTGCAAAGAATCCTACCGCTATTCCAATAAAAATCATTAATACTGGTTCAATAATAACAGATAGATTTTTTGTTTTTTCATCAACTTCTGATTCATAGAAAGTAGCTATATCCATCAACATGCTTGAAAGTTTTCCAGTTTCTTCTCCGACCTCTATCATTTCTCCAACCATAACAGGATATAAATTAGTATTCTCTTTAAAAGCAACAGACAATGGAATTCCTTTTTCAATAGAATTTATAGACTTACGAATAAGTTCTTTGTAGTGAACATTTTGAAGTACTTCTTCAGTTATACTAAGAGACCTTGAAAGATCAACCCCTGAACCCAATAATGAAGAAAGTGTACGAGCTGTACGAGCTGTATTCATTTCTTTGATAAGTGCTCCTAAAAATGGAACTTTTAAAATATAGAGGTCAAAATATTTCTGTGTAAATTTAAGTCTAGCAAATAAAACACCTGAAGAAATTATTGATAAAATAGCTAGTGAAAATAGTATAAAATGTTCACTTAATGTATCTGAAATAAAAATAATAAACTTAGTAGAAGCAGGTAATTCTGTTCCTAAATCTTTAAAAGTTTTGGTTAAAGTAGGAACAACATAAATCATCATCAAGACACCAATCATAAATATTGCGCCTATTATAACACTTGGGTATATCAAAGCACCTTTTATTTTTCTATTTAAATCGTATGTCTTTTTTAATGTTATACCAGTTTCAGTAAGCGTACGAGGAAGTCCTCCTGATTCTTCTCCTGAGTGAACCATCGAGACAAAAACCCCAGAAAAAACTTTTGGGAATTTTTTCATACCAGCAGAAAGAGTTCCTCCTTTATTTATATCATCAATAAGACTTTTTATTATATTATTTAATACTTTATTTGTTGATTGTTTTTCTAAAACTCCAAGTGCACGTGTTAATGATAGTCCAGCTGTAAGCATTCCACTTAGATTATTAGTAAACATTATTTTTTCTGCTAGTGAAACTTTTCCTAAAAAATTAAAAGAAAATATTGACTTAACAGTATTTTCATTAAATTCTGTAATTGAAATAGGAATACTGCCTCTCTCTCTAATTTCTCGAGCTAAGGAAAATGTATCAGGTGATTCCGATATGCCTTCAATAGTTTCTCCTTCTTTATTTTGTTCTTTAAATTTAAATTTCACTTTTTTATTGTTTAATAATATAAATAATTATTCTGAAACCACACGTAACACTTCTTCTGTTGAAGTTACTCCACTCGCTACTAAAAATATTCCATCTTCTAACATCGTCATCATTCCCTCTTCTTTTGCTTTTGCTTCAATATCATCAGTTGGAGCACTTTTTAATATCATCTCTTTTATAGTTGAACTAACCTCAAGTACTTCATGAATTCCAACTCGTCCTTTATATCCATCAGGTGAATCTTTATTTGGTTTTGGTCTGTAAAATGGTATTTTTTCCCAAGTTATATTTTCTTCTACTATTTTTTCTTTTTTAAGAGATTCGAGAACTATATCTAAATTGACAACTTTTTTAAGAGCTAACATTTCTCCCTCACTTAAAAAGTATTGTTCTTTTTCTTCTGAAAGTTTACGAACTAAACGTTGGGCTATAACAGTTTTCACAGTAGAAACGATTAGAAATGGCTCAACTCCCATATCTACCATACGTGGGATAGCACCAGCTGCAGAATTAGTATGGATAGTAGATAAAACAAGGTGTCCAGTTAGAGAAGCATTAACTGCAAGACTAGCTGTCTCTCCATCACGAATCTCTCCTACCATTATTATATCTGGGTCTTGACGAAGAAGAGTTCGAAGACCATTCGCAAAAGTTAATCCAATTTCTGCTTTTGTTTGAGTTTGATTTATTCTAGCCATTTGATATTCGATAGGATCCTCTACTGTAGAAATATTTACATCTGGTGTATTTAATATATCAAGCATTGTATAGAGAGTTGTTGTTTTACCAGAACCAGTAGGTCCAGCTGTTAATAGCATTCCATTACGTTTTTTCATTCCTCTATGAATTCTCTCAAGTGCTTCACCATGGAAACCAAGACCTTCAAGGGAAAAACCCTTTGCATTTTCTCTCAATATACGAATAACTGTTTTCTCACCAAAATATGTAGGTAGAGTAGAGACACGAAATGAAACTCTACCTAGGTCGTTTACAATTTTAAATCTACCATCTTGGGGTAAACGTTTCTCATCTAGTTTTAAATTTGAAAGAACTTTTATGCGAGCAACTATTCCAGGAGCAGTATCTTTTGGAAGTACCATAGCATCATGCAAAATTCCATCTATGCGATATCTAACAATTAATGAGTCTTCCCCTGGTTCAATATGGATATCAGAAGAACCTTGTGATATAGCATGAGAAACAAGAGTATCTACAATCTTTACTATAGGTAAATCCTCAGCTAGCTCTTTTTCAGTTTTCTCACTAGTATTATTTTTTTCTCCAAAAGGAAAGCTATCTACAACTGGTTTTAATGAACCAGTTTCTTTTTTTATAATATCTTCAAAATCAGCTTGTAAACTTTTTTTATAAAGAGAAAGTGCTTCCTTTATGGAATCAGAACTTGTCATACGAGGAAGTATTCGAATTCCAACTTTCTTTTTTATAAAATCAATAACAGGAAGATTATCAACATCAAGCATTGCAACTTCGAGACCTTGAGCTCCTTTATTATAAGCAATAATATTATTATTACGGGCAATAGGTTCAGGTATTAAATTTAAAACATCAATATCTATATGTACTCCTTTTAAACTGACAAAAGGAATGCCTAAAGAAAAAGCTTGCATACTATTCCAATCTTTTTCAGTTAATTTTCCATCACTCATTAAAACAGAACCTAATGTCTGATTAGTTTCTTTTGCTTTTTTTTGTGCCATAGCAACATCTTTTTTGTTTACTAAGCCAGAAGTATCTAGGAGTTTTAATATTGTTGCCTCATCAAGATGCATGTTAATATTATATCATATTAATTTAATTATTAATCAGTTTATGTTAAAATTTTATTTTAAATTTATTACTAATAATTATAAATCACTTTAGTTTACTATATCCATACCCAGCAGTTTCTTTTTCTTCTTTTAAGGCTTGTTCTTCTTCAGTTATATATTTTTCTTTCTTACTTAACGTATTATTAACCCAAAGTTTATATGCAGAGTTTACAAGTGATGTTTCACTTCTTATTACCATAGGTATATTATAAGGATGGTTCGCTTCAATATATTTAACTAATTCTTCGCTTATCAAATGCTCGGTTGTAAACATAAGCATACATTGACCTGCTTCTTGGATAACTCCTTGCCATGGATAAATAGAATTAATAACCCAATAATCAGCAGAAATAGCAAGTTTTTCTTCTATTGCCATATACCCTACTGACCTTGCATCTTCTATATTTTTAAAAGTTGTGTAAACAAAAACAATGTCACTTTCATTTTTTTCTATTTTTTCGTAAAGCATAAATTTAAATAATATTTTATTAATTTACAATACCTCAGTTTAATGATATTTGATAATTAAATAATTATTATTTAATATTAAAAAAAATATAAAAATAAAATTATTTAACTTTAGTAATATACTTATAATTTACTAAAATAATAATTATAAAAAGAGATAGTGTTAGTGCCATTATCGGCATTGTTATATAACCAAATTCGTATATATAACGAACTGCACAAGATGCTTGATTTGCTCCAGATAATGAAGTACCAGTTGCGCAAGAAAGTCCTGATGTTCCACCATTTTCTACATATACATGATATATAGACATAAGTGAACCGATAGTTGCAAAAACTAGAGAAAAATCAACCATTGATTTATCCCGCTTGTATAATTCCATTCCAAATAAAATTAATTGTGGATACAAGAATATTCTTTGTATCCAACAAAGTTCACATACAGGAAATCCAATTATTTCAGAATAAAATATTGAGAGTATAAATGCACCTAACCCCGAGAGGAATCCGAGAATAAAAGTATATTTTTTAAAAAATAATAAATATGGATTTTCTCTTTTACGAAAAAAAATAAGTCCAATTAAAATAGATAAAATAACTACCTGAAGGAATATTGTCCCAAGTGATAAAAGCTTATTAATTATTTCTACGTATGCTGGCATATTATTTAGGAAGTACACATTGTGTTTTATCTGCTAATGTTTGGAGTGATTGTTTTCCAGAAAGTTGTGTCCCATCTTTAAAAATCCAAGTTGGATAACCTTCTATCTTTTTATCCTTACAGACTTGGTTTTGCTCTTTTCCATCTGGTGTGGAGCACTCGATGTATGGTAATGAGGATTTAGCTGTTCCAAATAATTTCTTTTGGTCCTGACAATGAGGACACCAAAATGTTCCATAAAATTCTGCCCCATTATCTTTGAGGCATTTAGCAAATCCATCTAGATTAGCAGGTCCTACACCTTTTTTACTCATATAAAAACCTAAACCTCCAACAAATAAGACTACTACAACAACAAATATAATAAATTTAATTTTCATCCTGTTAGAAGCGTGTCATGGTCGCTATTTTTTTAATAAGACCAATACTTGCTTTTTATTAATTTATAATGATTCCAACAATAATTTTCCGTTTCCCATAATCGTGAATTCTAACGGATTCGTTCTTTCATTATAGCAGAATTAGAGAAAGCTCCAAAACCAAATAAAAGGTAATTTTATATAAACCCATATGTGATTTAAAGTAGATATAATTATATTAGGTACTGGAGTAACCAATGAACCAGCAGAGGCCATTTGATTAAGGGTATAATCTGAAATTTGAGTAGTTAATGAAGAATCATTTTGTTTAATTTTTACTTTATTTCTCTTTATTATTTGAACTGTTTTAATAGTACTTTTATTTTCTTCTTTATTTTCTGCAATTTTAACTTCTTTTTTCTTTTCTTCAATTATTATTACTGGTTCAACTACAATATTTTTAATTTCTTCTTTTTTTATATCTGATAATGCAGTTGAAACTTCTTCTGGTTTTGAAAAATCATTCAATATATCATTCCAAGACATATGAAGAATAGCTGGTATTGCATATGAGGTAGCCCAAACTCTAGTATCTATATCTGTTGAAACATTTTCAAGTCCTCCATCTACTTGTTGATTATTAGCTAAATAGTTTTTCGCTTTTAATATGTTTATTTCTTTTGTTATAGATTGAAGTACCCAAGAAGTTGAAAAAGAATTATCAAAACCACCATTTATATTTTGATTTGAAATTAAATAATTTTCTGCAATTGAAATAGAGTTTGTTAAACCATCTAATCCACTGAAACTTCTCAATGCCTCAATTCCAGCGGCTGTCATATCAACACTACCCCATCCTCCACTAGATGATTGTTTAGATATTAAATAATTTATATCTTTTTTAATTATTTCATCATTACTATTATATCCTGCATTTGAAAGCACTATTAATGCAAATACATCATCATTGATTAATGACATATCTCCAAATTGTATTCCATCAAAACTATCAACAATTTTTTTAATATAATTTATATCTGTCCCATTGTAAGGATTCACACCGAGAGCCATGAGTGCCATTGCTCGTCTCTCATTATCAGTCAAAATAGATGAATCTATTGGATTTGATTTTAAATAATTTAAAATACTTGATTTAAGTGTATATGAATTTCCTGCTGATGCTGCTATCGCGGCCCAGTCAGTATATATATCGGACCCAAATGACCCATCATTTTTTTGTTTTGAAGAAATAAAATTTAAAGCATTCTGAATAGAAAATATTTTTTCTATTGAAATAGGAGTAGAACCTCCACCACCTGAACCATTATTTTCTAAAACCTTTTTAATTACAATAAGTTTCTCTGTTGGCCAATAATAATCTTCTTTTACTCCAACATCATATTCTCCTTCAGTTATTGATAAAAAAGTCACTACTCCTGAAGTATCATCTACTTTTGATTTTATATCATCATTGGGAGACCAAGAATTGTTTGGATCTGGTTTTGTAACTCCAATAGTTACCCCAGTACGAACCAGCCAAAGATTATTTTCATAGTCATATTTTTGAGATGTTACAGTTAAATTTTCTTCTGTATTTATAGAGTTTTTATTAAGTAATATTTTGTTTTGTGGTCCAAAATAAATATAAATCTTCTCATCCCCAGATAAAGAATTTTTATCCATACCTACAGATGGATATTTATTATTCACAACATATTGCCAGTCATTACAAAGACTTTCGGTATCTTTAGGGATTAAACACTTTAAATATAGAGACCCAAACCCACTATTATATTCTAAGTCGGGAATCAAAAATTCATCTCTGTTCTGATCAATAGTATAAAGAAGAGCAAGTACACTACGAGAATCTATATTATGTTCAACTTCATCTTTATCAGGAATTTTAATAGTTCCAATAGAAGGAAGCTCTATAAAACCATTATATATAATAGAATCCCCATTACGAATTATAAATTCTGCTTTTGGTTTTGGTTTTACTTCTACTATCCTTTTGATTGTTTGTGCATTATTTGAAGCTGTATCTGAAACATCATATGTAATCGTATAAATTCCTATAATACTAGAATCTACATTTCCACTTTTTAGGATACTTGAAGTTATATTTCCATCTATATTATCTATAGCAGTTGCTCCAGGGTCTGTATAATTTTCATTTACAAATATAGAGATACTACTTGCACCATTCAGAGTAATAACAGGTGGAGTTATATCGTCTTCTGCAAAAACAGAATTAAAACCTAATAAAACAAAACTTAGTATCCCTAAAATAATAAACTTTTTGTAAATATTTTTTTTCATAATTTTAAATACCTTCTTGGCTCCAATTAATAATATCCCCTTCATTTAATATATATTTTGATACACCAATTTGTGCTTTTACATTATTCACATAATAAATCCAATATTTACCAGGTTTTCCAGCAACTCCATTAATTTCATTTATAAAACTTCCTAATCCTGCAGTATCTCTGTATTTAAAATCAAAATGGTTATCTTCTGTGCTATTATTTTTAATTTGTAGCATCGTTTCAAAAACTGTTGATCCTTCTATTGTTTCAATATTGTATTCTTTCCCCTCAACGACTAATCCAACCTTTATTTTCTTTGTATTATATATTTCTTGTTTATTTTCTATTTTCTTTAAATTTATTACAGGGGCTGGTATTTTATTTTCTATCTTTTCTTGATTATAGTTTTGCTGATAAGGAATTACTAAGGATATCTGATTTTCTTTTTTCAAATATAAAAAACCGCTAATTATTATTAGTACTATTATCCCTATAAATATGTATCTTTTATTTTGCATGTGTTGTGTTTAATTCAATTATATTGTAGCCAGAATAGTTCTATTATAGGAACTTGCGCAGGCCGACGGGCCGAGCAGAGAAATTTTCCAGCAGGAAAATATTCGTGTCCTCTAAGAGAAGCTATTCTGGCTCCAATCACTATTTTATATAAAAATTAAAAAACTTCTGTGTGAGCAGAAGTTTTTTATGTCTAAATATTTTAGAGATATTCTCCTGCTCGGGAAACATCAATGTATTAAGACCGGACTTATCCCCTTTTCGGGGTATTACCGTTGCGGCACAGTAGAGGAATCTAACCTCATTTCCAAATACATTAATTTAAATTTTAAAATACAACTAATTTACTAACACAGTTTTCTCTATACTGACTACTTTCACTTCTTCTTTCACTATCCATTTTTCAATTACTGGTGAGAGAACTATAGCAAAAGATACATTGCCTAGCAAGTGTAGTGCAGTAAATGGAATTTGACCAACAAGCGATACCATAAATGATTGGTGAAAAAATAGTGGTCCAACAGTAAGTCCTGTAACAGCATCATAAAAGATAGTTGCTGCAACTGCATATATAGCATAATTTACACGGCCTGATCTGTTTTTAAAATAATAGTGAGCTCCTAATCCAAGTGTACCGTAAGAAAAAGCTGTGATTAATGTCCAGATACCAAATCCAGATGTTATAGAATCAAATAAAACAATACTAATAAATCCAAACATAAACGCCATTAATCCACCATAGACTTTACCTATTGGCATAACAGATGCCATAATAGGCTCCACATTTGGAGCTCTAAATGGCATTAGCCTTATAATAAAGGCTGACAAAAAAACTATTATATATTTAACTGATTTTTTCATTAGATTATTTAATTGAAATAAAAATAGTTTATCCAAAGGGGGTTTTGAGCCCGACGGGGCGAAAACTTCAGAAAATTTTTAGTAAAAAATTTTCATACCCTCTGGATGAATCTATTTTATTTCAATAATTACACTATATCACAAACACCCGCAACACAAGCAAGTTCTCTCTTTACTTCTGTCTCATCTCTCATTTCATAAGTAACAATTTTTGAAAAATCGAAATCTGGCATATTGCTTACTAATTGTTTATAAGTTTTTTCATCTATCGCTTCATATGGAGCAAGCTGATAGACATGATTACTACGTGGTAAGAAAGAAAGTCCTCCTACAATATCCCAATTCTGATAAAGCCAGTGTGCTACTTGAATCCATTCATTCTCTCCTACAGAGATAGTAACGGAAGGATTGTGTTCTGTATAATTTACCTTAACAACTTTCCAGTGTTCAAGTTGGTCAATAGCTGAAATATCATCTTTACATATTGCATCCTCGGGAGCTTTCATTGGGAACTCAAGAACAAAAGTATTCGCATCATCATGAGTTTGTCCTACTTCTGGGTGATATGGTACTCCTTGATCTTTCATCATTTTAAATAATGAATCAGTGGCAGAAATACGAACACGACGAATATAATAAGGTGCATGGCGTGGGTGCATTCCTGATGCACAATCAACAGTCTGAGATACTGTTCCTGATGGTTTTACTGCTGTAATACAAGTTGATTCATTTATACCAAATCTCTTTGCATATATTTTATTTATACGAATTGACTCAAGACGAAGTTTACTTAGCATAATTGGGTCACGTGAAAGTTTTGAATCCCATTGACCAGTTACTGATACTCCAAGTAATTTTTCTTCATCACAATTATTTTTCCACTCCTTTGATAAATATCCAAATTTTGTCAAAGTTGACTGATATGTTCCCAAGATTGTCGCAACTCGAATTTTTCTCATCAAATCTGCTTCTGTATCTTCGGCACGTGCGACTACTTCTGAAAGGTTACAAAATTGTCTTGAGCGTAAGATTATTTCTCCACAAGGATTTGTACCCATTTCTCCTATGTAGTCAGCAGATTTTTCTAATCTTCTCTTAGGTAGTGATTTATAAAGTGAACCACGGTTGAATATTCCTCTCTCACCAGACCCTGATTCCATAAGAGATATCCATTCTTTAAGGAATTCTGTCTCTGTAGGTTTTGTATTATAGACTGCTGAGTTATTTGCAAGCATACGTTGCCCTTCATTTATCCAAAACTGACCATTCTTTGCATCACGCATATCCTGATCATCTAAATCAGATAATGATATAAGGGCACTACGGCGAACTCCGCCTGAAACTACGCACTCACCTATCTTACAAATTATGTCGTGTGCATCTATATTACGAAGATGTCTTCCTTGGCGACGGATTATACGTTCACGAGTAAATCCGAGTAAATCAATAAGTGGCTTTGGGCCTGATGATTTTCCTCCCATTATTTTAAGACGAGCACCAGCTGGACGAAGTAACGAAAAATCAAAATCTACATCATTACCATCAAACCAAGTCTTCATACCATGAACAAATGCATCTGCCCAACCTTCTTTTGTGTCGGGAACTACAAATGTTGGTAATTTTTTTCCAATTTGATTTTTTATTTGTGGAAGTGCTTGAATGTTTTTACTTTCAACAGAAAATCCAACTCCTGTTCCACACATAGATATATAAATTATATCTCCGAAATCTTGAAACTTAGATGGTGCTACAAAAGAACAATTGTAGGCACAAACATTTGTTTTCTCAGCTGCAGCTCCAGCGAATTGTAGTAATCTCATTGATGGCATTGCTTCTTGATGGAGTATTGCCTCTCTAACTTCTTTATATTCACTTTCTTTTAGAAGTTTACCTAGATTTTTTTTCATGAAATCAACGTAGCGATCAATAGTCTCTACCCAAGTCTCACGTCTTCCCTCTTCTTCAATCCATTTTGCATATGTACGATAGTAAACAAATTCAGAAAGTGGATTACGAAAATATTTTTTACTTTCCTCTGTAAGTTTTTTTACGTGATCAGGTACTGTTATAGAATGAGAGCGTAGTCTTGCTCGCTCTTCACGATAGAGAATATAATTCTTAGAAGTTTTTACAAAATCTGAGAGCATTAATTCTTGTTCAACTGTATCCTGAAGGCCTTCAACTGTCGGGATAAAGTTCTTATATTTCTTAGCTATTTTAACAATTTCCATCTGTACACGATTAGCAACCATCTCTGCCTCTTTCATAGAGCCTTCGTTACTTGCAAGCATGGCTTTATTAATGGCATTCGTAACTTTTTCAATATCAAAAGAAACAGTAACACCATCTCTTTTTATAACGCCTTTAATAAAACTATTCTTTACAAACTTTTCCTCCTTAGCAACTTCATTTTTTTCTACGACCTTTGCTATTATTTTTTTTGCACTGGAAACTTTCTTTTTAGAAGGCATATTTTTAAAAAAAATTTATTCTCGATAATTTTTATATCGAGATTCCGATTTTACACCGGAGCTGATAATAATTGTCCCAATTGCTTTTTGGGCTTATATTATACCCCCACTTTATAGATAATAAAAGACAATTTAATCAAAAATTAACTAAAATCAACACTATGTAAATATGTTAGGGATTAGTCAAATATTTTTAAAAAGTACTGCTATAAAAGCGATGAGTAAAGGATATTTCTAGAAGCCTAAAAAAAATATAAAAATCTGTTAAAAATTAAAATTTTCAACAGATTTTTACATAAAACTAGTGTTTTTAAAGTTATTTTTTTATAAAATTAATTATTATGAATATTTTTATAAAATCTATTAAAAACAAAGGCTCCCATTAGAATAAATACAGAAGCAAAGATTATTGGGGTCGTAGGTTTTAGAATAACTGCAATAAAACCAGATAATAATGCTGGTATTGCTTGAGCAAGAGCTGATACAGATGCATTGATTCCAAGTATCTCACCTCTCTTCTTTTCAGGCGAAACATGTGACAATAAACTTCCGAGATTTGACATTGAAAGCCCATTGAACAATCCCATAAATGGTGGAATAAATATTAACTGCCAAGAGTATTGAGGTAAAAAATATGCAAGTATCGCAACTCCGGAACCAATAAGAGTCCATTTAATAACTTTTACCTCTGTAAATTTTTTAGCTACAATTCTAGTCATAACTGCTTGAGTAAAAATTCCCCACAAACCAATATATGCAAATAGTTCGCCAATATTCCCTTGAGTAAAATTAAATTTATTTATTAAATATACAGAAAAGAACGTTGTGAAAAAAGTAAAACCTCCATTATAAAGAAAGTTGGTCAAGAATATTATATTTATACCTTTCATACGATAAGCTACTCCTATATTATTCAATGATCTACTCCATGTTATTTTTTCGTTGTGAATATTTTTATTTGTTTCTTTTAGAAAAAGAGTGATGAAAATAATATTAAGAGTTGCGAGTATTCCAGCAAATATAAATGGAGTTGAAGCAGAAAACCATGATAATACTGCGGGGTCAGAAAGCTTCCCTCCTATGTATGGACCAAAAATAAAACCTAATCCAAAGGCTGCTCCAATCATTCCAAAATTACGTGCTCTAGTTTCTCTCGTACTCACATCCCCTATCATTGCTTGAGCTACAGAAATATTTCCACCCGTTAATCCATCAAAAAATCTCGCTATAAAAAGCAACGGAACATTTTTTGTAACTATACCGATAGCAAATATAAAATATGACAGAGAAGTTCCAATAATAGATAATATTAATATTTTTTTCCTTCCATATTTATCAGATAGTTGACCAAGTATAGGTGTTGAGAAAAACTGTCCTATCGGATATACAGCAATAAGAAATCCTAATAATAGATATCCAGTCTTTATATCAATATGAGCTGGAAGCATATAAAATTCCGACATAGGACTTGCAAAAAGAAGAGGAATGACTGGTATCAATATACCAAAACCAAGCATATCGATAAATATTGTAAAGAAAATTATTGAAATTGTTTTATTCTTGAACATAATACTAATTTAACATATATCAGAAAATTATGTGTAATTCATGAAGAATCAATTATCTAATAAATTTTACTTAATATGTGTTAAGATATAGATGTTTAAATTAAATGTATATTAAAGATTGGTAATACTGCATTTAATTTAATTACAGTTTTAAGCTTTTTTATAATCATTTAGTAGTATGTAATTATAAAATTGAGTGATATCTTATATATTGATTATTAAATCTTTTAATCTAACAACAAATTATGAAAATACGATTATTTATTATAACTCTGGTTATTTTTTCCATAATAGCCTTAAGTGAATACTTAACATATTATTCATTTTATAGTTCAAACATTATAGAATCGAAATATCTAGAATTTTTCATAATAGTTTTAGGCCTTATTGTTCCAGTTGTATTTATTTTTACAATGTTTTATGGGTATAAACATTACTCAAAATCAAACTCTGTTATAAATATGATTAGTTCTATTTGGCTTGTTTTTGTTTTATATCTTTTTATTTTTTCATTATTTATATTTATATTATTAATAATTAATAGTTATTTAAATTCAAATATACCACTAGATGTGATAGCTATTATATTTATTTATCTCGCTTTTTTACTTACAATTTATGGTGTTTGGAATTCATATAATCTTATAATTAAAACTTACGTTATTAAATCTGAAAATCTATCAAAAGATTGGTCTAAAAAAAAGATAGTTATTATTTCTGATTTTCATATTGGAAATACAAGAAATGAAAACTATATAAAAAAAGTAATATCAAAAATAAATGAACAGAAACCAGATATTGTTTTTTTACTAGGAGATATTATAGAAGGAACATCTTTCCCTTATGAAAAATGGTTCAATCAATTCAATAAGCTTAACCCTCAACTTGGTAATTATTATGTAGAAGGTAATCACGAAAAATACAGCCAAGAATATGAATTATTTAAATCAAATTTCCCAAAGAACATAATAGACACAACTGATAAAAAATTAATTATAAACAATACCCAAATTATAGGACTCAGACATGTAGATTACGAGTCTAAAGTGAAAACAACCGAGAGATTAAATGAATTAAATTACGATAAAGAAAAATCAAGTATACTTCTTATACATGATCCTAAAAACACAAAAAGCTTAACAAAAACAGGTGTTTCTCTTATTTTATCCGGACATACTCATAATGGACAATTTTTTCCATTTACTTTATTTATAAAAAGTATATATAAAAAATATGCTTATGGTTTAAATAAGACCAATAATACAATATCAATTACAAGCTCAGGAGTAGGGACTTCAATGATACCTTTTCGATTAGGAACTTCTTCAGAAATAGTAGTGCTAATTATAGAATAATTTTATAATTTTAATTTAAAACCTCCAGACTGAATATCCCATAGTTTTTTATATATACCATTTTTCTTATGAATCAATTTTTCATGAGTTCCATCTTCTGCAATTTTCCCTTCTGAAATAACTATTATTCGGCTCATTCCTCTTATAGTAGATAATCTGTGTGCAATAACTATCACTGTCTTCCCTTCTATTAGATTATGGAGAGCATCTTGAATCACTGATTCAGATTCTGAATCTAGAGCTGAAGTTGCTTCATCAAGGACAAGAATTGGTGCATTTTTTAAAATCGCACGTGCAATAGCTACTCTCTGTCTCTCACCACCTGAGAGTTTAATACCTCGTTCTCCTACATAAGTTTTATATCCTAATGGAAGATTGGCTATAAAATCATCACAATAAGCTAAACTCGCAGCTTTCATAACTTCCTCATCTGTAGCATTCCTGCGACCATAACGTATATTTTCCATAAGTGTTCTATGAAATAGAACTGGGTCTTGAGGAACAAATCCTATATTTTCACGTAGATTTTTTTGAGAAATAGTTGTGATATCAATACCGTCAATTAAAATTCTACCTGTTTGTATATTAAATAGACGCATTAATAAACGAACAAATGTAGATTTTCCTGCACCTGATGAACCAACGATTGCGATTTTCTCTCCTGCTTTTATTGTAAGAGAAAAATCATTAAAAACTTTTTGGTTATTATTTTCATAAATATAAGTTATGTTTTCAAATATAACTTCACCTTTTATATTATTTATATGATTAGTTATTTTATCTCCTACGCTATATGGGGTATCTAAAACTACAGCCATTTCTTGAGCATCTGCAAAGCTATCATAGAAAGTACGAACAATACCAGCAAATCCCCATAAGTTTTCTATCAATCTAGCCATATAACTTTGAAGTAGAATAATAATCGGTAAACTTAAAAGACCTAGTTTCCAGTCTCCTACAGCTGTCCAAAAAATAATAAATTCAATACCAACAGAATACAATGCTTGTATTGAACCAAGTGATTCCCATAAATACCAATTAAAAACTGTAGCTTTCTTTTGTTCTTTTATAACATTCCCCACTCTTTCTTTTTCATAATCATGACCAGCAAAAAGTTGAATTGATGAATGGTTACTAATAGAATCAGCCAATGCTCCAGTAGTTTTTGTATCTGATTCTGCAGCGATAATATCATATTTTAATTTAAATCTTGTATAAACAAGGGCTGTAATTAAAAATATAAAACAAAAAATAGATAATATGTATGCGTATTTAGGTACCATAGTATAAATAGCGATAACAGTTCCTACGGCTCTTATCACTAATGGTAATCCTTCACTAACCATTTTATCTGCTAGTCTTTCAAATGCTCTGGCATATTTATTTACTTTTTGAGTAAGTGAGCCACCAAAATTGTTTGCAAAGAATGAATGTGAGTGCCCAATCATATAAGAGAATGCTTGTTTACGAAGCCCCTCCATAACATTTGCTTGAAAATAAGAATTTGTAAAACCACCAATACGTCGAAATAGCCACCTGAGTAGGCCTAAACAAAAAATAAGTATGACTATTGATTCTGCGTTTTGTGATAATCCAAAATTGTTCTGACTTAAAATATTCCAAAGTTTTAAAAACTGCAAAGGTATATAGATATCTAATGCCGAAGATAAAATAGTAAATAAAATAACGACAAAAAATGATACTTTGAAGCGTTTAACAACCTGCCAAAAATATTTCAACACTAAACCTCTATGTAAATTTGAATAATCTTTTTTTTCCATATAGTATAACTAGCAAAAAAGGGGTTTTATGCCCTTTATTTACTATACCAAATTAAAGTTAAAATTAGAAATTAGGTAAATTTTGACCCTCTAATAAGTGCATCGAGAATAATTTTTATTTTCATTGTAGCCACACCTACTACTTTGTCAGCTCCTCCGTAATATATATATAGGATTTCATCTCGAACTATCATTCCGCAAGGGAAAACTACATTATTCACAATACCAAATTTTTCATAATCTTCTCGTGGAGAAAATATTGGGTCAGAACTACGAGCTAGTACTATTGCTGGGTCTTTTAGATCTAATAATAATGCTCCAACACGATAAGTTGAGTGACTTTTTGATACTCCATGATAAAGCAATAGCCAACCATATTTTGTTTTTATTGGTGGAGCTGTAATTCCCACTTTTGCACTATCCCATGTATTTAGTCGGGGTCCGATAACTCTTATACATTTATTTACCTTATTTTCTGAATCAAAAGTTAATGAGTGCAAATAATCTCCACACATTTCATTACTAACACGATGTAAGAAAAAATAACCGTCTTTAAATTTTTCTGGGAAGAGACAAGCATCTTTATCGTCTAATCCTTCTGGAGTTATGAGAATTGGTTTTGTCCAATTCCAATTTTTAGCAATGAAATCCTTTTCTGTAATTGAAGATACTGCTACGCGTGGGGCATGAGAACTATCATAAGCTGTATAACAAATATAAATATTATCACCTATCTTTGTTAACCTTGGGTCTTCACATCCTGAATTACCATTTGGAATATTTTTCATCTCAAAATATTCTCTAGGAGAATAAATAGGAAAATCTAATCTTTCATTTATAGTTAATCCATCTACAGATGATGCGTAACCAATAAAAGAAGTATTATCATCAGAAAGTGTTCTATATAAGATATGTACTTTTCCGTCTAAATCTATTGCTGCTGGATTGAAAGTTGCTTTAGCCTCCCATTTATTGTTTTGGTTTGGAAAAATTATTGGATTAGAAGGATTACGTTTAAACCCCCAATCATTTTCCTTTCCGGAATTCATGGTTTCTATCAAATCATATAGTGATACATGAGCAACACATACTGTTGTATCAGCGGCTCCATAATATACAGATAATTTATCTTTATCTAATAATGCTCCTGTGGGGAAAATGACATTATTTATATAACCAGATATTTCATAATTCTCTTCTGGTACTATAATAGGACCTTCTGTTCTAGCTAATATTTTAGATGGGTCATTTAAATCAAGTAACAATGCCTCTATTCCAAAAATACGGTCTAATTTTTCAGGATTAGGAAAATAATTTTGAATATGAGAATAGATTAATAACCATCCATATTTAGTTAAAATTGGTGGTGCTCCAACTTCTAAATGATCATAACTATTGCGAGTAAAATTCACAGCATGACTATCTATATCTTCTAGCCATTTAGTCCAGAAAGCTGGGTCCCATAATTCTTCTATGTTATCAACTTTTACTATACAAACTTTTGCAGGAGGATTATCTGTATTAGCAGAAAAAATAGCAACTATTTTACCATCGATTCTTTTAGGAAAAAGTGTCATCGCTTTAGCATTAAATGGTGTGACAATATGGCGTTCTTCAACTTTTTTTAAATCTTTAGAAATAGCGACAGCCACTTTTATTCCTTCTGGACCAAATGGATATTTAGAAAGTGCAGTATAAAAAATATAATATTTTCCTTCAAAATGAGTTACTCTTGGGTCTTCACATCCAAGTGCATCCCAATCCTCTTCTGGAGATATAAATGGTTCTCTTTCTTCAAAATGAAGACCATCCGTACTTTTTCCTATACCAATTGAAGAAATTTGTTTTTGAATTGATAATTTATCTTCAGCAGAAATTGCTCTATATAAACCATAGATAATTTTACCACGCTTTATTGGACACATGTTAAATGTAGCAAATTCCTCCCAATAATGATTTTGATTTGGGGTTAAAATTGGATTCTGGTCTGATTTTTTTAATACATACATATATTATATTTTCTTTGTTGTTTTTATATTTTTAAGTTTAATAATTTTATCTTCTTTTAGACTGTTTATTAAATCATTTAGATCCATTGAGGCAACACATACAAATTTGTCGGCTCCACCATAATAAACATATAACTCATCATTTTTTACTATTGCTCCACAAGAATAAACTACTCCCCATTTTAAACCATGATTCTCATATTCTTCTTCTGGTTCTAAAATTGGATTTTTTGAACGATATAGTATTTTTGTAGGGTCATTTGAATCCAAAATAAGTGCACCCAATCTATATCTATCAGGATTTCTATGGTCCATTGCATGATATAAAACAAGCCACCCTTCTTTAGTCTTTATTGGAGTTGGTCCAACTCCACGAAACCATGAATCCCAAGTACGAGTTTTATCAATGGGTCTTGTATTATTACTTTTTATAAAATTTTTACCATCAAGCTCATCTAAACTATCAAAATAATTTATTAAAATTTCTGGGTAAAAACTATGCAGAATAGCGAATTTACCATTAATTTTTTCAGGGAAAAGTACCCAGTTTTTGTTCATCTCTCCAGGTGGTGAAATTAAAACTTCTTTTTTCCAATTCCATTTTTTCTTTTTAAAGTCTGCGAGTGACATAGAAGTTAGAGCCATACGTAATGATCCCCATCCATCAAATGCAGTGTAAATCATATATAATGTATCCCCAATCAGCGTGATACGTGGGTCCTCACAACCACCATTTTCTCCTCCTCCTGAAGAATAATCAATGTGTGGACCAAATTTTACAAAATTATTAAATCTTTTATAAATACAGTAAGTAGGTCTCTCGTCTATAGTCATACCATCACACGAAGATGCGTATCCCAACACTGAAGACTCATCCTCCCCCATTGCTCTATATATGATATGAATCTTGTCTTCAAAAGAAAAAGCTGTAGGATTAAAAGTAGCTTTTGATTCCCATGAATACAAACTTGGAGAAATAATAGGATTATGAGAAGCTTTTCTTAATTTGACTGTTTCTTTTTTAAGAGTTCTATCTTCTTTTTTATCTATTTTATTTTTTGTCTTTTGTATAACTTTCTTTTTTAGAAGTGTTCTTTTTATAGTAGGAACTTTTTTTGCAATTTTTTTGACTAAAACTTTTTGTGTTTTTTTAATATTTTTTTTAACAGGAGTTTTTTTGACTATATCACTATCAGCCATTTTTTTTAAACCTTTTAGTGTAGGAATTTTTTTAGAATTTGATTTAATTATTTTTTTAGATTTTTTCTCCATATAAATTTAAATATTTTAAACCCTCCCATACTTATCTTCAAGGTGAACAATGTCCTCCTCATCAAAGTCTCCAATAGCAATCTCAAGTATTTGTAATCCTAATGGTCCAGCCGATAAACGATGTTTTGAGCCGACAGGAATTTCGTGCTCATCACCTGTCTTTGTCTCTTTCTTAATTTGATTTATTTCAACGAATCCTTCTCCTGTTATAATATGCCAAAACTCTGATCTCTTACTATGTGTCTGTAAACTTAATGACTCATTTGGTCTTACGGTAATAATTTTTACAGTTGAAGATTCGTTTTTAGTAAACTGTCTAAAATTTCCCCATGGTCTTTCTATTTTAAATACATTTAGTTTTTCCATTCAACTAGTGATATTCCTATTCCAAAGTAGGATGTATCTTGTTATATATAGTTAATAATTATATCCTTTTTTGGGATTATTGGACTTAGTATATCATAATATCTTTATATTATGCAATAAAATTTGAATTTTAGCTATTAATTTTTGATTTTAAATGATAAGTAGGACATATAGATAAAAAAGAAAAACAAAAGAGTATAAGTAAATACATTTGTATTATTATTTGATAGAGTAAATGTATCCCAAACACTAGATAATAGTAATTTATGACTAATAAAAAAATCCCAGCTATTAAAGCGTAGAAATCTACCAAGATATATACCAAAACTAGCTATTAAGATTATAAATGCAATCATAATATTAGTAATTTTTTTTGAAAACTTTAAAAGTAACATCTTTTCCATATGAAATAATGAATATAATCCCATTAATAGAGAAACTCCTGCAGAGGAAAAAAGGAGAAATATATCATACATCATAGGTACTTTTCTAAAATTTCCTAAATGTATTAAATCTGTCACAACATATGGGGCATTAGGTAAGAATAGTATCCATATAATAAAACTTATAATAAAAATTGGTTTTACTATATTTTCTTTATTTATATATAAAATTAAGACTGAAGTTATAAGAAAAGGAATAAAAGCCAAAAAAATATTCCATATAATATAAATGAAAACATAATTATCAAAAATAAAAAATCTTGAAATATTCAAAACAACAGCAAGTGTGAGTAGTATAATTATTTGTTTCGGAATTATTATTTTTTTTATATTTATTAGCATATATTTATATTATAAAATATTTTTTTTATTTTTTTCTAGTTCAGTGACTATTTTCTTAATTTCTTCACTCCTCCCCCGTGGAACTATCACAATAGCTTCATCTGTCGTAACGATTATAAAGTTATCTAAGCCTATAGTGGCTATAACAATTTCTTTATTATGAGAAAGAATCATTGTATTATGAGTATCTATATTTATAACTCTCCCCTCGCTATAATTACCATTAAAATCTTTTTCTTGATTATTTACCATATTTGCGACAACATCCCAACTCCCTATATCTGACCATCCTATATCTACAGGTAAAACTAAAAGGTTTGGTGTTTTTTCCATTATTAAATTATCAACTGCAATATCTTCAAATTTAACAAATTCGATATCTAATGTTTTTGCAAAATCAATTTTTCCTTTTGTTTGAGCTATCTTTATAACTCCTTTATATATCTTTGGGCTATATTTTTTTAATTCATTCAAAAAATGTCCAGCTTGCCAAATAAAATATCCAGCATTCCAGAAAAAATTATCTGATGCTAAATATTGTTTTGCTAATTCTAAATTAGGTTTTTCAACAAAACACTTTGTGGAAAATACAGTGGCTCCATCTAAATGAAGAAATTTCTTATCTTTTTCTATATAGCCCAAACCAGTATGAGGAGATGTGGGAGTAATACCAATACATAAAATATACTTTGGATTATTTTCAACAACTTTAATCCCTGTTTTTATTACTTTTGTATATTCATCTATTTTTAAAACCAGATGGTCTGAATGAGTAGCAACAATGACAGCTTTTTTATCTTTCTTATAAATCAATGCAGTAGCAAGTGCGATAGCAGGCCCAGTATTTCTTTTTATTGGTTCTGTAATATAATTTTCAAGTGGAATAGTAGGGAGATGTTTCTTTATTAATTCTATATATTTATGATTAGATGAGACATATATATGGTCATCATCAACTATCCTCTTTGCTCTCAGATATGCTTGTTCAATTAATGACCTATCTCCAATAATCTGCTGAAACTGTTTTGGGAGTTTTTCTGTTGAACGAGGATACAGTCTTGTACCTGAACCTCCTGCCATTATCAAGACATATTTGTGTTCATTTTTCATATTATATATATTATTTAATACTTATGTATTTGTATTATATTACTATAATAGACAAAAAACAAAGGTTAAAATGCCTATATGATTATAGTATATTTGCTTTATATAGATTATAAGTGATTTTTTAAATATAATTTTATTAAGAATACCTTAATTTAATATTCTAACCTCTTTTAAGATAAACCTTAACAAAAGCACTTTTTAATTCAGCTGCTTTTGAAGATAATTCTAATGATTTATCGTTTTGTGCTAAAACTAACAATTCATCTAATTTACCTCTTATTGATTGTATTTCATTGTCATTCACAACTTCCTCAATTGCTTTTAATTTATTACTTACTTCCTCATAAATAGCAATTGTTCCTGATACATCTTTGGCATCAGATGTTGCTATTATCTTTTCCATTGCATCATGAAAATCTACAAGTGTTATCGCTAACATTGAAAAATTATTTCTTTTGAGGATATCTTGAAAAATCGGTCTTACTTGTTCAAAATCAGTATGAGCGGACTTCAAATCACCAGTATTCACTTTATCTTTCAGATTAATAATTAAATCAGAAACTTTTATTAAATCATTGTTGAATTCTTTATCTTTAGATATTGCATATGGATGATATTTAATATATTTAGATTCAAATATACTATATTCAACAACCAGTTTATTATAATTATCTAAGGCTTCTACCCTCTTATCTTGTCCTGTATAAAATAGAGTTTGCTTATAATATTGATTCATTTTATTATAATCCTCAATAAAGAATTTTTTAGTGAAAAAATTACTAAAATAACTTCCTACAACTATGATTACAAAAAATATAACAGTGAGTGGTATGGGTATTATTTTTAAAGTGGGAGTATTTGTTTCTTTAATAGTATTAATATTTAATATTTTATATAGAGCACAAAAACCAGAGATAGCTGTAACTAACATCACTAAAGAAAGAGTGTAAAGAATTATTTGCAATACTCCATATGACCAATAGAAAGCCAATATAAAGAATATCGATGCTAATATCATTCTTATTAATCTATCTATAGTATTTTCATTTTTTTGTATTTTCATAAATTAAATTTTAATTAATAATATCTAATGAAGGTAATAGTATTATACTGTCCTTATTAGAAACAATACCTCCTTGTAAGTCATATATATTTTTTATTCCGTCTGTTTTCATGATAGAAAAAGCTTGTCCTGATCTATTACCTGAACGACAGTATATAAAGTATGTTTTTGATTTATCTAGTTTAGAAACTTCTCTCTTAAAAGTTGAATTATCAAAATCAATATTAATAGCACCATCTATATGACCTGCATTAAACTCTGTTGGTGTTCTAACATCTATAATTTGAGCATTAGCTGTTTTATTATATAGACTTAAAAATTCTCCACCATTTAATTTTGTTTTTACTGCTGTTGGTAATAAAACTATTAATAAAACAACAAAAGCAATAATTCCTAATGCAGATATATAAAACTTTATATTTTTAGTATTTTTCTTAGACATGAATTTTATTTAGTTAATAATTTTTCAAAGACTTTTGGTTGAAAACCTACAACTATCTCTCCATCAATATCTATTACAGGGACACCCATTTGACCACTTTTTTTAACCATCTCATTACCTGCGGCTCTATCAATAGATACGTTTTTATCTACGAATGAAACATTATTTTCTTTAAAGAATTCTTTTGCATAAACACAATATGGACATGTTGTTGTTGAATAAACGATAACCTTTTTATTTTTTGGATTCATATAATTTTAATCATTAATTTATTTATACCGACATATAAATTTTTTTAAATCTGTTACCATATCATTTTTTGATAATGAATAACAGATTTTTTTACCTTCCCTACTCGGCTCGAGTAACCCTTCTTTTGCTAAAGATTGTAGGTGATGTGATGTAATTGCTACACTCATACCTAACTCTTTTGCAATGCCTGAAACACAAACCTTTTTATCACTAAAGATAAGACAAAGAATTCTCAATCTACTAGAATCCCCTGCCACTCTTAGTTTCTTTGCTAATAATTCTATATTCTGTTTTTTTATTATATTATTCATAATACATTCAAACCTACATTTGAATGATATACTAATAATAAAAAGAAGTCAAACCATGATTTAATCTTTAAATATAATTATTTCATATTCCTCCATCCTTGACCTTTCATTCCTCCCCCACTTTGATACTGGTATAAATCTCGCATAGGACCTCTTTCTATAAGATTATTAAATCCAAGATAATCAATAAACCATCCAGCTACAATAATAGCTAATATAAATCCAGTAACAATAAAAATAAAATTCTTTTTATAAGAAAAATCAAACTTCTTCAATATCCAAATACCAAAACTAACTCCAATAATTGCTATAACTGGAGCCCACCAAGGGAAACTAGAAATCAGTTTCTCGAATCTAATATCTCCCATAGGTCCATGAGTCCTGAGAGAAAATATTATTAAATTGATTAAAAAAACCAAGGTGGTTATTAAAAAAATAAACCCAATAGTTGCTATTGTGGAACCTAAGAAAAAATAAAGTTTAGATTTCATCTTTGCTTCTCCATTTTTAATCTTATTCATTACATTTTCAGTTATATTTAATTCTTGGTTTGACATATATTTTTAAATAAATTCTTAGCTCTATTAATCCTTGTCCCGACCGTTCCTATTGGTAATCTCAAAATATCACTTATTTCATCATATGATTTTTCTTCAAGAAAAAATAAAGTTAACGGCTCTGCATAAATAAGTGGAATTTCTGATATACAGTTTTTTACTTTTACTCTAATCTCTTCTTTGTTAAAATTTAATTCTATATCTTCATCACTTACTATATCTATGTCATCTGGTAAAGGAATTTCTTTCTTATGTTTAATAATTTTGTTTATTGCTTCATTATGAGTTATACGATATATCCATGTAGAAAATTTCATTTTTGTATTAAAACTATTCAAATTAATGAATGCTTTTATAAAAGTATTCTGAACAATATCAGCTGATTTATGTTCATCATGAACTAAAGAATTTGCATATCGCATCAATTTATCTTGATATCGTAAAACAACCTCCACATATGACTCTTTGTCTTTTGTCCTGATATATTCTACAATTTGTTCATCTGTTAATATTTTTAAATCTTCCATACATTATAATTTTAGCACAATTATTTATTATATTTTCTAAAACAATAAACTCTAGCTTAACATATTAGGCTAGAGTTTATTATCTTAGACTATTTCATCATTCTTCCATGACCCATTCCTTGACCTCGTCCTGTGCCCGGAACTCCATTTTGTCCACTTCCATCTCTTAATCCTAAACCTAGCTCTTTTCTAATTAAACTTGCTTCGGTAGTTTTACCTTCTAGTGTTAAATTATGAGCCTGAACAAATTTAGAAAAGTTTTCTTTTGTTACAACCTGTGATGCACGACCCCTACCCTGCATAATATTCTTCCAAGATGTGTAATCATTAGTAGCAAAAGCTTTCTCCATAGCATCGTGTCTCTCTACTGTATAGTTTGGTCCTTTTGTAGCAGAATTACCTTGATAAGCAGAAACTGAATTAACAGCAACTAGTCCAAGTATCCCAATGATTGCTAAAGTAGAAACAGCAATTATATTTTTTTTAATTTTCATATATTTTATATTCTTAAATAAATTAATAATTCGACCTCTCTATCCTTTATACAAGTCATCTTTAATTTTTCTTTCATTATTCAATATAAATAAAAAATACCATTACTAATTAATGGTATTTTTTATTTTATAATTTTATTTTTATACAAAACCTAAAAGACTTGTAATAATCAATACTATTCCAGCCCCAAATAAACATCCTGCCATTTTACCAACAGCTGAACCCAGTATGGTTCTTTTATCTGGAATAAGATATTCCGCCCAATATCCTTCAAATATACCAGCAATTCCATCTGTAATTGCATTACCCACAACTCCACCAATCACAGCTCCTGCAACACCTGCAATTTCTGCACCAAATACCGACATAATAGCTAGAATACCATTATCAATAATTCCAAAAATAATATCTGGTTTTATTGTGTGAATTTTTACATTAAATAATTTTAGTGATGCTAAACATAAACCAGAAAGAACAACAAGAATATATCCAATAAATTTTAGATTGTAAACAAAAAATGCACTAACAAAAAATATTATTATACAAAGTGAGAGAATATTTAAAACCGCTGTCCATAATTTTTTATTTTCCATATTATAATTATATCAAATATTTAATAAATATCATTCATTATTTTTTCAAAATCAATAGATGCTTTTTTAATATATTTTTCAAGAATTTCTGCTAGTTTTTCTTTAATTTTTTCAAATTTT
>JBBQGF010000001.1:0-86526 GCA_038322745.1 Minisyncoccia bacterium | reverse complement strand
TTTAGTTTGTGCCCCATATGATGATACTTGTTTTACTGAAGATTTGGTTGGTGGTTTTAAACTTAAATCAGATTTATCTTTACTTGAGGAACAGTCTAAAAATCTCACTTTTTTATTTTCTAAAGATGATGATTCTGTTCCCGTATCTCATGCTGAAAAATATAGAGCTAAACTTAAAAATCCAAAGATAATTATTTATAAGAGTAAAAATGGTCATTTTAAAATTTCTAAATTTCCTGAGATAGTAAAAATGATTAAAAAAGTTTCAAAAAAATAAAATTATGAAAGACCTAGACCTATCAAAAATTAAAAATGTTCACTTTATTGGTATTGGAGGTATCGGAATTTCGGCTGTGGCTAGGATGATGAAGATAGAGGGGAAGAATGTGACAGGGCAAGATATGCAGGAAGGGGAAGTCATAGATGAATTAAGAAAACTCGGTATGATTATTGAAATTGGGAAAACTTCATATGATAAAATTCCAGAGAGGGTAGAGCTTGTAGTTTATACAGTTGCCATAGAGACTTACGAAAAAGAACTTTTTGATAAATTAAAACAAGATACAAAATTTCAAATCCGTTCGTATCCTGAAATGCTCGGAGTTATAAGTAGTGATAAATACACTATCGCTGTATGTGGTACTCACGGCAAGACGACGACGACTGGGATGATTGCAGAGATTTTTAAAGATGCTGGTAAAAGTCCAACTGTTATTGTTGGGAGTTTACTAAAAGAAAAAGATGGGACTCGTACAAATTTTATTCATGGAGAAAGTGATTATTTTATAGTTGAAGCTTGTGAATATCGTCGTTCATTTTTAAATATTAATCCAAATATTTTATTGATAACGAATATAGATGAAGATCACTTAGATTATTATAAAGATATTGAAGATATCAAAAGTGCATTTCGCTCTATGGTCATACGTGTTCCAGATGATGGATTTGTGGTTTGTAATCCAAATGATCCCAATATTGCAGATGTAATAAAAGATATAAAGGTAAAAGTTGTTGACTATAGTGAATATTTTGATAGGAATTTGAAATTAAAAATTCCAGGGATACACAATAAGAAGAATGCGGCGGCAGCACAAGCTGCTACTGCTATGTGTGGTATTCAAAATGATTTAGCTAAAGAATATATCTGTCAATTCCCCGGTACATGGAAGCGTTTCGAATTTAAAGGACATATGCCAAATGGTGTACTCGTATATGATGACTACGCTCATCACCCACTTGAGATAACTTCTACACTTCAAGGTTTCAGGGAATTATATCCCAAAAGTGAAGGGTGGAATATAACAGTTGTTTTTCAGCCACATCTTTTTTCTCGTACTAAAATACTTTTAAATGATTTTGCAATAAGTTTCAAAGATGCTGACCAAGTCATGCTTTTACCTATATATTATGCTCGCGAAGTAGATGATGGAACTATTTCGTCTGAAATACTCGAATTTGAAATTAATAAATATACCGATAATGCAGAAGCTTTTAAGGATTTTAGTTTACTTGAAAAAAACATAATGATTAGATTAGAGAAAATGAGTAGTAGAGACATAATAGTTACAATGGGTGCTGGAGAGGCTTTTAAAATAGGTGAATATATCTTGAAGTAATATTTTTAATTTGTGATATAATATAAGTATATGGAAAACAATAATAATTTTTTATCTTTTATTAACTCTAGATTTTTTGTTGGGTTAGGGATAGTTATAGCAGCTTCTATAGGAGCATATACTTTTTATCAAATTCGTTCCTTTGATAATACTTTAACAGTAACTGGTAGCACAACAAAAGCTGTTACTTCTGACCATGTTAAATGGGTTGGAGCTATAAATCGTATAGTAAAAGCCAGTAGTTTAAAAGAAGGTTACGCAGATATGTCAAAAGATTTAGCAAATGTTAAAATATTTCTTAAAGAAAAAAATATCCCAGACAACCAAATAGTTACCTCACCTATATTTATGGATCAGAATTATGACCAAAATCAGAATGCTGAGAGAAGTTACACTCTTCGTCAAACTATTGATATAAATTCAGGAGATGTAAATGCTATAGCAGAAGTTGCTAAAAATATTCAACCACTTATTGAAAAAGGAGTAATATTCTCAACACAATCCTTAGAATTTACATATACTAAACTTCCAGAGGAACGTATAGCTATGCTCGCAGATGCAGTAAAAGATGCTAAATCTCGTGCATCAGTACTTGCTAAATCAAGTGATAAAGTGTTAGGACAATTAAAAAGTGCATCATCTGGTGTAGTTCAAGTTCTCTCTGCAAATTCTACTGATGTCTCTGATTACGGTTCATATGATACTTCTAAAGTTGAAAAAAATATTATGATGACAGTTAAAACTTCATTTACTCTAAAATAATATATTAATTACTATGAAAAAATATTTTATTTTTTTTATATTAATGTTTTTATTTGGAACCCCTTTTGTTTATGCTGAAATTTTAAATACAACTGGATTTATTCCAGGGCAGATTTGGTATTCAAAAGATCCTTTTGTTGAGGGAGATACAGTAAAAATATATACAGCAGTTTGGAATAGTAGCATCTCTCCTCTTTCAGCCAAAGTTGAATTTTATGATAAAAATGTTCTACTTGGTTTTCATAATATTGTAGTTCCTCCGTCTAAACTTGTAGATTCATCAGTTTCTTGGAAAGTTACTTCTGGTGACCATCTTATTTCTGCAAAGATTATTTCACCTAGTATCACTCTAAGTGGTAAAAAAGAGACGATATCTCTTGATCGTAGTGCCACAAGTACAGATAGTAGATTTATTCCTGTAGTTATAAAAAAAATTAATGGAGAACCAGCTACAAGTGGTGATATTGTACAAAGTCAAATAGATAAAACAACATCGTCTTTAAATTCTATCATCCCAGTTTCTATAAGTGAACCAGTTAAAAATAATCTTGGTTTTGTTGATATTTTTAGAGATGATACATATAAAAAAATTTCTGAAACTAAAATTGAAACACAAAATAAAATAGATTTATTAAATAAAATTGATAATACTACATCTAGTAATGAAGAAGATATAGATGCAGGAGATATAAGTGGTAATAAAAAACTTGCTGATAAGTTCGCTGTTGCGGCAAAATCAATAAAAGGCGATGCAACAGAGAAACCTATTGCCTATACAAAATTATTTTTCTTCTCTATACTTTCTTTTATTTTCGGTAGTAAATTAGTATTTTATTTACTAGTCATATTTGTAATTTTTTTAATTTTAAGATTTATTTATCGTAAAATAAGAAATAGATAGTAATATTTGTCAAATAAGCTCTTTGTCTTGTATAATACCTATATGAAAAGGATTTTTTTTGATATAATTTTGTTCCTATTTATATTCCTTTTACCTTGGTGGTTAACAGTTTTTTTGGCTATTTTAGGGTTATTTATATTTAAAAATTTCTATGAATTTATAGCTACAATTATTATAATTTATGTACTATCATCTATTCCAGATAATTCATTATTTAGTTACTCAACCTTAATTTATTTAATTATAATTGTTTTTTATTTCATAGCTCAATTCTTAAAAAATCATATAATTTTGTATAATAATAAATGAAATTTCATATAAATCATAACTATATAAAGAGAGATATTGCTCCAGATGAGATTTTTCTTGATTCTAAAAATTTACCTGATTTCAATACACAACAATTCGAAGGTCGTCTCGAAAAAGCAATACCGAAAAAATCTATTTTAATTTTAGGTATATTTTTTATTTGTTGTGCTTTTGTATTTATTTTTAAACTCGGAAACCTTCAGATATTAAAAGGAGAAGCATATTATAAAAAAAGTGAAAATAATACTTTAATGAAACAACCTATTTTTGCTGATCGTGGTTTAATTTATGATAGAAATGATGTGCTCCTTGCTTGGAATACTTGGAGTAAGGAAGATTTAAATAAATTTTCTTCACCAGCTAGATCATATATTGATAACTCTGGATTTGGATTATTACTTGGTTATGTTAGTTCTCCTGCAAAAGATTCATCCGGTAATTATTGGCAAGATTCTTTTATAGGTAAAGATGGTGTTGAAAAATCTTATAATAATAAACTAACTGGGGAAAATGGTGTTCGTATAACAGAAACTGATGTAAAAGGAACAATCCAATATGAAAATGTAGTTACTCCCCCCATCTCTGGTGAAAATATAAAACTTTCTATTGATAGTAGAATTCAAAAAAAAATGTATGATTCTATATCTTCAATGGCGACAAATGCTTCATTTTCTGGCGGGGCAGGCGTTTTAATGGATATAAATAATGGTGAGATTTTAGCAATAACAAGTTATCCAGAATACAACTCAAATATTTTATCAAATGGTAGTGATAAAAAAATTATTAGTAGTTATTTTTCAGATAATAGAAAAGTTTTCCTTAATCGTCCTATTTCTGGTTTATATACTCCTGGTTCTATTGTAAAACCTTTTGTTGCATATGGGGCTCTTTCAGAAGAGGTGATAAGCCCGTTGAAACAAATATTATCAAATGGTTCTATTTCTATACCAAATCCATATTTTCCTGAAAAAAAATCAGTATTTATAGACCATGGCTCCTTTGGTTATGTTGATATGAGGAAAGCAATTGCTATTTCTTCAGATGTTTACTTCTATGAAATAGGAGGAGGTTTTGAAAGCCAACGTGGATTAGGTATTTTAAATATTGATAAATATGCTCGATTATTTGGTATTGGAGAAAAAACAGGTATTGATATAGGTTCTGAAAAATCTGGAAATATTCCTACTCCAGAATGGAAATTAAAAACATTTAAAGGTGATGCATGGAGAGTTGGTGATACATACAATACGTCTATTGGACAATATGGCTTTCAAGTTACACCTTTATCTATGGCACGTGCTGTGGCAGGTATTGCAAATGATGGTGTATTAAATACACCCCATATAATATTTTCAGATAAAAATTTAGAAGATAAAAAAACAATTATTCCGATTGATTTGACTAAAACAAAAGTTATAGAAGAAGGTATGCGTATGGCAGTAACAGAAGGTACTGCTACAGCACTTAATCTATCTTCTGTCAAAGTAGCTGCAAAATCAGGAACTGCTCAGATTGGTTATGGAAATACTAATACCAACTCTTGGATTATTGGATTTTTTCCATATGAAAAACCGAAATACGCATTTGCAATTTTAATGGAACGTGGACCAAAAGCAGCATCAGGAAATGCAACTAGGGTTATGAGCGAAATAGTTGATTATATGAGTGTTTATACCGCAGAGTATTTTAAATAATTAGAATATTTCTTTGACATTTATGCCTATTATTGCTACAATCTGCAAATTATGGAAGAAATAAATTATATAACAGAAGAGAAAAAGCAATCTTTAATAGATGAACTTAAAACACTTAAAACCTTTAAAAGAAAAGAGATTTTAGAATCTCTTGAAGCTGCAAAGGCACTTGGTGATTTATCAGAAAACGCAGAATATCATCAAGCTCGTGAAGATCAAGGTAAAACAGAGGACCGTATAAACCAAATTGAATATATGCTTCAATCAGCTGTTGTAGTAAAAAAGCATAAAAGCTCAAAAGTTGAGATTGGTACAACTGTAGTTGTAAAAAAAGATGGTTCAAAAGATTTAATTACTTATAGTATTGTAGGAGCTGAAGAGGCAGATATGGTACATAATAAAATTTCAAATAAATCTCCCATAGGTGAAGCACTTTTCGGAAAGAAGAAAGATGATGTAGTTTCAATTAAAACTCCAAATGGGCTAGTCAAATACACTCTAGTTGATATACAATAGAGATATGGCATCTATAGAAGAATTGCGCTCTGCGCGACTAAATAAAATTACTAAATTAAACGATGCGGGTATGAATCCGTATCCTGTTTCTGTACTTCGTGATTATTCAATAAAAGAAATAAAAGATTCTTTCGATGAAATTTTAAAAATTTCAGATGAAAAAAATATATCAATTGCAGGAAGAGTTATGATTGTTCGTGGACAAGGAGCGATTTTATTTATTGTTCTTCAAGATGGTTGTACTCGTTTTCAAGCTGTTCTAAAGAAAGATACACTTTCAGAAGAATTATTTGATCTATTTGTTGATACTGTTGATAATGGAGATTTTATTTCTGTCACTGGTTCATTATTTATAACTCAGAGAGGAGAACAGAGTATTTTAATAAAAGATTGGAGGATGGCAACAAAATCACTTTTACCACTTCCTGATAAATGGCACGGACTTCAAGATGTAGAAGAAACTTATAGAAAAAGATATTTAGATATATGTATGGATGCAGATGTATATAATCGCTTTGTCTTACGTTCTAAAATTGTAAAATTTATAAGAGCATATTTTGATAATAAGAATTTCTTAGAAATAGAAACCCCAATACTTCAAAATCAAGCAGGTGGTGCTATGGCAAAAACTTTTAATACGCATCATCATGATTATGATATACCAATGGTTCTTCGTATTGCACTTGAACTTGATCACAAGATTCTTTTGACTGGTGGTTATGAGAGAGTTTATGAAATTGGTAAGAATTTTAGAAATGAAGGTTCTGACCCAACTCATATTCAAGAATTTACAATGATAGAGTGGTATGCAGCATATCAGACTCTAGAGACAAATATGGCTTGGACAGAAGAACTTATTAAATCAATTGCAACTGATTTAATGAATAAAACAATTTATAAGGTTTATGACAACGAAGGTAATACTGTTGATATAGATATTAATAGTGATTGGAAAAGAATTTCTTTTGGACAGCTGATGAAAGATAATGCAAATATAGATATAGAAACTATAACTATTGAAGATGCGAGATTAGAAGCACTCAAATGGGGGGTGAAAGAAGAAGAAGTCAAAAAATTAGGACGAGGTAACTTACTTGATAAAATTTATAAAAAATCTTCAAGAGGTAAAATTATAAATCCTACTTTTGTTACAGATTTTCCTGGAGATTTAAAACCTCTTGCTCAACAAAATAGTAATGGTACAGCAAAAGTTTGTCAGTTAGTTATTGCTGGAGCTGAAATTACAAACCAATATGCAGAATTAGTTAATCCAATAATTCAAAGAGAACTTCTAGAATCACAATCAAAAGCAAAAGATATTGGTGATGAAGAAGCTATGGATGTAAATGAAGGATTCCTCACTGCTATGGAACATGGAATGCCACCAATGACAGGTTTCGGTATGGGTATAGACAGATTAGTCTCAATATTTACAGAACAGAAAAATCTTCGTGATGTTATATTTTTTCCTACAATGAAACCAAAGGAAAATGAATAATTAATATTAAATACAAAATAAACCCAGAGCTTAGCTCTGGGTTTATTTTGACTTACATTAATATTTATGGTTAAATTAATAAAAATTTAAAACTAAATATATGGAGAATAAACATGATTTTGAGCTTTATAAAGGCTCTTTATCTCACCTTGCTTTAAAGGTTGAGGATAGTTTGGGACGTAGATACAAAGATGATCCAGATGAATGTTATTTTGGTGTCATAAATCCATTTTTGATTGATAGGGAAAAAATCCGAAACGGTAAATTCTACCGTAGGTTAGAGAATAAAACACAAGTTTTTCCTCCTTCTGCTCATTCAAATATAAGAAATAGGTTAATTCATACAAATGATGTTGTTAGTCTATCTGCTATTAATGCTGAAATTTTAGGCCTAAATGTATATTTAGCTGAAGCTATGTCATACGGACATGATATTGGTCATACTCCGATGGGTCACACTGGTGAAAAGTTTATTAGACTGAAATCAGGTAAAAGTTTTGCACATAGTATTATGAGCGTAATAGTTGCTCAATATATTGAAAGGAAAGGTTTTGGTCTTAATCTAACATACGAAACCTTAGAAGGAATGTATAATCATTCAAGAGGGGCGGGTACAATGACAATATCTAAGAACGTATCACAAGAAGCTACATTGGTTATGTATAGCGATAAAATAGCTTATACTTTCTCAGACATAAATGATGCTGTAAGGGTTGGGTTTATAAAAGAAGATGAATTACCAACACTTTTTTATGATTTTGGAAAAAATCAAAGAGAAAGAAATGCTAAAGCTTCTTATGAACTTATTAAAGAGAGTTCAGAAGAAGGAAAAATTTCTTTTGAGAAGTCTGATTACTCATCCAAATTTGAAGAACTCAAAAAATGGATGTACAAAAATGTATATTTTAAGCTCAATGAACAGATTGAAAATAACTTATTCAATCGGTTAGAAGTTTCTCTTTCCTTAATTAAAAATAAGTTTGAAATTGATCCTTATTTAGCTCTTGCTTGTATGACTAATGATGAAGTAAATTTTTTATCATCTAACAAAAATCTACAATATTCAAATTTGAATAATTTAGGTTTTGTAGAAATAATAAACAATTTAAAATCTAAAGATATAAATATTTTTGATTTAGATTTAAATCCATTTGATTTTCATCATGAATATTTATAATTCATACTAAAATAAAAATTCGTAAATAAAAAAAGCTCTGCAATAATTATTGTAGAGCTTTTAATTTTATATAATTGATAAAAATTAAGCCGTATTTCAAATGAATGAAATACGGCTTTTGTTCTTTTTGATTAGGTTACCCTTATGAAATTAGACCTCGGTTGAGGTTTGTAATATTTTTGTGTGTCGAAGATTTTACTTACTTCAACAAATATCACATTATCCTAATGCACGATGGTTGCTTTTTTAATATCAACATAAGTTAAAGAACAAAAACTTTTATTACTTTAATATATATATTAAAATAAGTCAAGTTATTTAAAACCAAAGTTATGCACAGTTTAAAGTGGGGAACCTTGTTTATTTGTGGGATAAAGTGGTGTATAATATAATTAAGTGGGATAAGGTGGGATAAATATTTTATCATAAATATCCTTACTCCATAATATTATTATGCTTATTGGAGAATACACACATACATTAGATGACAAGAATAGAATGTCATTACCCGTTAAATTCCGAAAGGAAATGGGGAAGAGTGTTGTTGTTGCTCCTGGATTAGATAATTGTCTTTCTATTTTTACTACAAAAGAATGGCAAAAAGTATCTTTAAAATTATCTGATTCTTCAATGCTTACAAGTGATAATAGAAGTTTCTCGAGATTTATGTTTGGTCAGGCTGTTATTGTTGATGTAGATGCAAATGGCCGAATACTAATCCCGGAAAATTTAAAAAATCGTTCAAATCTTTCAACTAAAGTAATTGTAATTGGAGTACAAAATCGAGCAGAAATCTGGAATGAAACTGCATGGAATGATTATAAGAAATTAGTTGAGACACAAGCTGATGCTCTCGCTGATAAATTAGGGCAGATAGGAGTTCTTTAATATGACACATATACCCGTACTTAGAGATGAATCAATCGATGGTCTCGATATTAAATCTGGAGATATCATAATTGATGGAACATTAGGAGGTGGAGGACATACTTTTGAAATAATTAAAAGATATGGCAAGGATATTAAAATAATTGGCCTCGACCTTGATATTGATGCAGAAAATCGAACAAAGACTTTAATAGGACATATGCCTTGTAGCTTCACCTTCATAAATTCTGGTTTTCAGGATATAGATAAAGTTCTAAAAGATTTAGGAATTTCCAAGATAGATAAGATATTACTAGATCTTGGAATAAGTTCATTTCAATTAGAAGTTGCTGGTAGAGGATTTTCATTTTTAAAAGATGAACCACTCCTGATGACAATGAAGAAGTATCCTACAGAAAATGATTTAACAGCAAAAGAAATAGTAAATACATGGGGAGAAGAGACAATAGCAGATATTATATACGGGTTTGGAGAAGAAAAATTTTCCAGAAAAATCGCAAAGATGATAGTGGAAGCAAGAAGTGAAAAAGAGATAGAAACAACATTTGAACTTGTAAAAATTATTGATAATGCTGTAGGTAAAAGTTATAGAGGTAGAGGTTTAAAGATTCACCCAGCTACTAGAACATTTCAAGCGTTGAGAATTGCAACAAACAGTGAGCTTTCAAATTTAGAACAAGTAATACAAAAAGGGTTCGATTGTTTAAATAAAGGAGGGAGAATGGCAATTATTACCTTTCATAGTCTCGAAGACAGAATAGTAAAAAAAGCTTTTATTTCTTTAAAAGAAAATGAAAAAGGGAACATTCTCACAAAGAAACCGATAATACCAAATGAAGAAGAACTAAAGAAAAATCCACGTTCTCGAAGTTCAAAATTAAGATTAATAGAAAAAATATAATATAAAACATATGAAAAAAACAAAAGAAATAACAAGTGGAATAATCCAAGATAATTACACACAAGGAATTATATTTCGAATACTTGTAGGTTCAATAATATGTTTATCTATTTTCTATATTTATATGATTGGCTCTATTACATTCAATGTTGTTGCACGTAAATCACTTGAAACCACTTCGAGAGTTTTGGGTAGTAATATAAGTCAATTAGAATTAAGCTATCTTAGTAATATGAATGATATAAATAAACTACGTGCTTCTTCTCTTGGTTTTGTTGATGCAAAATCAAATATTTTTGCTATGCGTAGTATTAATCATGTTGCTATCAGATAAAGATGAACTTATCATCGTTTCAATCTAGAATAAGAATAGTATCTGCTTTAGTTATTTTTTTTGGAATGATTCTTGCTTCTAAACTTTTTTATATTCAAATAATTCATAAAAATCTTTATACAGAAAAAGCTGATAGGCAATATGCCACACCATCAAATAATATTTTTAATAGAGGCTCAATATTTTTTACCAAAAAAGATGGATCACCGGTAGCAGCAGGAACTGTTTCTTCTGGTTTTAAAATAGCAATTAAAGCAAAAGATATAATTGATTCTGAAATGACATATAAGTCTCTTAGTCCATACCTTGATATGGACTACAATACTTTCATATCTAAGGCTAATAAAAAAAATGATCCATACGAAGAGGTCGCATTTCATTTAACAAAAGAACAAGTAGATACTATAGATAGTTTAAAAATTCCAGGCATTTCAGTTTTTAAAGATAATTGGAGATTTTACCCTGGTGGAAATTTGGCTTCTCATAGCCTTGGTTTTTTAGCATATAAAGGTGATAACAAAATAGGACAGTATGGTCTAGAGCGTTCTTATGAATCAACACTATCAAAACCAAAAGATGAAGCATACATTAATTTTTTTGCTGAGGTTTTTTCAAATATAAAAAATAAAGTTAATGATACACAAAAACAAGGCGATATAATAACTACTATTGAGCCATCTACTCAACGAGTTCTTGAAGATGAACTTAATACTGCATTTAAAAATTGGAATGCTGATTCTGCTGGTGGAATAATTATGAATCCACAAACTGGTGAAATATATGCGATTGCTGGACTACCAACTTTTGATTTAAATAAATTTGGAGATGTATCAAAAACAAGTATATACAGAAATATATTAGTAGAAGATGTTTTAGAATTTGGTTCAGTTATCAAGCCACTAGTAATGTCAGCAGCACTTGATATAGGAGTAGTTACACCAGATACAACATATCTAGATAGTGGCTCTGTAACTATTGATAAAAAAATTATTAATAATTTTGATAAAAAGGGCAGAGGTGTTGTTTCTATGCAAACAGTCCTTGATCAATCGTTAAATACGGGGATGGTTTTTACAGAAAGTAAATTAGGTCATACAAAATTTAGAACCTACATGAAATCTTTTGGAATCGGAGAGAAAACAGGAATAGATTTACCAAATGAAACATCTGGTCTAATAAGTAATTTAGAAAGTCCAAGAAATATTGAATATGCAAATGCATCCTTTGGTCAAGGTATAGCATTGACCCCAATAGAAGCTATTAGAGCATTTTCTTCAATTGCAAATGGTGGTAATCTAGTAGTTCCACACTTGGTTAAACAAATAAGGTATGACGATGGAACTTCTAAGATATTAGAGTATCCATATTCACGTTCTGGTATAATAAAGAAAGAGACATCAGAAACCATTAGCCGTATGTTAGTTCACGTATTTGAAGCTTATGATAGTGGTTCACATAAAATGGAGCATTATAGTATTGCATCAAAAACAGGAACTGCACAAGTGGCATTAGAGAATGGAAAAGGTTATTATTTAGATAGACACACACATTCATTCTTTGGATATTTCCCCGCATACGATCCTCAATTTATAGTATTTTTATTCTTAAAAAACCCAAAAGAAGTAAAATATGCATCACAAACGTTAATTCCACCATTTATTAATATTACAAAGTTTTTATTAAATTATTATAATGTTCCACCAGATAGATAATAATAAATATGAAAAACACATTTAAAAAAATTATAGTTACAATTTTAACTTGGGAAGCCAAGATGGTGATTAAGCGTTATAAACCTAAAATTATTGCGATTACAGGCTCTGTTGGTAAAACTTCTACAAAAGATGCAATATTTATAGTACTATCAAAATTTAAAAAAGTCAGGAAAAGCCAAAAAAGCTTTAACAGTGAAATAGGATTACCACTTACTATTTTAGGTTGTCCAAATGGTTGGAGTAATCCATTTGTTTGGGTTGAAAATATTATAATAGGTCTCAGTTTGATTTTATGGAAAAGAGAATATCCCGAGTATTTAATATTAGAAGTTGGAGTTGGAAAACCAGGTGATATAAAAAAGAATGTAACTCCGTGGTTATCTCCAGATATAGTCGTTATAACAAGATTTCCTGATAAACCAGTACACATTGAATTTTTTGGAAGTGTTGAAGCTATTATAGAAGAAAAAAGTGCTTTAGCTTATGCTTTAAAACCGGAAGGTTTACTTATTTTAAATCACGATGATGAAAAAGTATATGCTGTTCATACTAAAGCAAATCGTAGAACAGTTTCATTTGGAATGAATGAAAATGCTACTTATCATTCTACTTATCCTACATATATGAATATAGATGTAAACGGCATAGAAGTTACTTGTGGTCTAAGTTTTAAGCTTGAACACGAAGGGAATACTTTTCCTATATTATTACCAAATATCGTAGGTAAGCATCAAATAGGTTCTGCCCTTGCTTCTATTGCTGTTGCATCTGAAATAGGATGTGATTTATTAGAATCAATAAAATATATAAGTGAATATAATACTCCTCCTGGAAGGTTATCATTAATAGAAGGTATTAATAATTCTCTTATAATAGATGATACTTATAATTCTTCTCCAATAGCAGCTATTTCTGCATTAGAAGTATTAAAAGAAATGAAAAGTAAAAGAAAAATTGCTGTATTAGGAGATATGCTTGAACTTGGTAAATATACAGAAGAAGAGCACTATAATATTGGGGAGAATATCGCATCTATAGCAAATATGCTCATTGTTGTAGGTCCTCGTTCAAAATTTATTGCCGATGGAGCATTAAGTAAAGGTTTTAAAGTAAAAAATCTTTATAGTTTTGATTCATCTATTACTGCAGCAAAATTTTTAATGGGAGTTGTAGAAAAAGGAGATTTAATACTAATTAAAGGTTCACAAGGTGTACGCTTGGAACGAGCTACATCAGCAATCATGGCACATCCAGAAGATAGTACAAGACTTCTATGTAGACAAGAAAAAGAATGGTTAGATAGATAATTAATAATTACAAATTAAGATTATTTGGGTAATGTAATTATAAATTTACTTCCAACTCCTACTTCGCTTTCTATTTTTATTTTACCTCCAATATTTTCGAGCATCTCTAATGAAATTTTCATTCCTATTCCTGAACCTTGTTCATTATTTAATCCTATTTTAGAAAAAGAGTGCTTTGGATTAACAAGTTTTTTTATTTCATCTTCACTCATTCCAACTCCAGTATCTTCTATTGTTAATTCTATACCAAGATTATTTTGTTTTGATGATATAGTTATATTGCCTGATTCTGGTGTGAACTTTAGAGCATTAGAATATAAATTTCTTAATATAGCATGCAGTGATGATTTATTTACTTTTATATTTATTCCTTCTGCCACGTTATTTATCAATTTGATATCTTTATTACTAGCTATAGTAATATATGACTCTATGATATTGTCAGCTTCATTCTTCAGGTTTAAATCTAATATTTCAATTTTAGATAAATCTAAATTATTTATAATTGAATCAATTAATTCTATAGAAGATAAGATAGCAGTATTTATAATATTAATAAATTTAATTTTTTCTTCCTCGTCAAATATATCATCATCATCATCTTTTAGTATTTTAGCAAAACCAATAGCTTGACCTAAGAAGTTTCTAATATCATGAATTGTTATGGCTAAAAGATTACTAATTTTATCATTTTCTTTTGATTTAATTTCTAGTATTTTTTCATTTAAAATATCAAGACATTCATCAATAGATTTTTCAATATTAATAAAATTATCACTTTTATCAATAAATGGTTCTAATTTTGTTTTAATACCTTGAACCATTTCAAGTAAAATTTTATCATTTGTTTTATTTGATTCTATATTTTGTTTGGATTCTGTTGACAATATAGTATTTGATTCAATTAATGATTTTTCCATATATAAGATATTAGCATTTATACTAGTCTTTATCTAGTTTATAGGTAATAAATCCTATTTTATTTTAATATTTAATGCTATTATTTATATATGTTCGAGTTTCTTTACTCAAATTTAAAGAAGGGAATAAAGAAAATATCTGGGAATTCTCAACTGGTTTATACCATAGTTATTGCATTTGTAATAACTGGTTCTTTTATTTTAATGTCACAGAGATTTATAAATATTGCCAATGACGCACAGGAGCGTCTTGTAAATGTTCGTATAGGCTCTCTTCAAGATGCTTTTGTATCTTTTGCAGGTGATAAGATAGGGGATCCTGAATATTTAAATAATAAAATCAAAGAAGTAATATCTACAAATGAAACAATCAAAAGTTTTAATATAATACAAAAAGAGATTATATTTGATTCAGTTCTTAACAAAAATACAATCTCCTATAGAATCATTGCTTCTGATAAACTTGATGAAATAGGAAAAATGAATAATCAAATATCATTTCTATATACTCTTGCATCTGGAGATACAAGTCACTCTGTGACAATCGTAGATAATATAAACAATGAAAGATTATTCAAGACTACTAGAGCAATAACTGATTCAACTGGAAATATTTTAGGAATAGTAGCAACTACGCAAACTCTCTCAATTGCTGATATGACAATTAATGATAGTATAAATAATAGTAGATTTTTATTATTCGTAGTTATTTTTTTCATTCTATTTTTATTCTTTAGACATTCAAAAATAATTGATTATATGGATTTATACAAAAGACTGAAAGAAGTTGATCAATTAAAAGATGATTTTATATCTATGGCATCACATGAACTTCGTACCCCACTAACTATCATCAGAGGATATGCTGATTTTTTACATGATGCACCTGGGCTTACACCAGAAACTAAAGATTATGTAACAAAAATTGAAATATCGACCAAGGAGCTAGACTCCTTAGTGGGTGACATTTTAGATGTATCCAGAATAGAACAAGGAAGACTTTCTCTTGAAGTGGAAAAAATAAATCCGTCTGAAATTACTGAGCAGATTATATCTTCTTTTTCTTTATCTGCTAAAGAAAAAGGTCTTGGTATTTCCTTCGATAAATCAAAGATAGAGGCTAATCAATATATAAATATTGATGTAAATCGCTTCAAGCAAATCCTAGTTAATTTGATAGGGAATGCAGTAAAATATTCAAACAAAGGGGAAATAGTAGTAAGGCAATACATGGAAGATAATCGCCTATATTTAAGAGTTAGCGATACTGGAATAGGAATGAGTGAAGAAGAAAGAAAAAAGTTATTTGAAAAGTTTTATAGAATTCGTACAAAAGAGACAGAAAAAATACGAGGCACTGGTTTAGGATTATGGATTACTATTCAAATAATCAAACAAATGAATGGAGATATATCAGTAGAATCAATAAAAGGAGTAGGTTCACATTTTATAGTTTCATTTCCATTGGTCAATTAATAATAAAATTAAAATAATATTATGAAAAAAATTATTTCGAAAATACATCCAAAAATTAGAGATTTTATTTTAATTTTAGGTTTTTCAATTATAGTTTCTATCACTTGGAATGTTATATTTGCATCTTCAAATATACCATCACCAACAAATTTAATACCAACATCGACAGTATCTGGGATAACAACTACTGTTTCTCTTAATTGGGATTATACGCCAGGTATTAATATTGATACTTTTAAGATTGAAAGACAATTAGCTACTCCCGCAGGAGCTAATTGGCAAAATATATCTACTATTCCAGGAACTATATTTATTAGTACAGATACAATTACAAATACTAATACTACTAACACAAGTACTATTTATCTGTATCGAGTTTCTGCTTGTCAAAATTCATCTGGAGTTTCATCTATTTGTTCTGATCCTTCAAATATAGTCGAAGTTATAATACCAGCATATAACCCAAATAATACATGCACAAATTTAACTTTAACTTTAGATAAAACAACTTATACAATCGGTGAAATTATTAATTATACATGGACTTGTATTCCTCCTGGTACTATTGGTAATGTTTCAAGTTATATTAAAAAATTAAGTAATACAACTATGGTGAGTATAAACCCTATTTCAAGTGGCAGTACTCAAACAATGACTTATAGTACTTCAAATATACAAACTGGTGCAGGTAGTTATAATCTAATTGTGTGCCTTGGTGATAGTTGTACTACAGGAAGTTCAAGTCAGTCATTTGCATTAGTATTAAATGGTGGAGGTGGAACAAATCCTCCTTTACCACCAACAACATTATCATTCACACCTTCAACAAGTGCATCGTCAAATATTATATTGCATTGGGTAAATCCTTCGTCAAACAATGCCAATGGATTTGAGATACAAAGAAAATTGCATACTGAAACCACTTGGGGAAATTCAGCATTAATAACTGGAGTAAATTCAAATTCATATGCAAATATGATAAATACAAACACTCTTTATGATTATCAGATTAGGTCTTGTATTTTTACATCAGGAGCTACATCAATATGCTCAGAATATGTTTTATTAGAAAATGTAATCATTCAAGCAAATACTCCAAATCTTCCTTTACCACCAACATATTTAACTTCAATATCAACCTCAAATTCTGTATCACTTAACTGGATATATAATGTCACAAATATAAGTCGATTTAAAGTTGAGAGAAAATTAAGTTCAGAACCTACAACTGCTTGGATTTTACTTCCACAAATAAATACCACCATTACACCAACATATAATGACTCAAGTGTAATAACTGAAAAAATATATAATTATCGAGTTCGAGCTTGTCAGAATGTGTCAGAAACTGCACTTATCTGTTCTGAGCCATCAAATGAAATTACTGTAACAATTCCTAGTATTATCCCAGTTAATATTGCTTGTAATAGTATAAATTTAAATATGAATAAAACAGCATATACTATAGGAGAAAGTGTAAATTATACTTGGACATGTAGTCCTTTAAATACTACTGGTAATGTTTCTATATGGCTCCAATCACCAAACGGTATAAATACTATTAAAGCTACTGGTTCAAGTAGTAGCACACAGACTATGAGTTTAACTACTTCAAATCTGGCTACCGGTGTTTATACACTAAAAGCATGTTTAGGCTCTTCTTGTTCAACAGCAAATACAATTCAATCTTCTAAAACATTCATGTTAATTTCTCCATTGATTACTATCTCACCCCCTACAAATTTATTATCAACAGTAACTTCATCCTATATATTACTTAGTTGGACAAATAATACTACCAATATAAATAGATATAGTATTGAAAGAAAGTTGAGCTCTCAATTTGCAGCTTCTTGGACTTTACTTCCCCAGGCAAATACCGCAACACCATTATTTAAAGATAGTAATGTAACCTCTGGAGCGACATACGATTATCGTATTAGAGCTTGTGTGGAAACTAATTGCTCAAATCCTGCTTTAATTAGTAATATATATGTACCAATTCCTATTATAGAAGCTACCCCTATTAAAATTATAGATAAGCCTTCTGTTGTACCAACAAATATAACAATAAATAAACCTATTGTTCCTGTAGTGACTAGTATTGTTATACCAAATACAATATCATCACCCGATATCCCACTTATTAAAGTCGCTCCCAGTGAAGTTCCATTAAAAATTAATAATCTTAGTTCTGCAATTGAGGAATCCCAAAAACAAATAGATACAATAAAAATTCAATTAATAAAAATAATTGATGAAAATATAGCAAATATTATAAAAAATGCTGATACTACAGGTCAAGGAATAGATACATCAAGGATTTATGATTATAGAAATAAATTAGTTAAAAAAATAGAATTTAGGTTGTCTATTTTAATTAATATTACACCTAATGATATTGATAATCTAAAAATAGAAGTCAGTAGGGGAATAGAAGATATTAAAACTTTATCGGGTATAAATATTGCATCAAATCAATTACCTAAAACTGATGGAGAAAATGTTGTTAAAGTATTTGATACATTGTCTGATATAGCAAGTAATCAGAATCAAATAATCAAAAAACAGGGTGGCGATTTATTATATAAAGATACAAATAATGATGGAATATCAAATTATGACTCTCTTTATGTTTACAATATTGACCCAGTAAAACCATCGATTATCTCTTCTTTTGAAGGTAAGAGTATTGGTGCAGCAGAAAAAATTTTACTTGGTTTTGATCCTACTAAAACAGAGTTAGTAAAAATTAAAGTAGAGGAACCTTTAGAATCAATAGCAAAAATTATTCCTTCATATAAAATAAATAACGTTGACTTAGTAAATAAAAAAGAAGTAACGATTAAAGGTCAAGCACTACCAAATAGTTATGTAACTGTATATATTTATAGTACTCCAATAGTAGTCACGATTAAAACAGATATTACAGGGGAATGGAGCTATACATTAGACAAGGAATTAGATAATGGTGACCATACTGTATATGTTGCAACAGTTAACAATATGGGAAACATAGTAGCTAAAAGTCCTGGTTATCCATTTACTAAAACAGCAGAAGCTGTCACTTTAAATGATATTCCTATTCCACAGGCTTCAATCGAGACAGGTAAGCCTGGTTTGCTCGAAGGAAGCAATCTATTTATCTTGATATCGATATTTATAGTTATAATTATATTGATTCTAGTATTAACAGGAATAATAAGTAAGAAAGACAATCAAAATCAAAATTTAGTTCAATAAATATAGAAAAACCCACATAGAAAACTTGTGGGTTTTTCTATGCGGGTTGATTTTATTTTTTTAGGATAGTATTTAAAACTGCTTTTATGTTTTCTGGTGTGTACTGGGTTTTACTAATATACCCATCGAGAAATTCACGGTCAGCTGACATAAATTCAGAAAAAAGAAATACTTGTGCTTCAGGATTAATTTTTTTGATTAATTTTGCAAGCTGATTTCCATCTTTGTCAAAATCATCAATGATTTTTTCCGGAACAATATTTTTGTGTTCAGAATAATTATCATGGAACATATTACTTGTAATTACAAGTAATTTACCGCTTCTGGGCGCAATTTCCAGTGCGTGGTTGAAAGAATCTGTGTAGGTGATGTCTTCAATTAAATTTGGAACCTCTTTTGAAATAGCTTCACTTAATACACGTATCCATCCGGGTACACTTTGAACAATAAGGATTTTTTTCATCTTATGTTTGTTTTAAATTTACATTAATTTTTCTTTATACTACAACTTTAAAAGTATTTTGTCAAATCAAATTATATGCAAATATTAAGTTTGACGTTACATTACATTTGTGTTAATATCCCAAACAACAGTAGCTCTTTAATATATAGTTTTATTATATATAGGATTTTCTAAGTCTCTCTTTACTATAGTGAGTTTTAGAAAATCTTATATGTTTAATTTAAAACTCAGAAAATGAATCAAAAAAACAGTTATTTTTCGACAGGTATTGATATGCTTGATAAGCACACTGTACCATTTAAATTTGATGATATGATGTTGTATGTTGCAGTTCTCTTAGATTTAAGTAAGGGGAGGAGCGATATTCCTGATTCAGAGTTTAACCGGCGTGGATATTTCACACTGTTGAACGGAGATACAGGTAGCATCAACTTTACCGTTCCATTTGGTGTAATTCCAGTAGATAAGGATAATAAGTACTTCAAACTGTCACAGGAAAAAGCACTAAGATTATTCTATTTCATCAATAAGAATATGAATGTATTCCACACCTCTTCATTCGAAAGCCGAAACGAAGAAGAAGGTAAATTCGGCGGAGCGATTTTTGCAGATTATCATTGTAATTGGTCAATCTTCTCATTTTCAGGTATGCCTGAGTTAATAGATGAAGCTATGATGATTTGTTTAGCCATGTTCTTATCAGAAACTTCTGCTTACCCCATAATTCAAAAAATCGAGGCAATTAGCCGAAACCCGTATTGGGAATCATTATATAAAGATTTTAAGAATCATAGGTTGATACTCCCGGCTCTGAAATAAGAGTATTTGAAAATTCATTAAATTAATTTATTTAAAAACATCTGGAAACAGATGTTTTTTATTATTATAGATAAATATAAAAAAAATATTTCAATTAAATAAATGAAATATAAGCTACTAAGCAGAAGAAGCAAACTCCAGCAGAAAAAATATGCCAAAGACTATGATTGATATAATAATCATGTTTACTTCTTCTAAAATAAAATACTAAAGCTAAGAATACAGAAATTATAGCCCAAATACTATAAGGTATATTTAAATGTCCCATTAATAATAAGCCAAAATTTGAAAGCATTAATATACTAGAAAAAATTACATCCAGATAGTACACTTTTTTTGTTTCATGGAATAAATGAAAATCATAAGATACAATTAGTACAACAAGTAGAATTATAGCGTACCAGTATAGATGATAAATAATAGCAATAATTAAAGGAATTAAGAAAAAGAAATTGCTCCACTCTAGTGCATCATTTTTGATATATTTTTTTATTTTAACTTCTAATTTATTCAAAAGATGAGTTCCTTTTTTTCTCCCCAAAAATAAAATAAATCCCCAAATAATTAAAATAGATGTACCAGGTAGGGGAGTCAAATAAAAAATTATCCCAATTATTATTAGAATAATTCCTATTATCTTAATAGAATAATTTCATTTTATTCATAAATATTAATTATATCATAAGATTTGTATAGGTGAGAATTCAACAGACACAGTAAAAGTATATAAAATAAATACTATGTATATTGACAAATTACTTAAATATGTTAATATACACAATATATTTATTGTCCTTTAAAATTCTTTGCATTCTTGCTCTATGAAAATTATTAGTTTAGTTTATATAGAGCAATAATGCAAAAAATAAATACGTAAAAAAATGAAAAAAAATTTCATTAAATTTTCGGAAGTTGGAACAAATTTTATGATTTACTTTGTAAATGGAAAAGAATCAATAGAAATCGATTCCAAAGAAGAAGGCTTTGAAGCCATTGTAAAATTGGCAAAAGAGAAAAAAATTACACCTGAAGAGTTCTCTGAGATGAGCGATCAGATCCTCAGTGCAGAAAAACTTCAATGGAGTGAATCGAGTGGCTTACCAATTTCATTTGGTGGTGAAATTTTGGGAAGAATTTTGACTCTAATTGCGATGCATTCGCTGGACGACATTATTGCAAATCCTGAAAACCCAATCAAAATTGCGTATTTTGATGTTTGCAAATCCTGCAAAAAACATGGAAGAATTTACGCGAAAAAATGTTACACCGGCCGTCTTGACTCAAAAAAAGAAGCTCATTTTTATTTACTTGAGCTAAAAAAAAGGGAAGACATCACTGAAGAAGAATTTCTGAAAGTGAAAGCAGAAATTGACGCGTCCCCAATTCCTGAGGAATAATAAGGAAATGAAATTTTAATGACAAAGAGCAACTGATTATAAATTAGTTGCTCTTTTTTTTGTGAAATATTTAATTTCATTTTTGATACTACAGAGACCGTGAGTACACTTATCGACCTCGACTAAAACTTTTTCGTCAAAAAGTTTTGTCTGGTCACCAGCTCATCTATTTTGTTTACTAACAAAATATGATTCCACTGTTCGATTCTCTGACACAAGCAAATAAGTTTGCTTGCTTAGGGTCACACAAGAAAAAAGGCATGCTTTCGCGTGTCTCTTTTTTATACGTGTGACCCTACAGAGAATCGAACTCTGATTACCGCCTTGAGAAGGCGATGTCCTAACCGTTAGACGATAGGGCCATATATAAAGCAGTATTTATAAGATACCAAAATAATCAATTATATACAACAAGTAATGTATGTATAATATTTTGACTTTATTTATAAAAATGCTTTAATTAATAAAAATTCTATAAGTATTTGGTTGTTTAGAATAGGTAAATTGATTTATTTATTCTAAACAACTAAATATGAATATTATGAATAAACAGTTCTTTAAAGAAGCTATCTACTATATTATAAATAGGATAGCGCTAATCTGGTCCTTATTGTGGTTAGTATGGATATTAATATTTTTGGACCACGGATTACAAGTTGGTTTTGATACCGAACCGACAAATAAGTATCTAATATGGTTATGGTTTTTCGCACTAGAAAATGGAGTGTTAAGTTATATTTTCTTAATTTTGACAGTCTATGTAATATGTGATAAATTCATATCTAAAAAAACTTAGAGGATTTAGTTTTCATTACTAAATCCTCTATATTTTTAAATATAGAGGATAATTAAGACAATTATATCTATTGACAAAATGTTGTATATATGATATACTTGTAGAAAGTCATTTAGATAGTTTAAGGTTTATTTGAGCAGATAAAATATTGTCTTTTCAAATAAACCTTAAAACTCTCTATTATGAATATGAAAAATGATTTCGTTAGATTTTCTATCTTAACAATTGGTTGGGCATCAATATCACTTTGGATTTTATGGGTATATTGTTTCTTAACTTACGTTTTTGACGGAAGTCCAACTAAAGGAGATTTTGCTCCTTGGTGGTGGAATTTGAATTCTCATTTGTGGTTTTTGATACCTTCTATTGCTTGTATGTTATTAGCAATAGTTTATCAAATCAGAAAAGAGGAAAGTAAATTGAAAAAATAATGCCTAATATTAGGCAAACAATTACAAATAGACTTAATTTTACTTCGGTAAATTAAGTCTATTTTTTTTATGCCCACGACTACGTGATGCTTCACTGGAATGCATTTTAAACAAACAGTTTACCGTTTAATAAAACGAGAGTATAATACCAAAATGAAAGAAATAGGCACACTATATGTAATTGCTACACCAATCGGTAATTTAGAAGATATAACTCTCCGTGCTCTTCGAATACTTAAAGAAGTAGATATAATTCTTTGTGAAGACACTCGAACAACAAAAGTTTTATTAAACAAATACGACATTCATACAAAAACTATGAGTTATCATGCACATAGTACAGATGCAAAAGAATCAGTTATTATAAAAATGCTGGAAGAAGGGAAGAATCTCGCTCTAGTTTCTGATGCTGGAACTCCTTGTATTTCAGACCCTGGTGTTTTACTTGTCTCAAATATTCGTAAAAATTTAGGATTAGATGCTTCTGTCGTTCCAATTCCAGGAGCTAGTGCTTTAATATCCGCATTATCTGCCTCAGGTATTTCTTCTGCCGAATTTGTTTTTCTTGGATTTTTGCCTCACAAGAAAGGAAGAGAGACTTTATTTAAAGAAATAGCATTGTCAAAGAGAGTAATTGTTTTTTATGAATCAACTCATCGTATTTTGAAAACATTATCTTCACTCGATGAGCATTGTCCTACTTTCAACGTTATGATTGCTCGAGAGATTACTAAACAATTTGAACAATTTGTCAGTGGAACATCATCTGAAATACTAGAATATTTTACTAAAAATTCAGATAAACAAAGAGGTGAGTTTGTTGTTATTGTTGAACCTAAATAAATAAAGTATAATAGAAACATGAGAAAAGAACGTACATTATTTATCATTGGTATATGGGTAGCTATTTTACCATTTCTAGGTTTTTACGAAAGTTGGAGAAAGATACTATTTATCATTACAGGCTTTGGTATTATTTACTTAGGCTATTTATTTTATAATCAAGCTAAAATCCGTATTGATAAAGATGAAAATAGAATCAAATCATTTGTTGATAATATAGGGGGTGGAGAATAATATCTAGTAAAAAATATTGAGGGAAATAATATTATAAAATTACATGTCAATTAAAAAATCTATTAAATTTCCACTCTACATAATACTCACATTAATATTATGTGGCTCTTTTTTTATTTTTATATTTCCAAATTTAAATAATCCAATTGAATATAATAGTGAAGATTTGACTTCTGTAGATAATAATACAACAGCAAATATATCATCTGATGTTAAAATTACTGAACCCATCTCTCAATTAGATATTCCAGTTAAACCAGTAGTTGTTCCAATTGTAGTGACTCATATAGAAACTCCAAAAAACTTGAAAGCAGTATATATATCTGCGTGGGTAGCAGGTTCTCCAAAATTTCGAGATAGTATAATTAAATTGATAGATGATACAGAATTGAATGCCATTGTCATAGATGTAAAGGACTCTACTGGAAGAATTAGTTTTGATATGGATAATGAATCTTTGCGAAAAGAGGGTAGTATAGAAAAACGTATTTCAAATATTCGTTTATTAACTGACACTCTTCATAAAAAGAATATATATATAATCGGTCGCGTTTCAGTTTTTCAAGACCCTTATATGACAAAAAAGCATCCTGAGTGGTCTATTACAAAGAAGAGTGATGGTACTGTTTGGAAAGACCGCAAGGGTTTATCTTTTCTTGACCCTGCAAAAAAAGAAGTTCATGACTATATAGTAAATATTGCAAAGAGTGCATACAACGAAGGATTTGATGAAATAAATTTTGATTATATTCGTTATCCATCAGATGGTAATATGAAGGATATAAATTATCATTTAGCAACTGGAGAGACTCGCTCTGATAATATAGAAAAGTTTTTTATATACTTATCTTCTGAAGTTAAAAAAGAAATAAATATTCCTATATCAGCAGATTTATTTGGATTAACAACAGAAGCAAATGATGATATGGGGATAGGTCAGGTTTGGGAGAAAGCATTACCTCATTTTGATTTTCTTTGCCCTATGGTTTATCCATCTCATTATCCAGCAGGTCATATGGGTTTTAAAAATCCAAATGAACATCCCTATGAAGTAATAAACAAAGCTTTATCTAGTGCTATTGTCAAAACAAAAAAGATTTCAGAAGATATAAATAAAATTCGCCCATGGTTACAAGATTTTGATATGGGGACATCCTATACTAAAGAATTAATTAATGCAGAAATGAAAGCAGTTTATGATAATGGTCTAACTTCATGGATGCTATGGGATCCATCGAATAAATACACACCTTCTGCTTTAAAACTTGAAACAAATCAGTAATTTTGTAATAATAAATATATGCAATTCATAAATATAATTAAATTAAAAAAAATAAATTACAGGAACATATCCTATGTAATTGTTTCTTTTTTACTTTTGAGTGGAGTTTTTGGTATGGGTATATATATGGGTTATACTCGTCGTCCTGAAATAGAAAAGGTTTCATCTGTAATAAATAAAACTCCCAATTTCGAATCATCGGCTGACTTTGCGCCTTTTTGGAAGGCTTGGAATATTCTCAAAGATAAGTCTATCTATTCAGATAAAGCAACTGACCAGGAACGCATCTGGGGGGCCATTGCAGGCCTAGCATCTTCAACGGGGGATCCATATACCACATTCTTTAATCCAGAAGAAAATAAGCTATTTAAAGACGAAATTAAGGGCTCATTTACTGGTATTGGAGCAGAAATAGGCATGAAAGATAAAATTCTAACTGTAATAGCTCCTTTGAAAAATAATCCTGCATGGGACGCTGGTTTAAAAGCAGGTGATAAAATCATGAAAATTGATAAATCTAGCACAAATGATTTATCAGTAGACGGTGCTATAAATTTAATTCGAGGAGAAAAGGGGACATCTGTAGTTTTAACAATATTTAGAACTGGAGAGAAGGAAACTCGAGAAATAAAAATAGTAAGAGATACAATAAATATTCCAACTGTAGAAACAGAGCAACTTCCAGATGATATCTTCGTCATTAAATTCTATAGTTTTTCAGAAAACTCTGATAAACTATTTGCTAATGCACTTCAAGAATTTGCAAAAACAAATAATCATAAACTCATCTTGGATCTAAGAGGTAATCCAGGTGGTTATCTAGATATAGCGGTTAATATCGGCTCATGGTTTATAGATGAAGGTAAAGTTATTGTAAGTGAAGATTTTGGAACAAGTAAAAAATCACAAATATATCGTAGTCATGGACCAAGAATATTTAATGATAATCTTCAGTTTGTAGTACTTGTAGATGGTGGTTCTGCATCAGCTTCTGAAATACTTGCTGGAGCACTTCGTGAACATGGAATAGCTACATTAGTTGGAGAGAAAACTTTTGGTAAAGGCTCAGTCCAAGAATTAGTAAGTATTACAGATTCAACATCATTAAAAGTTACAGTTGCAAAATGGCTTACACCAAATGGTATATCTATTTCTGCTTCAGGACTTGACCCTGATGTTAAAGTTCCATTTACTTTAAAGGATTATGAAGCGAAAATTGATCCGCAAATGAACAAAGCTGTCGAAATATTAAAAGCAAAAAAATAAAAGTCTAGTGGAGATGAATTCACCAAAACTTTTATAAATAGCTAATATTATAAATTAATTATCTTTTTTATGAATAATAATATCTTAACGATAATTGTTGTTTTGTAAAAAGTTTAGGCGGATGAAAGTCATTTTAATAACAGATATTCCAAAAGTAGGGAATAAATATGATATAAAAGAATTCAAAGAGGGTTATGCTCAAAATGTATTGATTGCAAAAGGTTTAGCTATACTTGCTACTCCAGGGGAGCTTTCAAAACTTGCAGATAAAAAAGCTCAGATAGAAAGAAAGAAAAATGAAGAAATGAAAAATTTTGAATCGATTATTTCTTCTGTGAATAATACAAGCATAGAAATAAGAGTAAAAGCTAATGAAAAAGGTCATCTATTTAAAGCAGTTAGTCCTCATGATGTAAAACAAGCAATAAAAGAAATATCAGGAGTAGAAATAGATGAAAATACTATAATTATGGAACATATAAAAGAGCTAGGTGTTCATAAGGTAATAATTAAGAAAGGAACAAAAAGTGGAAGTTGTGAAATTATAATAAAGAAAGATTAATAAAAACCCTCGATATTATATCGAGGGTTTTTATATTAGATTACGTTTACTACTTTTTTAACTGAAGATGTTCTATTGAAATTTACTTTTCTCTTTGTTCCAAATTTTATAGTACCTGGTTTTAGAGCGAATAGAGTGTGATCCTTACCAATTCCTACGTTTGTTCCCGGAAGAATTTTAGTACCTCTTTGACGAATTATTATTGACCCAGCTTTTGCTTTTTCACCAGCATAAAGCTTAGTACCTAAATACTTTGGATTAGAGTCTTTTAAGTTTTTGGCCGAACCTCCGGCTTTTCTATGTGCCATATTGATTTAAGGGTGATTGTTTCCGTGTAGGGTATAGGCAAACTAACCACAAATGATTTATAATTAAACTTGTATGAGTATAAATCATTTTATGAATAAAATCAAGGGCAAATCAGGTATTGACGGTATCACTTTTATGTGTCTTTTTATAATTGTATTAGTAGGGATTAGTTCATATGGATTAGGACGTCTTTCTGTTATAGAAAGTGATAATAGTTCAAATGTAATTATAAAAGATAATAACATACCTATAGATAATATTGAATACACAAAAAATAGTAATTTAGAAGGGAAGACAAATCTAAATATTCAAGATGTAAAAGAAAAAATGTACGTAGCTTCAAAAAATGGTAAACTATATTACAGTATTGGCTGTTCTGGGGCAAAGAGGATTTCTACTGCTAATCAGGTATGGTTTGCATCATCAGTAGATGCAGAAAAGTCAGGTTATATATTATCAACATCATGTAAATAATAATAAATGAAAATATCAAATACAATTGTTGCTATAGCTATCTTCCTTGTACTTTTTTTTGTTATCAAAAATGATTACAACTCATATTATTCTAAAACAATTTCTTATTTAAGAAATCAGATGGATAAAACGTCAATTTTATCTGCAAACATAAAAGATAAAGTAACTAAATCTATAGACACATATAATGATAATAATACAACTAATAATTCTAAAAAAATAGAAACACCAGGACCACTATTAGTTTCTGATAATCTATTAACTAACAATACTAAAAATATTAAATTAACAAGTAAAGGAGTTATAGATATTACAAATAAATACAGAACAGAAAATGGTAATTTAGGGCTTCTGACTGAGAATTCTAAATTAAATTTTTCTGCAGAAAAGAAATTACAAGATATGTTTGTAAAAGGATACTTCGAACATATTTCTCCTGATGGAGTTGGTGTTGGTGATTTAGGTACTCAAGTATCTTACGAGTACATCATAATTGGTGAGAATTTGGCCCTAGGTAATTTTAAAGATGATAAAGCATTGGTTGATGCTTGGATGGCTAGTCCAGGACACAGAGCAAATATTTTAAAAAAACAATACACTGAAATTGGAGTTGCTGTAGGTAAAGGTAGTTATAATGGCAATACAGTTTGGATGGGAGTTCAACATTTTGGATTACCTAAAAGCGCATGTCCTTCCATAGACGAAGTCCTCCAAGGGATAATAATATTAGACCAGAAGCAAATAAAGAGTATGGAGGCTGATATGACTTCAAGACGTACAAAGGTGGAGAGTGGGGTAATATACGAAGGTTTAACTACTTCGGATCAAGTAGAAAAATACAACTCTTTAGTAAACGATTATAATAAATTAGTTATAGATATTAAAAATAAAATTAATATTTATAATGGGCAAGTGCATTCTTTTAATGAATGTATTGCAAAAGCAAATTAATACCTAGTGTATGTAAGGGGAAGTAATAAAAGAGCCCATCTGGGCTCTTTTATTTGTAAGGGTTAAATTATACAACAATGTCGCACAATATATCTTTTGCGACATATACCTCTCTAATTATCACTATTAAACATAATTAATACAATGAATGATGTATTGATGGTATATCTACTATCAATACATCATCTTTAATAAATATATATGGATAGTTAGTATAAAGTTAATTATACAATCTGATTAATAAATAAAAAAAATACCAGTGTTATTTTAACAACATCTGGTATTTTGAATGTTTGTTGGCTGCAATTATATTATGCTGCCTTAGATTGCTTGCGTTTTTCTTTAGCCGCAAGCCGGTCTTCATTTTGCTGACTTTTTAAAAGTCTTTCAGCCGCTTCTTTCTTTGCCTTTTCCTCTTTTTTTTGCTCTCTTTCTTGTTGCTTTTTAATTTTGCAAACATGATTGTTGCAATTCTTCTTCTTGCCATTAGTGAATCCCATGTTCTTGATTTTTTTTAGTTAAACAATTTACTATATCAAATATAATCTACACCTTTTTATAATTTAATGCAATATCTTATACACAAGCTAGATTATTGCATATTATTGAGTATTTTTTTGAATTACAACTTCCCTTTTAAATATTTTTTATTTTTTAATTTATCTGGCATTAGATTTTCTTTAGTATATTTTTCATATCCTTTTCCATACTCTAAATCTTTCATGAGTTTTGTTGGCGCATTCCTGATAATCATCGGAATTGGCAGATTACCAAATTTAATGACATCTTCTTGGGCACTTCTGAATGCATCATACACATCTCTATCCTTTGGTGCTTTTGCAAGATATACGACTCCATGTGCTAGGTTTATAGCACATTCAGGCGTACCTATGACTTCAACCGCTTTAAATACTCCATCTGCGACTACGAGTGCAGTTGGTAATGCAAGTCCTATGTCTTCACTAGCAAAGATGACCATTCTTCTCGCAATAAATTTTGGATCTTCTCCTGCTTCAAGCATTCGTGCTAGATAGTATAGCGCTGCATCAGGTTGGCTTGCCCGCATACTTTTTATAAAAGCACTGATTGTATTATAGTGCTCGTCAGCTTTTTTATCATAACGAAGAAATTTTGACTGGAGTGTATTTTTAAGATTCTCAATTGTTATATTTTTATAGAGACTTAAGGTATTTTCTATCATTGCAATAGCTTGTCTTGCATCACCACCTGACATAGAAATAATCCAATCTGTCGCATCTTTTTTTATTTTATTTCCAGCTCTCTTTATTATTTTTCTCATATCATCATCAGAGAATTCTTCAAGAACAAAAACTCTACAACGTGAAAGTAGAGCTGGAATAACTTCAAAGCTAGGATTTTCTGTTGTTGCGCCTATGAGTATTAATTTACCACTTTCAACATAAGGAAGAAGAAAATCTTGCTGAGCCTTATTGAATCGGTGTATCTCATCAAGAAAAAGGATTCTAGGTCCGAGTAAAATGCCATTATTCTCCCCTCTTATATCTACAATTTTTCGTATATCATCTTTACCAGCAGAAACAGCCGACAATTCATAATAATCAGCATTTATAGCATTTGCGTATATTTTAGCTAGAGTAGTTTTACCTACTCCAGGTGGTCCCCAGAGAATAAACGAGAAAATATGCTTATTTTCTATGGCTATTTTCAGAGGTTTACTCTCACCTACTAGATGTTCTTGTCCTATAAATTCATCTAAATTTCTGGGTCTGATTTTTGATGCTAAGGGTTCCATTTTTTAATTGTATCATATAACTTACATATAAAAATAACCCCTAGAGGTATTACCTCGAGGGGTTATTTTTATATTATTTTAGATTATCAATACCACCTGCATCAATAATATTTAAAAATCCTACTTTTTCCATTATACTTTTAGCCATCATAGATCTATTACCAGATTCACAATAAACTTTTATTTCTAAATTTTTATCAATATCAGGATATTCTCCTTCCATCATTTTCATGATATCAAAATTAATTGCTCCATCTATATGCCCACCTACATATTCATTTTTTGTTCTTACATCAATTAATATCATAAATTTCTAAACGAATGTAAGTGCAACACCTTTATGGTTTGCACGACCTGTACGGCCAATACGATGGATATAAGTATCATATGTTTGAGGAATTTCGTAATTTATAACGTGAGTTACATTTGGGATATCTAAGCCTCTCGCTGCAACATCAGTTGCAACCATAATATTGATTTCATCATTTCTAAATTTTAGTAGTGTACGCTGACGTTCATTATGACGTTTATCTCCATGAATACTTCCTGCTTTATAACCGCGTTTAATAAGTTCAACAGAAAGTTTTTCAACTGCATGTTTCATTTCTGAAAAAATTAATATTTTTTTGAATTCATCTTTTTTATCTAATAAATCACAAAGTACATCTATTTTATCTATACCACGCGCAAGTCTGATAACATCTTGTTCTACATTTTTTGATGTATCACGAGTTTTTACCATAACTTTGACTGGATCTTTTGAAAATCTCTCTATAAGTTTTTCTATTGGTTTTGGTAGTGTTGCAGAAAAGAAGAAACTTTGTCTGTCATCAGGAGTCTTTTCAAGTAAGAATGTTATATCATCTACGAATCCCATATCAAGCATTCTATCGGCTTCATCAAGCACTACGTTGCGAGTTGTAGATAAATCTATCTCTCCACGCTTTACTAAATCAAGAAGCCTTCCTGGTGTACCTATAACAACATTACATTCACGACGAAGACTTTTAATTTGAAAAGATATTGGAGCTCCTCCTACGCACACTACAGCAAATATTCTCATACTACGAGCAAGGTCATTGAACTCTTTCTCTATTTGGATTGCAAGCTCACGAGTTGGAGCTATTATGATAGCTGTTTCTCTACCATCTTTAATTATTTTATTAAGTATAGGAATTAAAAATGCGGCAGTTTTACCAGTTCCAGTATCTGCTATACCTAAAATATCTCTTCCATCTAGTGCATGTGTTATTGATTTATCTTGAATTGGGCTTGGATAGATATAATTTTTATTTGCGATAGCAAGTTTTAATTTTGCATCAATCTTGAAATCATTAAATGTATGGATTGGAAGATAAATTTCTTCTTTTTCAACTACTGTAGATTTACTTATAAATCTAGATACATCTATTCTTTCAAATGATTTACTTCTCTTGTTTCCACCACCACGAGAACGAGATGATCCACCACTTCTATTTCCATGACTAGATCCACCGAAACGATTCTGAGGTGCTCCAATTTTTGAATTAGAAGAGTATGTTCTTGGGGTTGATGTGCCACTTCTTGGGCTACTATATGAAGATGTTCTTGCACTAGATGCACTATTTCTAGTGTTTAATGAAGAAGTTCTTGCTCCTGATGAAGGACGAGAATAATTTCCTTTATTTGTAACTGCAGGTTTTCCACCTGAAGAATGACGGGCACTTGAAGTGCCTTTTGTATTTCTATTATTATACATATTATTATATTTTTGCGTGTTTCAAAATTAAAATTGAAACACTCATACACACAAGGAGTTTTTCAATATTTTTTAATAATATCACTTATAAACTATTTTGTCAACCTGTATATAAAGATATATTAAAAAAACCCATAAGTCTTTATGGGTGTTTTTAATAATAACTAAATTAAAGAGCCTTTATATTTGTATCTACAGTATTAAGATCAGAATCAATACCAGCGTCGACGTTAATTTTATCTAAATCACTACTGATAGAGGCGGGAGTATCCACTTGCACCTTTACAACTTCTGTTACTTGTTCAGGAACTTTTTGATTATCTATTTGTGTTGTTGGTGCTTCTGTTTTAGATTCTTTCCACATTAATGAGATTATTATTATTATAGCTAGAACTAAAATTCCATAAAGTATTTTTTTTAACATAGATTATATATATATTAATTATTTGTAGTTGTTGTACTTCCTTTTTCGACCGAATTATCAATTGCTTCTAAATTATTTTTAATAGTATTAACCTCATTTATTTTTGGGGTTTGTGCTAGTGCAGTAGCGGATTCTTTTACAGCAGTATGTGCATTTTTTACAATATCACGTAATGCTTTAATATCAGTATTAAAACTCTCTTTAACGGTACTCATGTTTGTCTTAAGTGTTAAATCAGTTGTTATAACTGGCATATATGTTTTTGATGTGCTTTGAACTATAATTGCTGCATGTGCATCAGATATGGCTTTTGTTGCTTTTAAGATTGATGCATCAACCATAGTTGTATCTATTAGTTTTATTTTAGCATCAGCTTCACGAGATTTTATTCTCAGTAGTGCTTCTTCTATTTTATTTAATTGTTCAAATAGATTATTAGTTGCTTTTGTATTTAATTCAGTGATTTTCTCTACTAATTTATTTACATTTTCTTTTTTTCTCTCATCCTTAATTTTATTTAAATCAGTCTTAAATTTATCAGTCGCATTATTTAATTTAACTTTTAATTCATCTTTTTTTAATTCTATATTTTTTTGAAATTCATCTCTCTTAGATTTCACCATATTTTGAATTTCCTCTCTACTTTGAACTTTAGTGTTTTTAAGAGATTCTTTATCTTGTTCTAAGTTATTTTTGAAAGCTTCTCTTTTTTGTTGAAGTTCTTTTGTTGTATTTTCTCTAAGTTGATTGACTTCATTTTTAAATTCAGCACGATTTGTGTTTATTGGTTTAGCTGCTTCTTCTGCATACACAACAGACGACATGATGGCGATACCCATAAATATTGTTGATATATATTTGATGTTTTTATTCATAATTTAATATTATTTAATAATATGTATATTATAATCTTTATTAATAGTAAATACTATTTAAGTTATTAACATTATAAAATACCTTTACATATTGTAATGTAAAGATATTTTATAATTAAAAATTTATTTAATGACACTATTGATAGCTTTACCGCCTTCAAGAACTGATATTATATTTTTAGCTGCTATCTCTGCCATTAGATTACGAGCAGTCTCACGTGCAGATGCTATATGTGGTGTAAGTACTACATTATCAAGCTTTGCAAGTCCTCGAGCTAATTTCGGCTCAAATTCAAATACATCTAATCCAGCACCTCTAATAGTTTTATTTTTAAGAGCTTCAACTAATGCGTTTTCATCTATAACAGGGCCTCGAGATGTATTGATTAAAAAAGCTGTTTTCTTCATTGTATTAAGAGATTCTTTATTAATCATGTGTGTTGTACTAGGCAAAAGTGGAACATGAAGAGAAATAATATCTGCTTCTTTTAAAATATCTGCAGTTTCTTTTCTTATAGCATGTTCTTCTTTTTCTATCGTTGGGTTACTTACAACATCACTATATATAATACTAGAACCGAAACCTTCATGAAGAATTTTTGCAACTTCGACACCGATAGCTCCTCCTCCAATTATTCCAATAACTTTTTCTTTTAAATCTGTTCCAACTAGTAATTCAGGGTCCCATCCTTTATATTTACCACTTCGCATATATTTATCACCCTCTACTAATCGTGTAGTGAGTGCCATCATTAGAGCTACTGTATGCTCTGCAACAGCTGTATTTGAAGTTCCAGGAGTATTCGAAACTTCTATCCCCTTTTTCTTTGCGGCTTCTAAATCAATATTATTAAATCCAACAGAGAAGTTTGCAAAAATTTTAGAAGTCGGACATGCATCATATATTTCGGTGTCTATTGTATCAGTGAGAAAAGAAATAACCCCATCGTATGGTTTCTTTTTAAGTATTTTTATTATTTCTTTTTTTGTTGGAGGAAGTTTACTTTCTCCCATATCAAACGATATTCCATTTTCCTTCAATAATTTTAATCCAGCTTCTGGAATTTTTCTTGTGATGTATATATGTTTAGTCATATTTTATTAATCAATTTTAATATCATTTATAATTAAATGTTTTTCTGACGCCAATGCTATTTTTTCCATCATTGTTACAGTTTCAATTGGATATTTACCAGTAGCTGATTCTTCTGAAAGCATTACACCATCTGCTCCATCAATTATTGCGTAAGCAACATCTGAGACTTCAGCACGAGTAGGAATAGGATTATTTACCATTGAAAGCATCATTTGAGTCGCAACTATAACCATTTTCCCTTTTTTGTTTGATTTCTCTATAATCTGATGCTGAATAAAAGGTATCTCTTCTAATGGATATTCATTACCTAAATCTCCACGAGCAACCATAATTCCATCTGTAACTTCAAGTATTTCATCTAAATTCTCGTATGCTAATTTACGCTCAATTTTCGCTATTATTTTCTGGTTTCCACCCTTATCTTTTATGAGACTCCTAAGTTCAATAATATCACTAGCATTGCCCACAAATGATAGTGCAACATAATCAACTCCTTGTTCAATACCAAAAGCCAAATCTGATATGTCTTTTTCAGTAATTGCTTTTGTATCATTAGCTCCTCCGAAATGATGTCCGCTAGTTTCTTGTACACGAGGGCCAGATAAATCTTGCATTATTTCGATTTTTATTCCAGTTTCAATTGATGCAGCACGAATATTATCAATTATTTTTTTATGACCTTCATGTGTATCCCAAGAAAAATTTAATCTAGCTATATTTAAATTATGTTTAATAAGTTCTATTATTACTTCTTTATTCTCACAGGATGGGCCTATGGTTGCTACTATTTTTGTTTTTGATTCCATAATATGGTTATTATACTATATTTATTAATATTTTGAAAATTAATAAGTACATAATTTTAAACACTTGTCTCCAAGATATAAACATAATACAATATAAAGATGGATGAAGAAATTATAGAAGAAGAAACAAATAATAAAGATACATTTTGTCCACGTTGTGGTTTACGCTCATATGATGATATTTGTCAAAATTGTGGCTCACCTATCGTAAGTAAGAAAGATGATGAGGAGGAAGACTATGACTGGCGTGAACATAAGAGATAATATCCTTATATATTTAAAGGCATATTATTTCTTTAATTAGACATAATAGTAATTTCTGGTATAATCAAAAACATGAAAATTAAAACAGCTATATTTACTAGAGGTGTCACGAATGAAGAAAATATGGTTACAGATGAGCTACCTCAAATAGCTTTTATTGGACGTTCAAATGTTGGCAAATCTAGTGTTATAAATTCAATATGTAACAACAAGAAATTAGCACGCTCAAGTGCTACTGCGGGACGTACTCAAGAAATAAATTTATTTTTAATTAATAATTCTTTTTATTTAGTTGACCTCCCTGGATATGGTTATGCTCGTGGCTCTCGTGACCAAAAACAACTTATTACAGAAAGAATAAACTGGTATTTCTTTGAGTATAATAAAGTTCAAGATAAAATTTTCCTTATTATAGATGCAAGGGTTGGGATGACTGATTCTGATATAGATATGTTTGAAAGTTTAGAAGAACATGGTAAAAATATTTACATAATAATAAATAAAATGGACAAGGTAAATCAAAATGAAAAAACAAAAGTTGTTAAATCGACAGAAAAAATAGTTGACAAATACCCTATAATCCTCTATTCAGCTGAAAAACATACAGGATTAGACTCACTATTGAAAGCTATGGATATAAATTAATTATATATATAAAACGACTAGGCATAACCTAGTCGTTTTATTTTATTTAATTATATTAGTAATAATAGTAAGAGGTAAACTTGATATAAATATTGCCATGTATAAGAATATGAATATTATTGGAATTTTTCTTTCGGTTAAAGATAAAGGAAAATATTTATTTTCTTTTTTACCTTTTTTTAGTAGTTCCCATTCAGTTTCAAATAGAGATATAGGTAAACTTTTTTCCACATTGTGTATAACTTGGAATTTAGCCCTATTTATATTTCTATAAGTTTTAATTATTTGAAACCAACTATAACATATAGCAATGCCAACAAAAGGTGCGAAAAGGAAAATAATGGAATTATTGCTTGTATGACCTTTTGTCTCTAGATAACCCAGAACTCCAATAATAGCAGTATTCAATCCTAAGAAAAATTCATTAGCTTTATTTCTTCTATCGTTAGTACTATTAAATATATGTATATAAATTCGGTATTGTTCCAGAAAATGATCTATATACTTATCAGCGTGACTTTCTTTATGTGTTGTATTCCTTGAATACAACAAAGTATCTATTGCATTTGGATCCATAAATTTGTATCACCTTATTAATAATATATATATTATACTACTATTTAATACAAATGTCAATAATTATTATTATATAATTTTTGTAACTTTATCAATTTTTATCACTCCATCTTCTTTTGTGTAAGTATAAATAATCTGAGCTTTATTTTGAATATGGCCATCTTCAAATATTACATCTGCTGTATTTTTGGATGGATTAACAAAAACTGATATTACATACCAGCTACCACCTAAAACTGCTTTTTCTTTAGCGATAGTTGTAATATTATCTTTTATGTATTTTTCAACTGAGACTTTTTCATCTAGTGTTCCACAATCAATCTGACTCATATTTTTACTAAAAATAAGTTTTGTTTTATCTTTATAAACATATACATTATTTCCATTATCAACCATTTCTCCATATCCAACAACTGCACTACCATCACCGAAATCAATAATCAATTCTTCTTTTGCACTCATACCTTCTCCTTCAGAATCCCATAATAAATTTGCACGTCGTGACATTGTTTCCTTATTAAGTAAACCAACAGTACCTTCAAATTTACCTACTTTACTATCTTTTTCTGAAGGTATATCTTTAAATTCTCCGATTACCTTATCACCAGTAATTTGCATTTTTATAAGTGCTTTATCATAAAATCCGCGAGATGTTTTATCAGAAAGGTCATAACACATCTCTATAGGTTTAATTGCAATAACTTCAGCTAATTCATTAGTTGCAACTATATTCCCCTTTTCTGGAACAGGAGTATTATTTTTAGATTGTAAAATATAAGATATTAAAGACCCTATTACTACTAATATTATAATCAGTATCGATATTTGTTTTATATTGTATTTCATAGTTTGATTATACCAATAAAAAAGCCAATCATATAATAGGTTGGCTTTTTTCTATTTTAAAAATAGAAAGTAAATTATTGATATTAACCCCAATGTAATTAATCCCACTAAAGTTTTAACTGCATACCACTTCAGATTTAGGAAAAATTTTTCCATCTGATATGGATTTTTAAATTTAAATTTCCATCTCATCATTTTATATGTTTATCACTTTATATCATAGAAATGATAAATTTAGAAATCATATGAATAACCTTGCAAGTCTAATATCTTCAAAAGATAAATCATAACCTTCTTTCTCGAGTATTATTTTTATTGGGCTTAATTTACCAATATCTTCACCTTTCAGTTTTTTATTTGCTTTCTTTACAATATCTATATTTTTCTGGGAAGGTTTGATATGTGAGATATTTGTTTCAGGATACTCCTTTAATATCATTTCTATATGATGAGTAATAGTTCCTCCAGTTAAATCTCTTTCTTTTGATATTTCTTTAATATTTTTTCCTTTGTCAAGTAATTCTTTTGTTACTATCATTGTTGGAATTTTTGTATCAATTACTCCAATTTTCTTTTTTTTATTTTTATTTATTTCAACCTTGATTGTTCCATTCATTTTCCTTATAAAATCCTCCTCTAATTTTAGTTGCTCATCTGCTTTGAGTTTTTTCCACATAAGTTCATTTTGCGTACTTTCATTTTTCAAATCTTGGTCAAACTCTAAAACTTTTGGGTCAACTCTAAGTGCCTCAGGGTTAAATCCAATCAATCTTATCCCTGCGAGTGTTCGAACACGAGAGAGGGCAACATATCCCATTCCATACGCAAAAGTGCTTCTAAGGTCTATTTCAGCGTTATCAAGTGACATTCCTTGGCTTTTATGAATAGTTATAGCCCAAGCAAGACGGAGTGGAAGCTGTGTTATAGAAGCTTTGACCTTACCATCTTCTTCAATTGCCCAAAGCATAGGAGTCATAGTTATTTTCTTTCCATTATATAATTCTACTATTGGATTATGAGTTTCATCATCGAACGCAATAACCTTCCCTCTAGAACCATTCACATAACCACCTTCCGCATTATTTTTAATACACATGACCTCAGCTCCTATTTTTAATCTTAATTCTTCATGTGCCAGACAACTTTTTTTTAAAATATCTACAATAACATCATGACCTTTTGATGTCATTTGATAGGTTTTTTCCTCACTATTTATTAGATTAAGTTCTGCAAAATTTTCATGATCAACATTTACATTATGAGTATAGAGTTTTGTTGCTTTTTTATTATTTACTAATTCAGCATTAATTCTTTTTTCAAGTAATTCATAATGTTTTTCACCTATACTATTATTTCTTATTTTATTAAGTATTTCTATAAGGACTTCATCATCTTGTCTGTGTTGTTCCGTTAGATAACAAATTGCAGGATTAAGTATTTTCCATGCATCACTAGCATAAACCATATTACTTTTTCCGCTAGATACAATACCTCCTTTTTCTACTGGTGGAAGTTGGAAGAAATCGCCAGAGAGTATGACTTGTAATCCGCCAAAAGGTTTATCAACTCTTTTAAATTTTCTACAAACCTTTTCAATCATATCGAGTTGAAACCCATGTAACATTGAAACCTCATCAATGATTAGAACTCGTGCTTTTTCAAATCTAGTCCAAAGATATTTCTTTTCTTCAAGTTGTTCTAAGTCTCTTTCATCCATTTTGCTTCTGACACCAATTCCTGACCATCCATGAATAGTCATACCATTCATATGTGTAGCCGCAATACCAGTTGAAGCAGTAACAGCCACAGCTATATTGTGGTCTTGGAGATAAGAAATGTATTGATTTAATAGATATGTTTTTCCACTACCTGCACTACCAGTAAGATATATATTTACTCCAGTTTTTAAGATTTTAAGGGCTTGTTCTTGCGTCATATTTTTCTATTATAGCATTTAACAGCACTAAATTTACTATCTTTAGTTTATTTGATTATTTAATATTTGCGTATTACAGCTTTTACAACTGCAGTAATATTTAAATAATTAACAGGATATATTGGTTTGAAATCTTTATTCGCTGGTTCTAACCACACTTTGTCTCCTTTCTTTTTGAAATACTTCATTGTAAATTCTCCATCAATATCTGCTATGACTATTTGTCCATCTTTTGCTATATTTGTTTTCTCTACTAGTACCATATCTCCATTAGTAATATGTGCATCTATCATAGAGTCTCCATCAACAGTAAGCATGTAGGAATTTTCTTTTCTAGCGATTAAGTATTCATCAATATTAATAGTATCATGCAATTCCTCTGCTACATCTGCAGGAAAACCAGCCTTCACTGAGCCAAGTAATGGAATAGAATTGAATGATGAATCAGCTATTAGACGACCTAAATGGTCTTTGATGACAATTCCTTCTTCTATGAATTTATCAACAAGTCGAGCAACTGCGTTCTTGGACTTAAAACCAAATAGATTCATCATCTCAGTATAAGTAGGCATGCGTTTTTCTCTACCATGAAATGCTATTAGTTTTGTTTTGTAATTATTATACATATTGTAATGTTATATTAAAGATTTGAAAGTTGAGGAATATTATTAAGTAGATTAAATATATTACCTAAAAAACTCTTTCTTGAATGCTGACGAATTTTATGAAGAAGTTGTTTATGTTCACGTGCTTCCTTGGTATATTCTTGGCCTTGAAGAATTTTAATATCAATCTTTTTATTGACATTATGAATCTCGATTCTTATTAATTTTAAATATTGTTCTCTACTCATATATTATAAATAATTATTGATAATTAACTATATTATTATTATATGTGAACGATCGTTCACAGTCAAGTAAATAACTGTGGATAACTCAAATACCTACTTTTTAAGGTAATATTTCCTTGTATTATCTGGTAACCTCTCTATGGAATAACGAAGCATGGTGCGTGGCATTTGTGAACTATACTCATCTAAGAATCTCAATAAAGGTACTTCACTTATTCTTTTTCCTACTTCTCGAAGCATCCATCCACAAGCTTTATGGATAAGGTCATGTTTATCATTCATAAGTATTTTTACTATTTTAAATGTATTTTCATACTCCCCTTTATATATAAATGCAAATGTAGATATAATAGAAATTCTTCGTTCCCAGAGATTATTTGATTTTGCAAGTTTTTCTAGTATTTTCTTTTCTGAATTTTTTTTATCAAATAAATAATTTCCTACTATATAACTAGCTGATAAATCTACTAAATCCCAATTGTTTATTTTATTTGTATTATTTAAATAAAAATCATATATTTCTTTTTTACTTTTTGTGTCTTGTTTTATATCTGCAGTTCTAAATTTATCAACTAATATCAAAATAGCAACTAATCTTGCTTCATGATATTTATTATTTAATAATTTTTCAACATCAACAAAAGATAATAAAACATATTTTTTTGCTATCTTTCTAATTTCTGGTACTGTAATCCCAAGAAAAAAATCCCCTTCCCCATATTCACCCTTACCTGTTTTGAAAAATCTAGAGAGTATTTTAGCTCTTAATGGTTGTTCTTTGTTTTTCAATTCTTTTAATAATACTTGGAATGACATTATAATTAATTTTTTTTATTTCTTGTAAGATAAAAATAAATAGCAAAAATTGCAATTAATGTATAATTTACAGTTACAAAATATGGATCGCTCCATCTAATTCCATAAATAAAATGATAATTAGAAATTGGAAATAGAAATGGTGTTGGATAAAATTGAATTGAATGTGAAAATATGTCAAGAAATATATGTAAAGCCCATCCAAATAATACAAATTGAGGTTTTTTTGATATTACCCACACAAGTATAAAAATTAAAATCCAGATAATAAAACTGTGGCTGAACTGATATAGATATGCTGGTAAGTCCATGATTAATGGATTTGGTGTTCCATGATGTGAAAGAAGAGATTTAAAAGAAAAATTATTAGATGTAATACTCACTATTACAGCTAAGACAGTAGGAATTCCAAAAGCAAATAAATCAGGAAATACACTCCAAAACATTATCCAAGCAACATTAATTTTACTCAAACTTTTCTTTACTCTTTTTTTATTTATTGGTCTAGAACCATAATTAGCCCAGAGCATATGTGCAAGAATATCCATTCCGCTAGAGATAGTCACCCAAAGGTTTGACGTATCTGATTAAATCTTATTATTAATATAAAATAAATAATTTATTTTAGTATCTCATTAGAATACAAAAGCATATCTCTAACGGGATCCATTTTTTAATTATATCATAATATTTTTTTACTGTTTACATTTATATTGATAAGTATATAATTTTAATGAAATCTTAAAAAAATAGAATATGAAAACCTTATTTGGTACTACTTTTGGACGGATTTGGATGACTTTACTTTATTTTATTTCTGTTTACATATTTAAAATACGTAACAAAATAAAGATTGAAGGTAAACGTCCAAACAAAGAAAACGCAATATTGTATGTTTCTAATCATCAAACATTGATAGATTCTCTACTGATAGGAATTGGAGTATCATCCTTTTGGGATATATTTTTCAAATATCGTCAGATTCCTTACAATGCGCCTGATTATATGAACTTTTTCAAGAATCCTATAAGTAGGCAAATAATGTATTTATCTAAATGCATTCCAGCTCATCGCAAAGTCAGCTCTTTTAAAATGATTGATACTGATATATCACGTTTTTGTTCTCTTTTAGAAAAGAAAAATAATTTATTGTTATTCTTTGCAGGAACAAGAATGAGAGATCAAGAAATAGGTGAATGTAAATATGGAGTTGCTAAAACTATTCAAATAGCTAAACCTATTGTCATACCAATTTTTTTAAAAGATATCAGTCCTATCATGCCCATATCGTCTGGCTTTCATTTTAATAAAATATATGGAGGTCATCGTGGTAAAATGGTTATTGGACCTGAAATTAAATTTTCAAATTTAGATGATTTAGAAATAATCAAAAAAGAAGTCAGGGATGCAATCCTTGAATTAGACAAATGATAAAGAGCGGATTTTTTAATCTGCTCTTTTTTCCACCCAATTTTAATACTTGACGAATTAGTATTAAAGTATTATAAATAAGGAAATTTAACCTTTTAAAACCGAGTGTTATGGAAAAATACATCATTGCCCCATTAATTGGGATAGTAATTCTTTACATTTTTTGGGATGGATTTTTATGGATATTTTTGTACATTTTCGTTCCAAAGAAAGTAACTGTTGCTGGTCAAATTATCAGTATCGAAAAAAAATCGGGATTGTATTTATCAGCACTTCAACCCGATGGTAATACTAACATTGGATATAATATGATATCGATACCAGATGATTTGTATTTGATAGAAGTGCGGACAACTGAATTTATTAAGCCAATCTGTATAAAAGTCTCATTAGATTTATTTAAGCAAATTGAAAATGAGATTAAAGCAGGTAATAAATTATTTTTTATACCTTGTTATAAATACGAATGGAGTAAGCGTTATTCTGCAATTTAGATTAAAACATAAAAAATATTTTAATCTATGAAATAGCTCACTAAATAATTAGTAGGCTATTTTTTTTACCAATTTTTATAAGTAATTGTAAGTTGTAAAATAGTAGCAAATATAACCCAAATAAGATATGGAATATTTAGATAAACAACATATCTAATATAAGGCCAAATCAATACCATTGCCCAAATAAGAGAAGCCAGAGTTAATAATATATCAATTGCTGCTAGGGTATTACTTTTAAGTACAAATTGAAAATAAGTAAATGAAAGATTAAATATTAAATTTAATACAAAAGGTAATGCTATTATAAGTGGAATTTGTTTAGTAAATATTTTTTGAAAAACTAAACCAAAACTTATAAATATTATTATATATAATATTGTCCATACAGGACCAAATAGCCATGATGGTGGAGCCCAAGATGGTTTTATGAGTTCTTTGTACCAAGTTGTTGATGTATTCATATATTTATATACTTATATCTTTTAATATTTGCAGTGCATGATTCGCTGGATCAACTTTTGGATATGTTTTTATAATTATTCCTTTCTTAATTAAATATGAAATTCTTTTTGTAAAACCAAGTGGGCCTTGTGCTTCATATGCTTTAATAACTTTTTTTTCAGGATCTGATAATAATGTAAAGGGTAAATTATATTTTAAACGAAATTTAGTATGACTCTCAGGTGAATCTGATGAAACTCCTAAAACAGTAATATTATTTTTTTTAAAATTATCATAAACTTCAGTAATCATACAAGCCTCTTTTGTGCACCCAGGGGTATCATCTTTGGGGTAGAAATATAATAAAATATTATCATTTGTATAATCTGATAATTTAACCTCTTTTTTATCTTGATCTAATAATGTGAAATCTAATGCTTTTGTGTTTTCTTTAATCATAGATATATTATAACTCTTTGTTTATAAATAGGTAAACATAATAATTAAGCGAAAGAAAACTCATTAAAGAGTTTCCTTTTTAATGAGTTAAAAAATTGTTTTAATCAATAATGTATAAATGGTAGCTTGGATCAAGCCAAGTACTATTTATAAAATCGATTGCCTCTTCAAAATACATTCCTCTAAACAAGGTTGACCACGCATAGTTTCTTTTGCCTTTATTTTCAGAGGCATAAGCTCCACATAACATTACTCTGCTCCCATTTATAAATCTACACACGACTGTTACCCCTTTTGGTTTCCACTCGGACATGTTGATTTCATTACATATTTGTTCAGCATTCATATTACCGAACAAAACATGCCATAGAACATGAAGATTTTGAAGAACATAAGAAATATTCGCAACCGATTTAGACCCGTTTAGAGATTTAGCTCTTCTGTGATGAGGTCTCCTTTGATACGACTTGTTTTTTCTTGCCATTTTATAACGTTTTGATTTATTTTATTTAACCATAAAAAACAAACTAATACAATGAAGTATTAGTTTGTTTAAAATCAATTTATTTCATATCTAAATCAAGAATTTCGTCTATCCTAATTTGCTCAATAAATTCTGGAACGTGAGATACTAAAATCATTGCCCCTTGATACTGGTCAAGTGCTTTTGCAATGATAGGTAGATGACGGAAATTTATATGGTTTGTAGGTTCATCGAGGATTAATAGTCCTGGACGTTCTACTACTAGTCTAGCAAAGGCCACAAGACCTTTTTGACCTTCTGATAGACTTCCAATGCGAGTATGAACCATATCACCAGTTATTAGGAATCCAGCAGCAATAGCACGAATTTTTTCTTCTTCAACTCTCCCATTTACACTACGCATAACATCAGCAAGTGATTCAAAAACAGTTTGATTAAAATCAAGTGTAGAGAAATCTTGGCGATAATACCCCACCCGTACACCTTCTCCTATAACTCCACCTGGAGCTCTTCCATTTGCAAGAGATTCGAGAAGTGTACTTTTTCCAATACCATTTGGTCCAGATAGAAGTACGTGTTTATTTCTTCTAAGTTTAATATTTACTTTCCTTATTACGGGTGTATGTTTTTTTAAAATAGAAACAGATGTCAGTGTTAATATATCCCCTGTCATATCTTCTTGATAAGGAATAGTAAAATTTTTAATAGTTTTATCCTCTTTTCTAACATCTACTTTATCCTCTTCGAGTTCTGCTGCTAAATCACGCATCCTCTTTGCAACAGCACGGAGATTCCCTCCTTTCATTGCAAAAGCATTTGCTTGTTCTTTTTTTGCTAATATTTCTTTTTCAATAAGTGCATTTTTACGATTTTCACGTTCCATTCTAGCTGCTATTTGATCACGTACATTAGTATAATTACCAACATACTGTTCTATTTTTCTGGTATAGATATCAAGATATAAAACTGCGTCTGTAAATGCATTTAAAAATTGTGCATCGTGAGAAATAACAATAACTGTTTTTTTGTATTTAATTAAGAAATCAGTAAGATGTGCGATACCAGATTTGTCTAAATTATTTGTAGGTTCATCAAGGAGAAGAATATCTGGCTCCTGGATGAGTGCTGAAGCAAGTAATAATCTCGCTTGTTGTCCACCAGAAAAACTTTTGACTATTCGTTCATGAACTTTTAAATGACCTTTAAGATTTACGATTTCAAGAACATTATCAATTCTAGGGTCAATATCATAGACTTTATCCTTAAAACATTTCTGAAAGAATTCACGAACGGTTAAATCTAATTCTGGACGAGGTATAACTTGGCGAGAAAGTGCAATTGTTGTACGTTGAGCAAGATTTATAGTTCCTTCCTCAGGAGCCAGTGCTCCTGTAATTAATCCAAATATAGTACTTTTACCTGCACCGTTTTGACCCATAACAGTAACTTTCATTCCACGACGAATAGAAAAATCAACATCATCGAGGATGTGTTTATTGTGACCATATTCAAAAAAGACTTTTTCAAATCTTACTACTACTTCTCCGTTTGACATATAAGCAAATATAATAACACAAAAATGGTAAAAAAGATAGTAGATACTTTATGAACAAATGAAAAACCTGCAAATTAAATTAATAACTTACAGGTTTAAATTTTTAGATTGAATAATTAAACCCAATCTATTTTTCTGAGGTGCTTATTGTGTAAAGCGACAATGAATGGATAATCTGCTTCGTGAGTTTTAGATTTATGTACGATAGAATCTACATTTTTAATATTGTTGAATGTTTCTACGTTAGTAAATCTAATTGTTACAAGCTCTGTTCCAGGGGCATATTGAAATTTAATATTTTGATTATTAATTTCAAATGCCACTTCTTTTTTTTCTTCGCCGGAAACAACAGGCTTTTTACGATTTTTCAAAAGTTTTTGAAATTTACTAACTTTTTTCACTGCTATTACTGCAGGTTGATGATGAAAAGTTAATGAATTAATTACTTTTTTGTTCAATTCAAGAAGAGTTAGACTCTCTCCTTTTTCATTTTTGAATTTTTTTTCCTCGTGAAGGTGCATAGTTAGAAAGTTTTTGGTTTTGTATTACCTTAACATATATATAAATAAAGTCAAATACCATTTAAATACATGTTAAATATTAAGGGTTTATGAATATTAAATAAAGCCATTTTCTATTCTCTCTGTTGTAATTTCAGGGAAAAATTCTAATGCTATATTATTAGTTACAATCATTTCGTTCTGAAAACTTGATATCATGTTTTGACCTATCCTTGCTCTATTTTTATTAGTAAAAAAATTAAGAAAAAATCCTGCAATTTGGCCTGATAAAAATGGAATTATTTTTATTGGGATATTTCTATTACTCCAGGTATTATATTTTTCTAAAAATTCTTTATAGGTCATAACTACAGGTCCTCCTATTTCAATAATAATGCTTTTATGTATATTTAAATTAATTGCAGAACATAAATATGATATAGCATCTTTTTTTGTTATAGGCTGAGTGTTAGTAATAGATTTTTGGGGTAAAATAATGAAAGGCGCATTATTAATAATATCTTTTACTATTTCATAGGAGGCACTCCCTTCCCCTATAATCATAGAAGCCCTAAATTCAATTGTAGGTAAATATTCATTTAAAATTTTACCTGTATTATGCCTACTAGCTAAATGTTCTGAAAGCTTATCACTATCTTTACCTAGTCCACTCATATATATTATTTTCTTTACTTTATTATCTTTCAATGCTTTTCCAATAATATTTGCTGCTTCACTTTCTTTATTATAAAAACCACCATGACTATCTAGCATATGTATTAAATAAAATGCAACATCAGTACCAGCCAAATTTATTTTTAGTTTAGTTGAATCAAATACATCAGTATTTAATAGTTTAACTCTATTTTTATATTTTTCCTCAATATTAATTTTTTCTGTATCTAGAGCTATCGCAATTATATTATGATTTGTATTTAAAAGAAGTGAATAAATTAGGTTTTTCCCTACAAATCCCGAAGCTCCTATTATTGAGATATTCATATAGTAATATTATATAACTTTTAATTAAAAAAACTATTAGATTATTAATTTTTAATATTAGTATATAAAGCACCTTTATTCTTTAGCTCATTCTTTAATTTTTTATAGTTTGGAATAGTCTTTGTAACAAGAACCCAAAATTTACTTGAATGATTAAACTCTCCTAAATGACATAATTCATGTACTACGATATAATCCACCAATTCTTGTGGTAGGAATATTATTCTATAACTAAAATTGAGATTTCCTTTTTTAGAGCAACTTCCCCATCTTGTTTTCTGATTTTTAATAAATACTTTATTATATGTAAATCCATAAAATTGATTCCAAAAAACGAGTCTCTCTGCTATTAATTTACGAGTTTGCTCCTTATATTTTAGATATTTAGTATTTGGTTTTTTCTTTATAACTCTTTTTTTCCTTGGTCGAGAAAAAAAATTAATATAATTAAATATAAATAGCTTGTTCATATATTTGTTTTATTATTGTATCATATTATAACCCCTTGATGTAAATCAAGGGGTTATAATTAAAAGAATATTATTTCTTTACTACTTTCTTAGGTTTTTTTACTTCTTTACGAGCACCTGTTCCTTTTGCCATTTTTGATTCAGCGGAATCATATCGCGCAACCGTCCTTTTAGCACGACGTTGACCCAAAATTATTTTTAATATATTTATTATACTCTATATAATAAATCTACTCAAGAGTAAATTCAACAAAATGATTTTTTTTGATTATAATGTTAATATCAATATATGACATATACAACTAAAATAAAGAAAGCAATTTCTTTTGCTATAGATACTCATGAAATTAAACAAAAACAGAAAAGAAAAGGCAAGGATATTCCCTATATATTACATCCTCTTACAGTAGGATTGATACTTTCTTTAAATGGAGCAAATGAAGATGTAATAATAGCAGGTATATTACATGACACAATAGAAGATAGTATAGAAACAAGTAAGATAACAAAAGAAATTATAGAAGAGAAATTTGGTAGAAAGGTCACGGAACTTGTTCTTAGTGTTTCAGATAATAAATCATTATCATGGGAAGCTACAAGAGAAGAAAACCTAATCCATATTAAAGACATGGATAAAGATACTTTGCTAATTAAATCAGCAGATATACTAAGTAATATTTCAGAAACTGCAGATGATTATGGTTTGGTTGGCGATACTGTTTTTAATAGGTTTGCAAGAGGTAAAGAAGCAACTATGAATAACTATAAAAAATTATACAAAGCCCTAAATGATATTTGGCCAGAAAATCCTTTATTGTCGGAAATTTCTGAAAATATAAATAGAATAAAATAAATATAATTATTTTATAATTTTAGTATTTCTTAAACCAAGAACCAGAAAACCAATAATAATTATTTTTAAAATGTAATTACTATACAAATCTAGAAAATTTACAGTCATTGGAGTCATAGTATTAAATAATATGTGAACTAAAATACCGATAGGTAATGTTAAAAACACCCAATTATTTTTAGGTACGAAAATTTTAAATTTAACAAAAATTTTTGTTAAAAAACTAGATAGTAAATAAATTCCACCAAAAGAAACAGCAATATCAAATATTGCATATCCAGCAAACCTAAATTGTCTCAAAAATTCCAATGAATTCATTCTAATTATACTATAATATTTTATTTATCATTTGTAGTTTCAGCTTCAACATAAGCTCCTTCTTTTTTATTTGGTATAACAAGAGCTATTAAAATGTAAGCAATTAATCCAGGAAATATAGCAGTAAATACTGATATTAAAATATATCCAACTCTTAATATAACAGGATCTACCTCAAAATATTCTCCTATCCCTCCAATTACTCCCCAAATAACCTTATTGTCTTTACTCTTGTATAGTTTTTTTGTATTTGTTTTCATATTAGTATTAAATTACTATTTATAATTGATTATATTTTATATGTCGTCCTTTAGCTTTTTCAATTGGGTATTTTACTATATTTTTATCAATCTTTTTATCTAATGCATCAATGATATTAATTTTAAGATCATTACTCATAAATATAACCCAAGAAAAAACATCAGCTAATTCTTCCCCGATATGTTCTTTGTGTGTTTTTATATATGAATCTATTTCCTCTTTAGATTTCCATTGAAAGTGTTCCAATACTTCAGACGCTTCAAGCGAAAGTGATATAGCCATATCTTTTGGGTTATGAAATTGCTTCCAATCTCTTTCTTTACGAAATTTTAATAATTTTTTAGTTACTTCATTTATATCTGACATATAAAAATTATCCCATAAAATTGAGCTTTTTACAATAATATCTTAATTAATAATTATAAATTATTAATTGACTTACATATCCCACTCAAATCCCCTACCAAAATGACCCCAATCAGAGGTGGAGGAGAGTTTAAGAGAGTTGAGTTTTAGGAAATTACGAATACCTTGTGGGGTTAGATCATAGCCTTCGATTATGATTTCTTTATCATCAATTATGGCTACTGCCATGACTGGCTCGGGCTTGCCTATAGCATAAGCGAGCTTTGTATGAACTTCACTCGCTTTATGCTTTTTAAGTAGATCTACGGCGATTTTACGGGCCATATAGGCCCCTGAACGGTCAACTTTGGTATAATCTTTACCTGAAAATGAGCCTCCCCCTATAGTTATCTCTGGTCCATAATTATCTACTATTAATTTACGTCCAGAAAGACCAGTATCAGCATTAAATCCACCTTGTTTCCATTCTCCAGATGGATTTATATAATAATCAATTTTACTTAATCCTAATTTATGACTTGCATCATCTTCAATAATATTTTTTACTAATTTAAACAATTCTAAACTATTTGTATTTTGAAAACTTGCAACAACAGTTAAAATATTATCACCATCTATTGTTATTTGAGTTTTACCATCGTATGGATATACTTCAAATATTTTTATACATAAATTTCGAGCAAGTTCATATTCAAGTGGCATTAGACTCACTGTCTCTGATGTAGCGTAGCCTTTCATAATCCCCTGATCACCAGCACCACCGTCATTTACTCCACGAGCGATTTCTGGACTCTGTACTACTATGTTTGAAATTATTTTATAATCACTTCCAACTATATTTTTAATAATCTTTTCAATATTTGGAGTTGCTAAACTTGTAACTTCACCATTTATAGTTATTAGATTATGTCCACCCATAACTTCTATTGCTACTCTACTTTCAATATCATTCTCAAGGTATGCATCGAGGATACTATCTGCTATATGATCACAAATTTTATCTGGATGATTTTTACTTACAAATTCAGCAGTTCTTATTTTATTTAACATTTATAATAATAAAAAATTCCTCTATTAATGAGGAAAGATTTTCTACATGGACGAGATGTAACTTATCTTTCCCGATATTATTTATAATATCTGGTTGGAGGTAGCACCTTACATATTGCAGGTTGCTGAATGGGTCAACGGGCCAAATCCCTCTCCATTGCTCTTGATATACACTATTAATTTATATAAATAGTGTATCATATATAAAAAAAATACCACAACTTTTTATAGAAGTGGCATTTTGTCGTTATTAAAAAAATTATTTACGCATAAATACTTTTTTAAAGATGATGGCCAATATGAAAATAATTATTGTTATTTTTACTATTTCCCATAAATCATTTATATATTTTTGGAAAGTAACAATATTACCCATATGGTTTATTTGAACCCAAACGAGAACAAATAATAAGATAATCGATATATTGATTCCGAAAAACCAATAAATTTTATTAAGCGTTGTTTTACTAAGAATTTTCATCACTTATTTTTTTTCTAAAAGATCAAACAATACTTCTTTTGGTAAAAGAGTTAAAAGTATTATTCCGTGGTGCATTCCTTTTTCCATAGATTCTATGAGAAGCCAGATTATTTTAATCATATAAATATGATTTTCATTTTTTTCCGTTTCTTTATCTAATCTAGGACAAAGTCTTGCATACATTAAAATATCCTCTGGTGTTACTTTATCTAACTCTTTTTTAGGCAAGTAATTCTTTAGGAAAATTTCTAAAGAAACTTTATCACTTTCAAGAATTAGATTAGTTAATGGTGTATTTAAAAATTTATCCATTTTATAAAGGTTTTTGGTTTATTTGTTTATAACATAATTAATGATAATAGTCAAATAAATAATAATTTTGACCCAACATATTTTATGTGCTATTTTTAGTATAAATTTCACAAACATAAACATACTACTAATACCCTGTATTATGAAAATAAATGTCCCGATTACTGCACCTTTTCAATTTGATTCATCTTTAGAAGAATGGACTCTCTTAGCTGAAGGTAAATTAGAAAAAATTGAAATGAATTGTATTTTTATAAATTTAGATCAAATAGAGTTTGAATATAAAGTAGTCATAAACTCTGTTTTGTTTCCAGCTGATATTAATAATATATCTATTATTAATAATTCAGAATTTACAGCTGATTTGAAAAGAATTTACAATCACCTTATTAAATTAATTATAAATAATAATTGGGTATTGTTCGGTTATATAGATTGGAAAGAAAAAATTCCAATTACTATAACATATAATCAAATTTTTGATACAGCTGTATATACTATAGGTCTTCAGAATGATTTTGAAGAATCTAAATTAATAAGATATCCATATGAAGAAAATTAAAAAAATCCCTTTGCACAAATTGCAAAGGGATTTTTAACTAAGTTATTTTCGATATTTTTTATTTTTCCATTTATCAGCTATCTTAATGCGAGTCAGTGAACGAGCGAGCTCACTTTCGAAATGTTCAAAGTCAACAACTTCATTATTTAGAGATAGTTTTCTTAATTCCTCGGCCTTATTTTTTGCTTTTTCTATTAATTTATCTGTAATGTCTCCTACTCGTTCTACGAAGTCAGCAAGAATTGCAACTTCAGTTCGACTATCTTTATTTATTTTAACTTCAATAAATCCACCTACAACAGCCATTGGGATAATATCATCCCCCGAACGAGCTACTATATCACCAGAAGATAGTCCGGCTATCAAAGCAACATGCTCAGGTAAAATAGTTATTTCACCTTCTGTAGTTGGAATAGTAACTGAATCAACTAATTCTTCAAGAATTAACTTTTCTGGTGTAACTATTTTTAAATTTAATTGTTTAGACATTATTGATTATTAATCCTTAATTATATTAAATTGCTCCTCGCATGTAAAATTCCCCTTCTGATTTATCATCATGTTTACCTTCTAGAATTTCTTTGAATGAACGAATAGTTTCAGAAAGTGGAACATAAGCACCTGCTGTTCCTGTAAATTGTTCAGCAACAAAGAATGGTTGTGAAAGGAATTTCTGAATTTTACGAGCACGTGATACGAGTTCCTTATCACTATCTGACAATTCTTCCATACCTAAAATAGCAATGATATCCTGCAAATCTTTATAACGCTGAAGAACACGCTGAACTTCACGAGCTACTTCATAATGTTCTTTTCCAACTATGTGTGGGTCAAGAATTGTTGATGAAGAGTCAAGTGGGTCAACAGCTGGATAAATACCGATTTCTGAAAGTGAACGATTTAAGACGACAGTAGAGTCAAGGTGAGAGAATGTGGTAGCTGGGGCTGGATCTGTAAGGTCATCAGCCGGCACATAAACAGCTTGCACTGATGTAACAGAACCTTTATCTGTTGAAGTGATTCTTTCTTGTAAGTTTCCCATTTCTGATGAAAGAGTAGGTTGATAACCCACTGCCGAAGGAATACGTCCTAGAAGTGCTGATACTTCAGAACCTGCTTGAGTAAAACGAAAGATATTATCGATGAAAAATAGAACGTCTTTGTTTTCTTGATCACGGAAATATTCAGCCATTGTAAGACCAGAAAGTGCAACACGAAGACGAGCTCCAGGTGGTTCATTCATTTGTCCGAAGACCATGGCTACTTTTGGAAGAACTCCAGATTCTTTCATTTCGTGATAGAGGTCGTTACCTTCACGTGTTCTCTCTCCTACTCCAGCAAACACAGAATATCCTCCATGATTTGATGCGATGTTGTGAATGAGCTCTTGAATGACAACAGTTTTTCCAACTCCAGCACCTCCGAAAAGTCCAACTTTCCCACCTTTTAGAACAGGACAAATCAAATCAATAACCTTAATACCAGTTTCAAGAATTTCAACTTTTGTAGCCTGAGTGACGTATTCAGGAGCTTTACGATGAATAGATGAGCGTATTGTTGTTGCAACTTCTTTTCCATCGTCAATAGTACCACCTAAAACATTGAACATTCTACCTAAAGTTTCAGTTCCTACTGGGACTGAAATAGGTGAACCTGTATTTGTAACTTCCATTCCACGAGCAAGACCATCTGTAGAATCCATTGCAACAGCACGAACTACACCACCACCGATATGTTGTTCAACTTCAAGTACAACTTTTTTATCACCATTGTTTACAATCAGTGCACTGTAAATCTCTGGAACATCTCCTTCAAATGCGACGTCAACTACTGGACCGATTATTCTTTTGATTACTCCTATTTTATTCATATAATTTTAATAATACTAATAATAATTTTTTATAATATATTTATTCGACACTTGCCATTCCTGCACTTATTTCCGATATTTCTCTAGTGATACCTGCTTGACGAGCTTTGTTAAATACTAATGTCAGGTCTCCTATCATCTCTCCTGCGGCTTCTGATGCATTCTTCATGGCTATCATACGAGATGATTGTTCACTTGCACTTGATTCGAGTATCATCTGATATATTTGCATTCGTGTGAGCTTTTCAGCAAGTGATTCTATTAGTGTATTTGTATCTCCTTCAAATATATATGGTACATCATTTGTCGTCATATCTACTTCTTCGGCTGTCTCTATATCACCAATAGTTTTTATAAAATCTTTTAGTTCTATTTTTGAGATTGGAAGAAGTTTTCTTATCTCAGCTTTTTGTGTTAGAGCTGAAACAAATTCTGTATAAGAAACATAAATATTTTTATAATTATTATTTTTATATTCATCTACAATCATTTTTGAAAGTGGCATTATATCAGAAAGTGTAGAATTATCAGGTATTTCAATAAAAGAAGCTATAATATTTTGTCCAATACGACGCATTGCTCCATCTCCTTTTTTACCAACAGTAATAATATCAAAATCAATTACTGACATATCTCTCAACATAGAAATAGTTTTCTTTATTACTTGAGAGTTATAAGCTCCACAAAGTCCACTATTTGAAGTAATTAAAATAATAAGATTTTTCTTTTCATTATTTTCAACAAAAAATGGATGAGTAATTTCTTCTAATTTAGAGGATAAAGAAACTAATAAATCCCAAGAGTAGTGAGCATACAAACGTGATGACACTGCGTGAGAAACCGCACGCTTCATCTTTGAAGCCGCCACGAGCTCCATGGCTTTCGTGATTTTCTTTGTGTTCTTCACACTTTTTATTCTTTGTTTGATTTCTTTTGTGCCTGCCATATAATTTAAGCTTAATCAAAATGTTATTTTCTGAGCTGGTCTGGCCCCTCGTCCTTCCTCATCCGAGTACCCAAAGAAAAAAATATTTTGATGCAGCTTTTATTTATTAAAACTTGCTACGAATTCTTCTATTACTTTTTTAATTTCTGCTTCACCTTCATCTGACCATATTTTTTTCTCAGTAACTTCTTTCATAAATACTTTTGCATTTCTTTCTGCGTATTCCTGTAAGCCGCTTTCAAATTCCTTAATCTTATCAAGTGGAATACTATCTACATATCCTTTTACTAAGGCATAAAGTATAACAACCTGTTTTTCTGTTGCAACTGGTGCATATTGAGGTTGTTTTAGTATTTCAACTGCTCTCTTACCACGTTCTAATTGCTTCTTTGTACCTTCGTCTAGATCTGAACCAAATTGTGAGAATGCTTCAAGCTCTCGGAATGATGCGAGGTCAAGCTTCAAAGTTCCAGCCACTTTCTTCATGGCTTTAATCTGAGCAGATGATCCAACACGAGAAACTGAAAGTCCTACGTTTACTGCTGGACGGATACCTTTGTAGAACAAATCTGTCTCAAGAAATATTTGACCGTCAGTAATAGAAATAACATTTGTTGGAATGTACGCTGATACGTCACCTGCTTGAGTCTCGATAATTGGCAAAGCTGTGATTGAGCCACCCCCGTACTCTTTGTTGCGACGACATGCTCTTTCAAGTAAACGTGAGTGCAAATAGAAAACATCTCCAGGATAAGCTTCACGGCCTGGTGGGCGACGAAGTAGAAGAGAAATCTCACGGTATGCTACAGCGTGTTTTGAAAGATCATCATAAATAATCAAAACATCTTTTCCTTGATCCATGAAATATTCAGCAATAGATACACCAGTATATGGAGCTATGTATGCGAGTGATGCAGGCTCTGATGCTCCAGCTGAGACCATAATTGTGTATTCCATTGCACCACCTTCCTCTAGACGAGTTTGAAGTTTACGCAACTTTGAATCTTTTTGACCAATAGAAACATAAACACAAATCATATTTTGACCTTTTTGGTTTAAAATTGTGTCTATTGCAATAGCAGTTTTACCAGTTTGACGGTCTCCTATTATAAGTTCACGCTGTCCACGGCCAACTGGGATAATAGCATCAATAGCTTTGATACCAGTTTGAACTGGTTGGTCAACTGATTGACGACTCATAACTCCAGATGCAACTTTTTCAATTGGACTTCTTTTATCTGTTTTAATATTACCTTTACCATCGATAGGCTCACCAAGTGCATTTAATACACGGCCGATTTGTAAATCAGATACTGGAATTGAAAGGATGTTTCCTGTAGCTTTAACTTCTTCCCCTTCTTTTATTTTTGAAAAATCTCCTAGGACAATAATACCGACGGAGTCTTCTTCTAGGTTAAGTGCAACACCCGTTGCTCCACTCGCAAAAGTAACCATTTCTGATGCCTTCAAATCAGAAAGGCCTGAAACTTTTGAAATTCCATCAAATACTTCAATAACATGACCAACTTTCTCAGCTTTTGTATCAGCTTGGAATTTTTCTATCTGTTTTCTTAAATTTTCTACAATGTGATTCTTTGTCATATAATTAATTTGTTATTAAATAATTTTGTAATTGATGTAATTTATTTGCTAAAGTAAAATCTATTATTTCATCCTTAATTTCAATTTTTATTCCGCCTAAAAGTTTTGGATTTTCTTTTTTTTCTAAAATAACTTCTTTCGCATTATATCTCTTCATTAAAAATTCTTCGATTTCATTTAATTCTTTATCATTTATCTTGCCCCTTGTACTTATTCGAGCTCTGATTGTACCATTATCTGTATCTACTATCTTTTGAAGTGCATCTAATATTTGGTCTTTCTTTACTAACATATGTTTATCTTGCATTATTTTTATTGCATTTGATGAAATAAAATCAAAAGATGAACCTTCTTTTTCTTTTAAGGATTCATATATCGCGCGAGCTAAATTGTTTACAGAAATCTTTGCCATAATATTATATTTTCTTTATCTGATTTAATGCTTTTTCGTTATACTTAGTATTTTCTTCACCATCTAATAACTTTTCTGTTGCTTTTACAACCAGAGATACTATTTCTTTTTTAGCTTCATCCACCATTTTAATTTTTTCTGCTTCAAGTAATTTTTTTCCGTTAGAAATTAAAATCTCTACTTCTTTACTTGCATTTTCAATCATTTCTACTTTTTTAATTTCTGCTTCTCGTTTCCCCTCTTGAAATATTTCATGAGCTTCTGATTTTGCTTTTATTAATATTTCATCATATTCTTTTTTTGTTTGACTAAGCAGAATATTATTAGTTTTAGCATCATCTAATCCTTTTTCTATTCTCTCAGTTCTTTCGGACATTAATTTCTTTAATGGTTTAAGTGCGAAGAAATATAAAACAGAAAAAACAATAACAAAATTTATTGTTTGAGCTATTATGATTTTCCAGTCTATGTGAAATGTAGTTATAAATGAGTCCATATAAAATAATTATGAATTGATAATTACGAATTAAAAAATATAATACAGAAGCCTTGGCTCCTTACTCCTAGTCATTTGGATAGAACAACTGACTAGATGTAAATAGCAAAAACTATTTAATTGAGAAAGCGATAACAAGTGCATAGATGGCTACTGCTTCAGCGAAAGCTGATGCAATAAGCATTGGCACGAAAACTTTATTTGAGGCTTCAGGATTACGTCCAATAGCTTCCATAGCTTTTGAACCTATCATACCGATTGCAATAGCTGGTCCAATTGAACCAAGACCGATTGCGATTGCTTTTGCGAGTGTTGCAATTTCCATAAGTTTTATAAAATTAATTAATAATGATTGACCTTTACGGTTAAATTAATGTGCACCGACTACTACATTTTCATTCTCAGCATGATGTTTTTCATCATGCTCTTCATCATGATCTTGGCTTGCTATTGTATAATAAACCAAGGTCAAGATTGCAAAAATAAAAGCTTGTATTACTCCTACTATGATTTCTAAGAACATAAAGGGAGTCGGTAGTACATATGCTATAATCGCACCCATTGATGCTAATAGTACCTCTCCTGCAAATACGTTTCCAAATAGACGAAATGAAAGTGAGGCAACTTTTGCAAATTCACCTATCAGTTCAAGGAATCCAACAGCAAACATAATAGGAGCTGTCATTAGAACCATTGGGTCTTTGCGAATGGAAGTTATAATACTACCAAGCGCCTTTAGATTAACATATTTATTGATAGATTTCCATAGACCAATTGAGAGTATTCCAAATAGGTTTGCACCGATAACTGACATAATTGCAAGTGGTAAAGTCCCATTAATATCTGCAGTTCCAGAACGAATAAATGGAATAAACATTTTTCCATGCTCTCCCATTTCAACTAGACCAAATCCTCCAAGTGGAAGAATACCAATCCAATTATTAAAAAGAACTACTAAAAAAATAGTAAAAACTATTGGGAATACTTTATTTGTTATCTTTCTATCATTTGTGACTTGGTCACAAAGTGATTCTGCCCCTTCGATTATATATTCAAATAAATTTTGAATTCCTTTTGGTATTTTTGAGAGTTTTAAACGAATAATAATAGAAATAATTATAAGAAAAATTACTACAATCCAACTTGTAAATAATGCATTTGTTATAGTAAATGATCCAATATGATAAATTGGTTCAGCAAATAATGTTGATTCATGTAATATTTCATTTGAAATAGGTTTTATCTCAACTTCTTTTAAATCTATAGAAATAGAATGTTGTTCGTTAATTGTATTTAATTGTACATTATCTTCTGTTGATGTCATAAGTTATTTTTTTATATTTTCTTCTTTTTCAATTTTATTCTGATATTTTTTCATTTCCTTCCAAATTAAATACATTGTAGAAATAAAAGCTATAAAAATTGAGAGAATAAGCAAATATGGTTCAGTATTATATTTTTTATCTAAATATCTACCTATATATAATCCAAGAATAACAGGAACTGCAATATAAGCAGAAACTCTAATAAAAATAATAACTCCTTCTTTCCACCAGGGTTCAATTATTATTTTTTCATTATTTTCCATAAATAAAAGGCCTAAAAGCCTTTGTGCGTGTGGAAGGACCATGAGTACATTTATCGGTCTTACGGGACCTGTACACCTTTCATATTTTTTATAATTATTAAATTAAAAAAATATATTCAAGGTTTCCGATTCCTTCACATAAGCCAAATAATTGGCTTATTCACCCGCTGTGCGTGTGGAAGGAATCGGACCTTCGACCTCTGTCTTATCAGGACAGCGTTCTACCACTGAACTACACACGCAATATAATATCCTTATATCTTATGGACTGCATTCTAGTAATCCATTTCTTATATGTTTTGTATAAAGAACGAGAAAATTATAGCAAAAAAAACTATATTTTGCAAACAAAAATCCCCTTCTCTTTCGAGCTGGGGATTTTTATCAAGATAATTAATTATCTATTTGCACGGAAACCTCCACCACCTTGTGGACGTTCTTCCATAGGACGAGCTTCGTTAACTGTAAGATTGCGACCATCGTAATCTTTACCGTCAAACATTGAGATAGCTGTAGCTGCATCGGCATCGTTTTCCATTTCTACGAAACCGAAACCTTTTGAGCGACCTGTCATCTTATCCATAATAATGGTTGCTGAAGCGACAGCTCCTGCAGCACTGAAATGAGCTTTAAGCTCATCATTGGAAGTCTTATAAGGAAGACCACCTACATACAACTTTTTTGCCATATATGACAATGTGCTTCTTGTAGTAATACTTTCATATCAACTACTTGAAGAAAACTAATTTATAAATGTAATCGCTACTCCGATTTTCATTTACACACCTCAATGTTTTCACACGAAGAATGAAACAAATACCAAGACATATCAAACTACTAGAAAAAATTATAACAGAAGAGTAAAGATAATGCAATTACTCATCATCTTCGGATTCTCCTACTATTCCACTTGATAGTGCTTCTATTATTTTATTTATATTACCCTCCATAATACCTGGAATGTTTGACCATGATTGTTTGATTCGATGATCTGTGACTCTATCTTGAGGAAAATTATATGTACGTATTTTTTCACTTCTATCATTTGTACCAATTTGGGATTTACGATCTCCAGCATATTTTTTAGCTTCTTCTGCATCTTTTATCATCTGAAGTTTTGAAGTAAGCATCATCATTGCTTTCTCTCTGTTCCCTAGCTGGGTTCTTTCTGTAGTACATCTGACATCTTCACCTGTTGGTTTATGTATTAGTCGTACTGCTGTTTCAACTTTGTTGACATTTTGCCCACCAGCACCACCTGAACGTGAATATTCAATTTCTAAATCAGCTGGGTTGATAATAATAGTTGTCTTCTTCTTTAAAGGTAATACTGCAACTGAAGCAGTAGATGTATGTATTCTGCCATTTTTTTCTGTTGAAGGAATACGTTGAACTCTATGAACTCCAGTTTCATATCTTAATAATTTATAAACATCCTTCCCTTTTATTTCAAATGAAGCTTCTTTATAACCACTAGCACTACTTAGAGATTCATTTAATATTTTCCAACTCCAATTATTATTTTCAGCAAATCTTTCATACATATGAGCAATTTCCCATGCAAATAGTGATGCTTCGTCTCCTCCTGCTCCTGCACGAACTTCTAATACTATTTCATTGGGAAATTCTTCATCTTCTTTTTCACTTTTTTTAATTTCTTCTAATTGTCTTTCAATTGCATCTTTCTGAAATTTTATATTCTGAATTTCTTCTTCTGCGAGTTCACGAAGACTCTCATCGGAGGAGACCATTTCATTTACTTTTTCTTCCTCATTTAATAAACGCTCATATTCTAGAGCAAAATAACTTGTCTTATGATCCTTTTTTAATTGTTCTAAATCTAATGCCATATTTATATTATATAACAAAAAATATAAAAAGCTCTAAAATAGAGCTTTTTATATTTTTTAAAATTTATTTCTTTGTTTTACCAGATGCTGCTGCACGCTTTTTAAAACGATCTACACGTCCAGCTGTGTCTAGAACTTTCTCATTTCCTGTATAAAATGGATGACATTGACTACATATTTCAACATCTATTTTATCCATTGATGAACCTACTGGAAAAGTTGCTCCACATGCACATGTAACTGCTGCTTTATCATTATATTTTGGATGTATGCCTTTTTTCATATTGAGTTATAATATCACGATAATATTAGTTTTGCAATGGGTCTATATATTTTTCTTGTATACTTGTTGCTTTTTTCATAACAGAATCACCATAAAAGCTATTATTTGGCTTTTTATTATCACATTTTCTTCCAGAATAGTATTTACAAGCTGAATTACGTTCTCCAGTATAACTTCCTCCACTTGCTCCTAAATCAGTTAAGTATAAAGCAGATGCCATAAATGCATCTCTAGCATACCAAGGGTCTGGATTACTTATACCTAGCATTTTAGCAATACGAGTTTTTAGTAATTGCCAAGTAGAAGGAATAAATTGAGCAGGACCCATAGCTCCACCATAGCCTGAACCTCCAATAGGACAAGAAACTAATGTTTTGTAAGGGTCTCTTCCTACATTGGTTGTAATTTCAAAAAATGGTTTTACATCACGAGTAGGCTTCATTACATTAAGAAATGCTTTACCACTTTTTGAACTAATACCAGAACCTGTCTCCATATTTGTAACATAACAAGAACCCTGGTCTGTACCTAAATTACTTTCTTGAGTTAAAATTGCTAGAAGAAATGCAGGTCTAATTCCAGTTTTTTCTTCAGCAATTTTAGCATATTCTAAGGCTTTCTCAAAAGGAATTGCTGATACGTCTCGTAAATTAAACAACATTGCAAGTATTTCAGAACGTTTTCTTGCTTTCTCATCTAAAAGTTTTTGATATTCAGTTTCTTTATTTTTACTTATTGATAATAGTTGTTGTTTATCTTTTTCATTTACTTCTACTTGCTTCTTTGCAGTTTCTAGTTGTACTCTTGTATCTATTTCTTTATTCTTTTTTTGTTCTAAAACAGTTTTTTCAGTTTCTGTTTCACTTTTTACTCCTCGTATTTCATCAACTGATTTTTGTATTCCTTTTTTTAGAGATGTGAATGCATCTATATCACCATAAGCCTCTGAAATTGTATTTTTTGATAAAATAAGAGCCAAAATTGATTTCTGATCTATCTCTCTATCTTTACGAATAAGTTGTGAAAGAGACTCCTTAATATTATCTATTTTTGAGTTTAAGACGTTTATTTCTTTACTTTTTTCTATTATTTCACCCCCCAATTTCTTTATTACTAGGTTCTTAGATTGGATATCTAATTTAGATTTTTTGATTTGAGTTGTAAGAATAGAGATATCACGAGAAAGTGATACAGATTGACCTTTTTGAGATGAAAGCTCTTTTTGTTTTTGAGCTATTTCTTTTTCCAGATTTGCCAAATCTTTCTCAAGGCGTGCTCTATCAGCCTGAACTAATTCTAGTTCCTGACTAGCATCAACTTTAGGTATTTGATAAATATAATTTCCAAAAATAGTTGTTACAGCAAATATAAAAGAAAAAAAGTATAGAATGTATCGATTCATATACATAGTATAGCATAAAAAACACTCAGAGGATAAGTCTAAGTGTTTTTTATAGATAATAATTTTATTTTACAGCGGGTACTTCTTCCTCTTCTTCTTTCTTACCCTTCTTTTCTACTTCAATAGTTGATAAATCAGCTACAACTTCTTCTTTTTCTTCTTTAGCAGCAGCAACTAGAGCTATAATTTCACTTCCTTCAGTTAAAAGTATAACACCTTTTGGGAGTTTTATATCTTTAGCATGAATAAAATCTTCTAATGTTGAAATGAAAGATACATCTACTTCAATAGTATGTGGTAAATCTTTTGGAAGTGCCTCTATTTCTATTTCATGTAACACTTTTACTAATGTTCCAAATCCATCCTTTTCAGCTTTTGCTGTACCAACGAATGTTATTGGTATTTTAACTTCAACTACTTTATTCATATCAACAGCCAAGAAATCAACATGGATTGGAAATCCATTAACTGGATGAACTTGTACTACATGAATTAATGCATCAACTTTTATTGGTTTTTCCTTTTCGGTTGCACCAGCAATTTCAAGTACAATAGTACTTGTTTCTCCTGCTATTTTAAAAACTTTAGTAAACAAGGAGCTCGAAACGGAAATCATAGTGTTTTCCACGCGAGCGCCATAGACAACAGCAGGAATCATACCGTTAGATCGTATAGATTCTAGCTTTTCTGCCTTACTTCGCTTTGTTGCGGTTAATATATTCATGGGTTTGATAGTAACACTAATTTATCAAATATGCAAATAAAAAACACCTGAGTTAATGGTCAGGTGTCTCAATAATATATAGTATATTTAGTATTATTCTTTTTTAACCTTTATCTTTGATTTGAATAATAAAGTAATTAAAAATGAAGGAAAAAATACAATGAAGCATAAAAAGATTATATCAAAAATTGTAAATGTATCCTTAAGCGGACTAATTAATACAATAAAAAGGTAAATAAATAATATTCCAATTGCATATCTTGCATATCTTATTGTATCTTTTAATATAAAAGAAAAAAATATAAAAAGTATGGAAACAATTATAGAAATTTTCATATAGACATAAATATTTTTAATACTGTCTCCTTGTTTGTAGATACTTCTAGAGATATAAAAAAATATTTTATCATCAACTATTTCTAATTTTCTTTCTACATATTTATCTTTTCCTAAAATATGTGTCCATCTAGGAACTAAAGAATCTATAAGTTGTATTATATGGGTACTACTATTAAATAATACTTTTATAATTGAATCACTTATATATCTCTTAGCACCCCTAGAAACAAATATAATTTGAGTAGTATCATAAATAGTACAATAATTATCGATTCTTTTTTTATTACTAAGAATTGTGGAGTATTTTTCTGTTATTTTTATTATCCAAATTTTGGATGTATCGGAAGATATTACAGTTTTTGAATGAACTGTATTAGTTTGTGCGAATACCGTAATAATTGTACTCAACATCAAAAAAAAGGAAAAAACTATCTTTTTCATCTCGTTGTATTAGGTTTATTTTAGAGAACTTATTTCTTAAAATCTAGCATAATAAACATTAAATAGTCAAATTAAAAAATAATACCCATCAAATATATGATGAGTATTATTTATTAATATATTATAAATTACTAAATAATCTAAGTCTTGCCTCAACTACTTTCTCTATAGCTTCTACTGCAGGTGTGAGGATTTTGTATGGGGCTACTTCATTTGGATTTTCTTTGAGATATTTTTCTAATGCTTCTTTGTATGCTACACGAATTTCTGTATTTATATGAACAACCGATATCCCCGCAGTAATTGCAGCTTTGAAATCTTCATCTGATATTCCAGATCCGCCATGAAGAACGAGTGGCACACCACAAGCTATCTTAATATCATTAATTCTTTGTATATCAAGTTTTGGATTTCCGCCTTTTATCATTCCATGAACATTACCTACTGATGGTGCAAGTAAATCTACTCCTGTGGCATCTACAAAGGCTTTTGCATCTTCAGGTTTTGTCATTGTAGCATCGCTAACACCTTCTGGAATTACTTCGAGTAATTTAGAAGATGAGCCTATAAAACCAAGTTCTGCCTCTATTAAAATATCTCTATTTTCAATTGCTGATAATTCTCTAGCGTAATCAACACATTTTTTAGTTAAAGCTACATTTTCATTTTGAGGTAATTTAACAGCATCAATAATAGCAGCATCATATCCTACATCAATAGCATTTTTTACACTTTCAAAACTATAATGATGATCTGCGTTTAAAAATATTGGATAATTATCTCTCTCTCGTATCATATTCACAAGGGAAGCTACTTCATCTCTGCCAATAAATTCTTCTTCACCCTCTGATACTCCAATAATTACTGGTACATTTAATTTCTTTGCCGCATTATAAATTCCATGCAAAGCTTCTATGTTTGAAATATTAAAATGACCAATAGCAATTCCATTCTCACTTGCCTCTTTGATATATTCTCTTAATTTTTTCATCCCGTGTGAAATTTTTATAATAATCTATTATTTATATACGACTTTATTTATATAAATATAACCTATGTTTTTCCTTCATCTCCGATAAAATTTCTATCGGGATTCATACTTTTCATTATACCATGCTGTGATATAATGAAAAGATGGAAAAACAAATTGATTTTTTGGCTATTGGTGACATAGTTGCTGAACCATTTATTAGAATAACTGATGCAGAAGCAAATTGTGATATTAATGGTGAACATTGTAAAATATGTTTTAGATTTGGTGAAAAAATACCTTATGAGTCTGCAGAGATATGCTATGCAGTTGGAAATAGTCCAAATGTAGCAGTTGGAACACAAAAACTCGGAATAAATTCCTATCTTCATTCATATGTTGGTGATGACTCTATTGGAAAACAAAATATTGAGTCCTTAATGAAAGATGGGGTAAATGTTGATTATATGAAAATAGTAAATGGTATGGAATCTAATTATCATTATGTCTTATGGTATCAATCAGAGAGAACAATACTTGTAAAACATACTGAATTCCCATATTCATTTGACAAAGAAATACCACCAGCTAAATGGGTGTATTTATCCTCATTGGCTTCAAATTCAGAAGATTATCATAAAGAAATATTTGAATATCTTGTTAAATATCCAGAGACTAAACTTGCTTTCCAACCAGGGACTTTCCAAATTCGATTAGGTAGAGAATCATTAAAAGATATATATAAAAGAACAGAAATTCTTTTTTGTAATTTAATTGAAGCCCAAAAAATTCTTGAAACAAATGAAAAAGACAAGATTATACTTTTGAAAGAATTAAGGTTACTTGGTCCTAAAATAGTAATAATGACCGATGGTTTAAATGGCGCATTTGCTGATGATGGAGTTGATATTTTATTCGTACCTATTTATGCAATAAATTCAGTAGAATCAACAGGTGCTGGAGATTCTTTTGCAGCAGCAACTATATCTGCATTACTCCTAGATAAAAATTTAAAAGAAGCATTATTATGGGGACCAATAAATGCTATGTCAGTTATTTCCTATGTTGGGGCACAAAAAGGATTACTCTCAAGAGAGCAATTAGAAGATTATTTAATAAATGCACCAACAGATTACAAGGTAAGTAAAATTAATTAATTTTATGAAAAATGAAGGATTTTGGGTACAAGGCACAACAAAAAATGAAATCAATAAGATTGAACAAAAAATAAATATACTTGGAGATAAAATTGGTAAAGATAATTTTGATGTTGAAGAAATACTACCATCACTTAATCAAAAAGTTATTGAAAACTATTTAGATAAAATAGATGAGGATAAAATGCGTAAAATTAAAAAAGAAAGTTGGTATATGGAATTTGAGGTTAATAAAGAAACAATAGAGTTAATATATAAGGAAGTTGAACTTTTGATTAAAAATAATAATTCTTTAGAAGAACAAATAGAAATACTTAGATTGAGTGGTGATAATTTAAAAATAAATAAAATAAACACCATCAATGGATATATTACAAGGAATATAAATACAATCTCAGATAATCTTGAAAAAATTGAAAATCTAGAAAAACTAAATAAAGATTTATTTATAAAAGGAACTGATGATACAGAAAGATTTATAAAAGAAAATTAAAAGAAAAACTAGCTAAATTTAGCTAGTTTTTCTTTTAAGGATATTTTCTACAGCATTTAGTATGTCTATCGTGTCGAGATGAAAGTATTTAATAAGTTCATTTTCAGTTCCTGATTGTCCAAATATATCTTTAATTCCAATAAATTCAATGGGGATTGGATAGTTTTGAGCTAAACATTCTGCAACAGCACTCCCCATACCTCCTGATATCTGATGATTTTCAACTGTTACAATAGCTTTTGTTTCTTTTGCTAATAATATTATAGCCTCAGAATCAAGTGGTTTGATTGTAGATAGGTTCATTATTTTCACTTTAATCCCCTTTTTTTCTAATTCATATCCTGCGAATAATGCTTGATATAAAAGTGGTCCAGTTGCAATTATTCCAACTGAAGAAAGTCCAGAATCAGGCATAAATACTATCTGTGCTTTACCTATTTCAAACGGAGTTTCATTTGTTGTAATAATTGGCGTTTTATTCCTGTCTAATCGTAAATAAGTTGGATTCTTACTTTTGGCTAATGCTATTGTCGCTTTCTTTGCTTCTAATGCATCACAAGGTGATATTACAACCATATTAGGTAGACAGCGAGTTAAAGCAATATCTTCAAGACATTGATGAGAGCCACCATCAGGGCCAACTGTTATACCAGAATGCGAGCCGATAATTTTTACAGGTTGATTATTATAACAAATTGTTGTTCTGATTTGTTCCCAATTTCTTCCTGGTGAAAATATTGCGTAAGATGCCATAAAAGGAATCATTCCCATAGCGGCCATACCACTTGCAACTCCTGCCATATTTTGCTCAGCAATACCTATCTCAATATACCTACTAGGAAATTTATCGGCAAAAATATTCATTTTTACTGACTCTACTAAATCAGCACAAAGGCCAACAATGTTTTCATTATCAATTCCTGCTTGAAGTAACCCTTGGCCAAAACCTTCTCTTGTAAATTCTTTCTCGACATCTGTATTGAAAACTTTTGTGTTTAATTTTAAATTTTGATTAAGCATATTATTTTATTTGTTTTCCAAGAATTTCCAATTCGTTCATTGCCATTTCATATTCTTCTTTATTTGGAACTTTTCCATGCCATTTATAATTTCCTTCCCATTCTCTGATACCTTTACTAGGAATAGTTTTAGCTATTATTACTGTAGGTTTATGTTCTTGATTTTTTGCATTATAAATTGCGTGATTAATTTCACGAAAATCGTGTCCATTTATTTGGTCAGCATGCCAGTTAAAAGATTCAAATTTAGAAACTAAATCACCAAGTGGCATAACTATTTCAGTACTACCGTCTAATTGAATATTATTTCTATCAACAATTAAAATAAGATTATCTAATCGCTCCCTAGATGCAAGCATTATGGCTTCCCAATTTTGTCCTTCATCTAGTTCTCCATCTCCAATAAAACAATAAAATGTTTTATTTACTCCTTTATTAATTTTAGATGCTATAGCCATACCAACAGCTTGAGAAAGTCCTTCTCCAAGTGGACCTGAAGAAGTTTCAAGCATTGGTAAAAATTCACGATGAGGATGACCTTGTAAACGTGAGCCAAATTTTCTTAGGGTTTTTAATTCCTCAATAGGAAAATAACCGGAATGTGCCATTGTTGCATAAAGCACAGGATTAATATGTCCATTTGAAAGTATTACATAGTCACGCTCATTCCAAAATGGATTCTCGGGTTGGTGTCTTAAACTTTCAAAATAAACATAAGTAAAAATATCCGCCATTCCAAGTGCTCCTGCTGTATGACCTGAACCAGCAAAATAAAGCATTTGAATTATACTTTTACGTATTTCATTTGCTTTAATTTTTAATTCAATAATTTTTATATTAGTAATTGTTTCCATTTAAAATTATTATACTACTTTAATTTTAATATTGGTAATTAATCTTAAAATCTAATCTATTGAATCCAATGTTGCAAATTCTCTCATAGTTTCTCTAACATCAAAACTTTTCATTAATGCTGAACCAACTACCAATCTATTTGCCCCAGCTTTAACAAGTGACAGTGCAGTATCTTCATTCACACTTCCATCTACACTAATTGATAATTCTGGATATTCTTTTCTTAGAATTTTAATTTGATCAATGACACGTTCATCAAAATCTTCTCCTTGATGCCCAATATGTTCTATCCCCATACATTGCACAAAATCAATATTATTTATATAAGGTATAAGTGTATCAATTGATGATGTAGTATTTATTGCAATTCCTATATCTACAGAATCTCGTGTGTAAACATCAATTCCTCCTAAAAATTCTTTAAATTTATTAGTATCAGTTTGTGCTTCTAAGTGGAATACTACTCTTTTCGGTCCCAATTTTAAATAAAAATCAAAGTTCAAATAAGCATCTCGAACCATTAAATCGAATTCAAAATCTAAAGTCTCCCAACTTGGCATACCCTCTTCTTCATTTAAAATTGCGGATACACTTTGTTCATCATCACGACCCATTGGCCACGAAGTAGAATCTACAAACTTTCCATCACAAATATCTATTTGAACAATATTTGAAATATTTGCAACTCTTGCAATTTTATCATGTAAATCTCTAAAATCTTTTGCTAATACTGCTGGTATAATTTCTATCATATATAAATTATTTTTTTAGATAGAGCTTTAGGCCCTATATGTATTATTTATCTTCTAGTTCTATTTTATTAATCCTTCTTATGTGCCTGGCATCACCAGAAAATTTCGTTGTAATAAATATTTTAACTGCTTCTTTTGCTTCATCTTCAATTATAAATCTTGCACCAAGAGAAAGAATATTTGCATCATTGTGTTCTCTTGAAAGTCGAACAATCTCTAGATTACCCCCGTAGTATTCACACGCACGAATTCCATCTATTTTATTTGCTGAAATTTGTTCACCTTCACCACTTCCACCGAGAATTATTCCAAACGAACCTTCATCATCTCGTACTGCTTGAGCAACAGGTATTATAAAATCAGGATAATCGTCATTATTATCTATTTCAAAAGCTCCTTTATCTACAAGTTCATATTTTAATTCAACTAAGTATTCTTTTAGTTTTTCTTTGAGTTCAAATCCAGCATGGTCACTTCCTATATATATCATATAAATAGTATTATAACATTTAATTAAAATATTATATAATATAACAATGATTAATATTCATAAATATAATGGTTCTGGTAATGATTTTATAATGATAAATAATTTGGATAATCATCTAACTCTTTCCCCTATTCAAATTGCTCAGTTTTGTGATAGACATTTTGGTATCGGTGCTGATGGAGTAATACTACTAGAATCATCAAATAGTGCGGATTGTTTTATGAATTATTATAATTCTGATGGAACTATCGCTGAAATGTGTGGTAATGGAGTTAGATGTACTGCTAAATTCTTTCAAGATGAAACTTCATTAAATAAAAAAGAGTTAGAAATTGAAACTCGTGATGGAATAAAGAAAATTATTTTAAATGAAGATGGAACTTATTCAGTCAACATGGGAATGCCTGTATTTCAACATTCTGATTTTCCAGATTCTCCATCAAAACTTTTTGGTATTGAGTTTAATTTTGTTTCAATGGGTAATCCTCATGCAATTGGCTTTGTAAATAATTTGGATAAATTTAATATTAAAGTAGTAGGTCCAGAAATTGAAAATGATTGTCGTTTCCCAAATAAAATAAATATGGAACTTGCTGAAAAGATTGATGATAAATATTACAAAGTAAAAGTATGGGAGCGAGGATGTGGAGCTACACTTGCTTGTGGAACTGGTGCTTGTGCAGTTTATTCAACAATATGTAAATTAAACGAGCAAACAATTCAAAAAGTAACAAAAGATGAAATAACATTAGAATTTCCAGGTGGTAAATTATTCCTTTCAAGCAACGAACAAGGCCACATAATATTACGTGGCCCAGCCGAATTTGTATTTAAGGGAGAAATATAGAAAAAGTCCAATAATACAAAAGCCCTCAATTGAGGGCTTTTGTATTAAATATTATTTAATTGTGTTTCCAGTTTTTATGACATGATCAACTAATGTATATGTATACCCCATTTCATTATCATACCAACCCATAACTTTTACAAGATTACCTCCTACGACACGAGTAAGCTCGAGGTCTGCAATACAAGGATGACTTTCACCGAGGATGTCACTTGAAACTAGAGGTTCAGTTGTAATGGTAAATATCTTGTGCCAGCGAGGGTCATTTGATGCATTTTTCAGAATCTCATTTACTTCTTCTTTTGTGGTATCACGCTTTGCGATGAATGTAATATCAACTATTGAGCCTGCAGGGACTGGAACACGAATAGATATACCATCAAATAGACCTTTTAACACTGGAAATGCTTCTGTGACAGCTATAGCTGCGCCTGTAGAGCTTGGAATAATATTTTGAGCTGCTGCACGGCCTTCACGCAAATCCTTCTTACTTGGACCATCTACTAGGGCTTGAGTTGCTGTATACCCATGAACAGTATTTAAAATTGCTTTTTCTACACCGATTGCTTCGTGTAATATTGCTATAAGTGGGCTTGCTGCATTTGTAGTACAAGAAGCATTGGAAGTTATATCACATGTGCCAAATTTTTCTTCATTTACACCAAGGAGAATAGTCTCTCCATGAACTGTACTATCTGCCCCTTTTGATGGAGCACTAATAACAACTTTTTTTGCTCCACAATCTAAATGGAATTTTGCTTTATCAAATGAAGTAAATAGACCTGTAGATTCTACTACTACATCAATTTCTAAATCCTTCCAAGGAAGTTTTGTTGTATCTTTTTCTGAAATAAACTTTACAGTTTTTCCATCTATAACTAAATCAGTACCAACGATTTCGATTTTGTGATTCCAATTACGATATACTGTATCGTGACGGAGTAAATATGCGAAACTTTCAATTGAACCCAGGTCATTTATAGCTACGACATCAACTGAAGGATTATCCCAAGTGATTTTTAAAAACGCACGACCTATTCTTCCAAAACCATTTATTGCTACTTTAATTTTTTTATTTTCCATATAATAAATATAATAATTATTAATAATTTAATTTTCTATTAAACTAAACCTAGGACCCTTATAATCTTTAACCTCTATTACTTCTTGAAACATTGTTAATGGCCGAGCCCAAATTTTCCAGCCTTGATGAATAATATCTGTTTGCCTTTCATAAACAACCAACCATTCTTCTGTTTCTGAATGCTTTACAAGATTTAATATCTTATAGATATCACATTTATAATGTTTATATGTTTGCCCTGGTTTAATATTAGAATCCATTTTATGATAATAATTCTTTTAATAACTTCTGTACAAGAGCAGGATTGGCGGAGCCTTTTGTTTCTTTCATTATTTGTCCAACGAGAGACATTAGAGCATTCTCTTTACCACCCTTATATGTAGCAACAACATCTGGATTCGTATTAATTATTTTTTGAACTATTTCTTTCAATGATCCTTCATCGTGATTTTGGATTAGACCTTTTTCACTTGCGATTTTCTCTGGTGATTCATCATTAAGAACAATCATTGCTAGTATATCTTTTGCTGCACGAGATGATATTTTATTATCTACAACCATACTAATAAGTTCAACAAAATTTTCTATACTTGGAAGTTTAACTTCTGAGTTGCTTTTCTTGAGTCCAAGATAATCTGAGGTAATATAATTAGAAGCAGTTTTTACTGAATCTTTATTTTTTAGAAGATTTGCAACTTTTTCAAACCAAGAACCAAGTTCTATGTCAACTATATAACTTTCTATATCTTCATCTTTGATACCATAGTCATTTCTATAACGACTTCTTCTTGCTCCCGGTAGTTCTGGAAGTTCACTGCGCATTTTCTCAATATCAAAAACTTTACTCAAAAATAATTTTGGTAAATCTGGATCTGGAAAATATCTGTAATCATTTGCATTTTCTTTTGCGCGTTGAGAAAATGTGGACTGTTTATTTTCATCCCAACCTCTAGTTTCTTGAACTATTTCGTTTCCTTTTCCAATATCTAATAATTCTGTCATTCTTTTTATTTCATATTCTGCAGCACGTTCCATGGCACGAAATGAGTTGATATTTTTAACTTCAACTTTTGTTCCAAGAACTTTTTCATCTTCTGATATTGATAGATTTAACTCTACTCGCATTTGACCTTTATCCATATTTGCTTCTGACACTCCTAGATAACGTAATACGGCTTGTAGCTCTCTACCAAACTCACCTGCTTGTTTAGATGTATGAATAACTGGTTCTGTTACTAGTTCCATAAGAGGTACTCCAGCACGATTAAAATCAACAAGTGAGTAATTTCCTCTATCATGCTTACTTGTTGCTGTATCTTCTTCTAAATGTACACGAGTGATATCTACTCCATTCAATTTACCACCAGAAACTATTGGGTATTTATACTGTGATATTTGGTATGCTTTTGGAATATCTGGGTAAAAATAATTCTTTCTATCAAATTCAGTAAAATCAGCAATATTTGCTCCTAGAGCAAGACCTACTTTTATAACACTCTCAACCGCTTTTTTATTAATAACAGGAAGGGTACCAGGATGTGCCATACAAACTGGGCAAATATTTATATTTGGCATATCTACATCCGAATCATTTTTACAGCCACAAAACATTTTTGAATTTGTGTTTAATTCTGCATGGATTTCTAGTCCTATTGTAGTATAATATTGTTTAGACATATAAGTGAGTATAGCAAAATTTGTAAAATTTTGAAAACTATTATTATAGTAGAAACAAGGCTCTCGGGCACATATAATAAAAAAGAACGACTTTCGTCATCTTTTTTAATAAGTGTGCCGCGGTGGGATATCTTTCTCTACGAGAACAGTATACCTTTTGCATTTATTCGAAGCATAGCTTCTCATAAATATGCAAAAGCTTTTCGATTCCCACCTCGCAAGCAAAGCAGTTTGCTTACCTCGGGCACAATAAAAAAACACGGTTTACACCGTGATTTTTTATTGTGCCCGAGGTGGGAATCGAACCCACATCCCTTACGAGACACGATTTTAAGTCGTGCGCGTATACCAGTTCCGCCACTCGGGCAAGTATCTCACAAGTAATATAATTACATATTTTTATAAATTTTACAATATCAACCTAAAAGAAAATTTATATATGTAAAAGATAAAGATTTCTATTTCTTTACCATACTCGCTAGGATTTTAGGTAGATAAAGTGCTGGATCAAGATATGCTGTTAGGGCTGAGATTGGTTGAGTAAATATTTTACCACCACATGATTTACTTGGAACAGTATCTACTTTGACACCATCTGATGCATATACTGCCAGGTGTAGATGTGGTCCAGTAGATGAACCTGTATTACCTGAGTATGCAACTACATCACCAGGACTTACTTTATCACCCACATTAGCTGAAATTGAAGAAAGATGCCCATAGGTACTAGATAATCCATTGTCATATTTAATAAATACCCATTTACCAAAAGATGCGCCTTTACAAGCAATATCAGTATCACCAGTACCTAGCACTGTACCTGAAGCCATAGCCATCACTTTTGTGCCTACTGGTGCTCTAAAATCTAATCCATAATGGAATCTCCCCCACCTTGAACCGAAAGGAGATGTTACTAGAATATTATCAAGAGGAAAAGAAAGAACTCCAGAACCTACTTTAGGGATTGATTTTGGGTCTAAAATAAATTTTAATTGTGATTCATAATCTTGTAATGATTTTTCAAAAGCACTTTTTCTCTTTTCAGTTTCAGCTAAAAGTTTTTGATAATTGGATTCTTTGTTTTTTGTTTCTATTAATAGAGTATCTTTTTCTTTTTTATTACTTTCTATTTCTACTTGTTTATTAGTTAAATTTTTCTTTAGTGTATTTAATACATCTTGTTCAATTTCCTTTCTAGATTTAGTGACTGTTAAAATTTCTTTTTCTTTTGTAACTTCTTTAATATAAGATTTTATTGCATTATTTATTCCGATTATATTATTATATTCACGACTAGCTTCACTGATATTATTTTTTGATAATAATTGTTGAAAATAAGTTTGACTATCTTGTTGATATAAACTTTTCAAGAAAATCCCCAACGAATTTTTAGATTCATCTATTGTATTTAAATGAATATTTATTTCTCCACTAAGATTTTTTATTACTACACTTGTGGCATTGATTTTCTTTTGAGTTTGTTCTTTTTCTTTTAAAAGCTTATCTCGTTTTAAGGTTATTTCTTTTATGGCATTAGATAATGTTTTTTTTTGCTCTGAGGTTACTGTAATCTTTCCATTCAAAGCTTCTATTTCTCTATTTAATTTTTGTATTTCATTATTCGTTGTATCAATTTGCTCTCTCAGCCCATCTGCTGTTTGTGCATACAAAAAAAACGGGTTAGTATATATTGCCGATATAACAAAAATTGTGATGAATATTTTCTTCATTACTGTTTCTATTATACCATATAGTATATTTTATAAACTCAACAATGAGATAGCTGTATTTAAGCGTGAAATAGTTTCATTTTTACCTAAAATTTCAATCAAAATGAATGGATCGGGTGACTTATCAAGTCCTGATAATGCAAAACGTACAGGGTGAAGAACCTGCCCTCTGTTTTCTTTACTATTTGCAATTTCCATCAGTAATAATTTGATATTTTCTTTATTAAAATCAATATCTTCAGTTATTTGTATAACATCTAAAATTTCATTTAGATTAGATTTTATAATTTCACTATTTGTATCTTTAAATATCAATTTATCTGAAGTGTATTGTGGTTCTTTATAAAAGAAATCTAATTCTTTATTATCTACCATGGTTTTTATGTCTGAAAATTTAGAGATACGTTCCACAACAATAGGGATTATTTTTTTTATTTGTAATTCTTTCGGTAACCATTCAAAAACAAATTTTTCTAAATCATCTGGTTGTATTTTCTTTATGTGTTCTTTATTTACCCAATCAAGTTTTTCTTCATTAAATCCCCCTCCACTTATGTGGATTTGTTTAATATCAAAAAGATTAAGGAATTCTTCTTTAGTAAAAATTTCTTTTTCACCTCCAGGATTCCATCCAATAAAAGCTAAAAAATTTATCATAGCATCTGGAAGATATCCTTCTTTTTTATATTCCATAAAATCCTTTGCACCATCTCTTTTCCCTAATTTCTTTTTACCATCTGCTCCCATGATTGGAGGAAGTGTTACATAAATAGGTCTTTCTATTTCCAGTGCTTCATATAATGATAAAAATTTAGGTGTAGATGATATAAATTCATCGGCTCTCATCACGTGAGTTACCCCCATTTCTAAATCATCTATAATATGTGCAAAATTATATGTTGGATAGCCGTCACTTTTAATTAAAATAAAATCATCAAGTGCCTCAGGACCAGCTTTTAGATTTCCACGTACAGCATCTTCCCATTCATATGATTTAATTTCTTTTACTTTGAATCGAAGTGGCATTTTACCATCCCAAATTGGTGGGTTTTCTGGTCTATGATTTCTATAGAGAAATGGTCTTTTTTCAGCTTCTGCTTTATTACGAAATAATTCTACTTCATCTTCTGTATATGGATCTGCATAAGCAAAACCTTTATCAATAAGAATTTTTGCATATCTATTATATGAATCTAATCTTTCCGATTGTATATACGGAGCGTTAGGACCACCAATATCAGGGCCTTCATCCCAATTTATTCCTATCCATTTCAGTGATTCCATAATATGTTCTATTGATCCTTCTACTTCTCTAACTTTATCTGTATCCTCAATTCTTAGAATAAAAGTTCCATTATTTTTTCGAGCCCAAGCCCAAGCATACAATGCAGTACGAACTCCACCAATATGTAAAAAACCTGTTGGTGACGGGGCAAAACGAGTTATTATTTTTTTATTTATATTTTCCATATTATGATTCATGTGTTTGAGCTATTTTAATAGCTTCATCGGCTATTTTATCTGCTGCATCTGGAGAAGCAAATTCTAAGGCACTTGATTTCATTACTGATAATTTTTCTTTATTATTAATTAATTTATCTATTTCAGAAATTAATAAATGTGGAGTTAGATTTGCTTCATCTATTACTTCACATGCACCACATCTTGCATAGTTATATGCATTTTTTTTCTGATGGTCTCCATTAGAATTTGATATAGGAATAATTATTGATGGTATTCCCCAAGAAGCTATTTCAAAAATTGCAGAACCTGCGCGAGATATTACAATAGTTGCAATTCCTGCTGCCATACGTGTTGCTAGATTATTTAAATATGGAAGTGGAATATATCTTCCTAAGTTATTATTGTTTTCCATAATTAGTTTTGAACGTCCAACAACATCATCTATATTATTTACTCCTGTTTGATGTATAATTTGGTACTTAGAAAGTAGATCAGGAAGTACATCAAGAATTATATTATTTATTATTTCTGCACCTTGAGAACCACCTATAACCAAAATAATAGGTAAATTTGAAGCTAATTTATAAAACTCGTATGCTCCAACTTCATCACCATGTAAAATATTTTTCCTAATGGGCTGACCAGTTAATGCTGTTTTATCTTTTGGTAAATATTCGATTGCTTCAGGCCAAGATATAGCAATTTTTTTAGCAAACTTTGCTGTCCAAATATTTAGACGTCCTGGATATGAATCTGATTCATGAACAATAACTGGTATACGAAGTAGTTTTGCTGCAAAGACTGCTGGAAAAGCAGCGTATCCACCTTTAGATATAACTACATCTGGATAAATAAAAAACATAGATAATAATCCAAAAAACATTCCTGTAATAATTTTGAAGAAATCAGAAATATTTTTTAATGAAAAATACAAGCGCATTTTACCAGAAGGAATTTGAACATATGTCATACTATTCTCAAAAAGCATACGTTTATCGTATGGTTTATCTGACATATAATATAATTTCAAATTGATAATTTTTTGTTTATCTGAATTTTCAATTAGCTTTTCTGCAATAGCGATAAGTGGATAGAAATGCCCACCAGTACCACCCCCCGTTAGTAATATTTTCATCCCGTTAGAAGCAGGTCGCGGTCGATATCCTTTTGATGAGACCAATACTTGCTTAAATTAGTTTAATAATGATTTTAACAATTAAATACTCTTTCCTGTGTCCGTGGTTCCTAACAGGATTCATATCCATCAATTATAACGTATTTCTAAATTTTTTTCTAGCAAAATATATCTATTCTTTAATCTTTTTCTGAAACCTAGAAATATTTAGAACTATCCCCATAAGTCCAATATCAAGTAATAGCGCTGTTCCACCATGAGACATAAAAACTAAAGGAACTCCTGTTAGTGGGAATACTCCAATTATTGATGCAATATTCATAAATGATTGAGCAGTTATAATAGTTATTATTCCAATAACAAAAAGTTTAGAGAATGAGTCTGGAGCATAGTGAGCAACTCGAAAACCTCTCAAAAAGAATGCAATATATAAACAAATTATTAAAAATGAACCAACAAATCCGACTTCTTCTCCTACTACTGCAAATATCGAATCACCCTGAGGTTCTGGTAAATAATTAAATTTTTGGATACTCTGTCCAAGTCCTCGTCCGGCAATACCACCAGAACCGACAGCTATTAATGATTGTTGTATTTGGTATGACGAAGTACTTCCGTTTTCATTCGGATTTAAAAAGGTAGTTATTCGACTTTTTAAATATGGAGTTGTAAAAGCTAAAATTAAAAAAGCAACTAAACACACTGTAAACATTCCAAGTAGATATTTCCATGGAGCACCTGAAACAAATAACATTACTAGTCCAGTTGCTGTTATTAATATCAAACTTTTTGTATCAGGTTGATTTATTAGAACTATTGTTATAATTCCTAAAAATACTAAGAGTGGCATCAAACTGAAGCGAATATCTTTCACTCTATTTTTTATCCAGGAAAGCCAAGCTGCAAAATAAATAATAAATCCAATTTTTAAAAACTCAACTGGTTGAATTGAAATACCAAAAATATTTATCCATCTACGTGATCCTCCATGAGCAAATCCTAATCCTGGAACAAATACCAATGCTGTTACAATGATAGATGCTACGAAAATTGGAAGAGAATATTGTCTCCAAAATTTATATGGTATTTTATATCCAAAATAAAGAGCAACTAGTCCTCCACCTAGACCAAATATAAGTTGGTTGAACATAACTGCATAAAATTTTGATTCATTTTTATTTAGAATTCCTAGTGATGCAGAAATAAACATAATTACTCCAATGGTAATAAGGGTGATAACTATTCCAAAAAATATTTTATCTAATTTATTTTTATTCATCTAAATTTAAACTAACTTATGAGTGCCAAGATAACACCAGTTATAGACATCATTATACCAATAATCCAGTATCGCATAGTTACTTTATATTTAGGCCAACCAAGTGCTTCAAAATGATGATGAATAGGTGCAAAAAGAAATATTTTTTTACCATTACGAAATTTTCTTGATGCTATTTGTATTACATTAGAAAGTGATGTTATAAAAAGCGGAAATGCAATTATAGGGATAAGAAGGACAGTATCTGTAAGAAATGCAATAACTGATAAAGTAACTGTTAATCCAATCATACCTGTCTCTCCCATATAAAATCTAGCGGGTGGAATATTAAACCAAAGAAAAGCAAGTATTCCTCCAGTTATGACAGCACAGAATGTCGAAATATCTACTTGGCCATTAAAAAAAGATATAAGGGTATATGCCATAAAAATTGACGCCATAACTCCACCTGCAAGCCCATCTATTCCATCAATAACGCTTGATGACCATAAAGAAAACATTATCAAAATAAAAAATGGAATAAATATAAATCCAAGCTCAATATAACCTAACCATGGAATATATAAATGAGAATATCCTAATTTAAAATAAAACCATAAACTAATAATTAATCCAAGAATAAGGATAATTCCTATTTTTATATATCTGAGTATAAAAGGGTCTGTTGTCCATTTACCTTTTCCAAATATTTGAAGAAAATCATCACCTAATCCTATAAGTGATGCAATAATCAAAGTAAAAAATGGTAATAGAGTTTGACTTCTACTTATAAAATAAAAATTTATATTTGAATAGGAACTAAAAATGAAATCAATTAATCCAGTAATTGCTAAAGTTAGAATTACAGAAATCCATATAATCATACCACCTGTACGTGGAGTTGATATTTCTGCATTACTATCATGAATCTTTTGGAATCCTGCAACTTCTTTAGATGGGATATTTTGAATTCTTCCAATTCTACGCCACATACGATATTTATAAAAATAATGTGTAGCAACAGGAGTAAGAACTATTCCTATAATAAAGGAAATTAATGCTGGTAAAAATATTTTGATAGTATTACTCATTATTTTCTTTTTGGTTTATGACACCTGTTAATGAAGAAACAACTTGTTCATAATTGGGTAAATCTTTTATAGAAGTAACTCCCATATAAGCAAGTGTATCAAATGTAGGTCTATAAAGTATTCTTCTATTATCATTACTATCAATAACCTTTTCTACTAATCCACGAACGAGTAGATTACGAAGAATGAAACTTGAATTTACTCCTCTTATATAGTCTATTTCACTACGAGATACACCGTTCTTATATAAAACAATAGAAAGAGTTTCAAGTGATGCTTTTGAAAGTTCTTTTGTAATTTCATCTTTTCGGATTGATTCAATAATAGATGATAATTCTCCAGTGATGCCTAGTACTACTTTGTCATCTTTCCTTACTAGCACAAGACCACGCCCATCAAGTGACTTTTCTAAACTTTTTAACCCTTCTTCTATTTCATTTTCTGGAACACTCAAAAGTAGAGACAGTGACTTAACAGAGACTTCTTCTCCTTTATAAAAAAGTAAACCTTCAATTTTTGATTCTAATGTTATAGACATATTACTCTTGATTAAGTTATTAATGTTTGTTTATTTATCCGCCTAAATTTTTCACCTAAATACAATTTTTATATCTAAATAATTTATAAAGACAAAATAATTTTAATTAATAATAGTTTCTTCTACTGAAAGTTTTGGCCGATTTATCTCAATATCACCAAATGATGCATTTTGCATAACATCTATTATCCCTTCTCTAACCAATTCTAACATAGCCAGGAAAGAAACTATAACATGAACTTTTGCTTCTTCTGCACTTTCTGCTCCATGACTACTCGAGAATTCTCGAAAAGATAGATTCATTGCTGTCTGTATTCTATCAGTCAATCCATTTATAAATTCATCAATATTTATAATCTTTTTTATTTCAATTTCAGGTAGTTTACTTTCTTTTTTAGGTAATTGATTCAACACATCTTCTACATGTTTTGACATAGATGAAATTGTTATTACTGGGTCAGGTGAAAAAAGTGGATCATTCCAAACACGGTCACATGGAGTGAAAATTATTTGTGCACCAAAATTCTCTTTTACATCAATACTTGCTGATTTTATTATTTGATAAAGTCTCAAACGAGCCTCAAGATCAACTATTTTTTCGGTCTCATCTTCAGTTAAAGAAAGGTTTGGGAGTAAAGATTTAGATTTTATTAATATAAGGGTAGCTGAAATAAGAATAAAATATGATATATCATTAATATTTATATCTTCATCTGAAAGTGATTTAACGTATGCTATATAATCATTTGTTACTTCAGAAAGTGACACCTCATTTACAAAAAGCTTTCTATTCTCGATAAGAGACAGAAGTAAATCAAGAGGCCCTTCAAATGAGCCTGTTTTAACTTTGTAGATAGATGTAGTACTTTCATCCATATTGTTCTATTCTAAACTAAAATCGTAATAAAATAAAGCATAAAATAAATTTATTTTATGCTTTATTTTATAAATCATATTAAATTATTTTGAAATTAATAACCATCCTCACTTAATCTTTCGTCTATTCTATTCATGTCTCTTGGAAAAATACAGGCTTCGCGAATATTTTTAAGACCTAGTAATTGCATAGTTATACGCTCGGCTCCAAATGCAAAACCTCCTTCTGGTGGAACTCCATATTTAAATGCTTCTAAAAACATTTTAACTTTAGTTGGGTCCATATTCCAAAGTTCCACATGTTTTGTTAATTGTTCATAATCATTGATTCTTCTTCCTCCTGAGAGCCATTCCACTCCACGACAGATTAGATCCATTCCTTCATTATATTCAGGTTCATTAGGATTTGGATATACATAAAAAGGCTTTTTACGTGTTGGGTATCCGTAGATAAATACAAAGTCTGAACCTGTTTCTTTTTTGATTATTTCACATATTTCTCTCTCATCTTGAGCGTTAGTATCCTTTTCTCCACGAACATCGCGTTTATAAACTTCAAAAATTCTTTCTTGAACTTCTTTCAATGTAAGTGTTGGGGTTTTATCAATCATAACTGGAAGTTCTGCTTCAAGTAGTTTTATATGCTCAGTATTTTTTATCTTTACTTGCTCTAAGATATATTTAACTGTATTTTCTGCCATATCACGCACATCAGTCCACGATTCAATAAAAGCCATTTCCGCATCAAGTGATACTATTTCTGTTAAATGGCGGGTTGTAGATGATGGTTCAGCGCGAAAAACCTTATTCACAGAAAAACATCTCTCAAATGCTGACATAACTATTTGCTTATAGAGTTGTGGTGATTGAGATAGATATGCTTTTTTACTAAAATAATCAATCTGAAATACTTCTGCTCCACCTTCTGCAGTTGCTGGAACCATAGAAGGTGCTTGAAATTCAAAAAACATATTTTGCTTCATAAATTCACGGAATGAATCAATAACTGTTTCTTCTATTTTAAATATTGCTTGAACTTTTGGTTGTCTTAATACAATAGCTCTATTATCTAGCTCAGTTGTTAAGTCTAGATTATAACCACTGAGTGAAATATCAAAAGGAAGTGGTGCAGCAGAAGCCAATACTTCTATCTCAAGTATTTCAAGCTCTAAATCACCATTCAAAATACCCTCTTTAATATTTCTTTCCGGTCTTTTATTTACCTTACCATTTACTTTTACAGCAAATTCATTACGTAAAGTTTTTCCTACTTCAAGTGTTTCTGTATAATTTGGTAAAATAACACCTTGTACTTTACCAGTCATATCACGAAAATCTAGAAATATCATTTTGCCTTGGTCTCGACGAACATCTACCCACCCAGAAATACTAACTGTTGAACCTATGTAATCTTTAATATCTTTAATGAATGTACGCATGTGATTATATTACATTGTGTAGAGCAACCAACATATTACTGCAACACAATTTAATTAATTAATAATAGATAAGTATATTTCGACGAAGATGCAAAAAATCGCCTCTTCAAACTTATCAAAATGATAAATTTGCAGGGGCGATTTCTCATCGCGGTACCACCCTACTTTTTTACTTAATTAAACTCATAACGCGAGTTCTACGGAGAGTTCTAATAACCAATCTGGTTTTCTTCTCTCACCTCCCCAGTGTCATCTGGTTCAACGGCTATTTTTTAATAATAACACAACCATTCATTTATACAAGTTTTTAAAAATATAATTATTAATGAAGGTCTTTTGCTATAAAAAATTCATATGGCACTGAAATAATAAATGTGATAATAACTAATATCCAATAAAATGGTGTAAATAAAAACCAAATAACTTCATCTTGTTTTTTCATGCCAAAATACCATTTTTGAACTTTGGTGTGAAGTATATTTATTGGCCAATAAATAATCCCAAAGACTAATGTTAATAAAATACGAATATATTTCATAAATATTTAATGATTAAAAATAATTAATTTTTAAAGCTTCTCTTACTTCTTCCATAGTTTCTTTTGCAATAACTTTAGCTTTTATTGTTCCTTCTTCCAATATTTTCATTACTGATTCAGGATTCTTTGCTAATTCTAATCTTTTCTCTCTGATTGGACCTATTATATTTTCAAGTACTCCAATAAGTCTCTTTTTTATTACAACATCACCAAGTCCACCTTTTCGATATTGATCTTTTAAACTATCAACTTCATTTCTATTTGTATCAAAGATATCTAAATATGCAAAAACAACATTACCATCGACATTGCCTTTATCTTCAATATGTATATGATTTGGATCTGTATACATACTCATAACTTTTTTTGAAATTTCTTCTAATGAATCTGATAAATTAATTGTATTATTTAAAGATTTACCCATCTTAATGTTTCCATCAGTACCAATAAGTCTAGGTGTATTACCAACAAGATGTTTTACACGAGAAAAAGTTTCTCCGTAAAAACGATTGAAGTCATCAACAATTTCGTTTACTTGTTCTATAACTGGTAACTGATCCTCACCAACTGGGATTAAATTACTTTTACAAAATAAAATATCTGCAGCTTGAGATACAGGATAAGCTAGAAATCCTGCTGGAACATTTTCACCATAGCCTTTTTGTTTCATTTCATCTTTAACAGTAGGGTTTCTTTTTAATCTTGCCAAAGTAACTAGATTTAAAAACAATACAGTAAGTTCAGCAATTTCCGGAATTTTTGATTGTATGAACATGGTTGTTTTTTCTGGATCTAATCCACATGCTAAATTATCGAGTGCTACTTCTAGAACATTATTTCGAACTTTTTCAGGATTAGTAGCATTGTCAGTAAGTGCTTGCATATCAGCAATCATGTAATATGACTTATTGGCTTCATTTTGGAGTTTAACTCTATTTTGTATAGAACCAACAAAGTGACCTAGATGTAAGCGTCCTGTGGGTCTATCTCCAGTCATAACTATTTTTATATCTTTTGACATATATCTATAATATCAAAATATACAAAGTTTTGCACATTTTACACACATATATCTCCCCATATCAATATTTGCAATAATTTTTCCTATGATACAATAGAGCCTATGGCTACAGACAAAAAAACAAATCTTCGTATTCCACCTCAAAGTGTTGATGGAGAAATGGCAGTTCTTGGTTCTATAATGCTTAGACCAAGTGCAATTCATGAAATAAATGATGTTGTAAATGTTGATTCTTTTTATGCAAATAAACACTCACAAATTTATAAAACAATGTTAGAACTTTCAAGTAAGGGTGACCCTATTGACCTTATAACAGTATCTCATAAACTTACCGAAAAGGGATTGCTTGATTCTATCGGTGGTAATAGTTATCTATCTGAACTTACAAATTCAGTTCCTGCTTCTACTAATATTAAATATTATGCTGACTTAGTAAATAAAAAACATCTCTTACGAAAAATCATTGAAGCTGGTTCAGATATTTCAGAGCTTGGTTTTCAAGATGAAGTTGAAAATGTTTTTGAGATTTTAGACCAAGCAGAAAAAAGAATGATGGGAATAAATAGTAATACTAGCGCACACGCTTTCACATCAATGAAAGATAGTTTACCTGAAGCATGGGAAAGATTAGAAAAGCTTCATGAAAATAAAGGTGAACTTCGTGGGGTACCTACTGGATTTCATGACCTTGACCAATATCTCTCAGGACTTCAGAAATCAGACCTTATCATACTTGCTGCTCGTCCTTCTATGGGAAAGACAACATTGGCCCTTGATATAGCCCGACAAGCTGCACTCAATCATGGTACACCCACTGTTATCTTTTCACTTGAAATGAGTACTCAACAACTTGTAGATAGAATGCTTGCAGCTCAATCTAAAGTAAATGCATGGAATCTTCGTACTGGAAATTTAACAGCTGAAAGTGAATTTGCAAAAATTCGTGATTCACTTGATAGTTTATCAAAGGCACCTATTTTTATTGATGATTTAGCCGGTAACTCTATTGTCCGTATGCGTTCTGTATGTCGTCGTATTCGTGCTGAACATGGTATAGGACTTATTATTGTTGATTACTTACAGTTAATGTCTGCATCTAAAAATTATGACAATATGGTAAATCAAGTTACAGAAATATCTCGTTCATTAAAAGCTCTAGCAAAAGAATTTGATGTTCCTGTAATAGCACTGTCCCAGCTTTCTCGTGCAGTGGAAGCTCGTGGTGGCCGACCTCGTCTTTCTGACCTTCGTGACTCTGGTTCTATTGAACAAGACGCTGATATAGTTATGTTTATTCATAGAGAAGATAAAGGTAAAGATGAAAGTGAAAAAACAAATATTGCTGAAATACTTATTGAAAAACA